>CAJLAV010000037.1:0-16916 GCA_905204735.1 uncultured Collinsella sp. | reverse complement strand
CCCGACGGTCTATATCGTGAGCGGCGAGGATGCGGCCGATCGCGCCGCGCGTAGCCTTGCCGCCTACGTGGGCCTGGCGCACGTGTGTCGTTTTCCTGAGCGCAAGGACTATCCGTGGCGCGAGCAGGCGCCGGACGACGCCGTGGTGGCGCAGCGCTGCGAGGCTCTGGGGCGCATCGTGCGCGGGGACAACTGCATCATGGTCGCCTCGGCTCGCGCGCTGCTGCGCTGCGTGCCGCCGGTCGAGAGCCGCTACTGGGAGTCCACTACTTTTGCGGTGGGCGAGGAGATTCCCTTTGACGAGGTGCCGCAGCGCTTGGTGGGCATGGGCTACACCAATGCCGGCGCCGCCGATGCGCCCGGCTTGTTTCGCGTTCACGGCGACACCGTCGAGGTGTTCCCCGCACAGGAAAAGGCACCCGTGCGCATCGAGTTCTTCGGCGACGAGATTGACCGCATCCGCCGCATGGTGAGCTCCACGGGGCAGACCATCGGCAACGAGGACAGCATCGAAATCTTTCCCTGCCGCGAACTGGCACTCACCGACGAGGCCGTCCACAACATGCATGTGGCGCTCTATCGCGCCAGCCAGGATGACAGCAAACTGGCGGCGCTGCTCGAGATGGTGGATGCGCGCATCGTCACGCCCGAGCTCGACCGCTTTTTGCCGGTGATGTACGGCCAGACCGTAAGCCCGTTGGCGCACGTGAGCGGCAAGGCGCTCGTGGTTCTGTCCGAGCCGCGCTCGCTGTTCGACGATTGCCTGCGCGCCTACGAGGATATCGAGGCACGTGCCGGCGAGGCGGGGGTCGACCGTCTGGACGGCCTGTACGTGCGTGCCCAGCAACTCGACTTTGGTTCCCAGCAACGCCTGAACTATGTGAGTCTCATCCGCGCCGGCGGTGCGGTGACGGCCGAGCTCAAGATTGAGCAGCCTGCCATCGCAGGCTCGGACAACCGTTTTATGACGCGCATCCAGGAGGTCGTGGGCAAGCGCTATGCCTGCGTGTTTGCCATCCCCGACCGCGGCGCGCGCGAGTCGATGGAGCTCACCTTTGGCGACGAGGGCATTACCTTTGAGGAATCGCTGACCGCGGCGCCCGAAAACGCCGGCGCCATCGGCGACCGCGTGCGCGTGGCAGCGGCGGATTCCGCCGACCGTGCCGCACGCCAGGAGGCCCATGCTTCCATTCGCGAGCGAAAGGCCGATGCGCTCAACGCCCGTTCGCTCGAGGCGGGCGCCGCGCAGGCTGCCGCCGGCGCCGCCGTGCCCACCATCTCGCGCGGGCGCGTGACCTTTGTGGACGCTGCCCTGCCACAGGGCGTGGTGGTGCCCGACGCCAATTTGGCCGTGTTCTCGATTGCCGACCTCAACGCCCGCATGGATGCCAACCGCGCGCGCAGCCGCCGCAAGGTTGACATTACGCAGATCACCTTCCCGTTTAAGCCGGGCGACTACGTGGTGCACGCTACCCACGGCATCGCGCTCTTTAGCGAGATCGCGCGTCAGGAAGTGGGCGGCAAGGAACGCGACTACTTTTTGCTGGAATACGCCGATGGCGACAAGCTCTACGTGCCGCTGGAGCAGGTTGACCGCATTACGTGCTACGTTGGTCCCGACGGCGATAAACCGCGCTTGACCAGGCTCAACACCGCCGACTGGACGCGGGCCACCAACAAGGCGCGCAAGAATGCCAAAAAGCTGGCGTTTGACCTGGTCGACCTGTATACGCGCCGCTCGTCGATTACCGGTATCGCCTGTCCGCCCGATACGCCCGAGCAGATCGAGATGGAGCAGAGCTTCCCCTACGACGAGACGCGCGACCAGCTGGAGGCCATCGCCGACATCAAGGCCGACATGGAGGCGCCCAAGCCCATGGACCGCCTGCTGTGCGGCGACGTGGGTTTCGGCAAGACCGAGGTCGCCCTGCGCGCGGCCTTTAAGTGCGTGGACTCCGGCCGCCAGGTCATGGTGCTCTGCCCCACGACCATTCTGGCCCAACAGCACTACGAGACATTCTTTGAGCGTTTTGCCCCGTTTGGCCTGGAGGTCGAGGTGCTCAGCCGCTTCCGTACCCCGGCGCAGCAAAAGCGCGCGCTCAAGGCATTTGCCGAGGGCACGATTGATGTGCTGATCGGCACGCACCGCTTACTTTCTGCCGATGTGAACCCCAAGAACCTGGGTATGGTGATCATCGACGAAGAGCAGCGCTTTGGTGTGCAGCACAAGGAGCAGCTCAAAAACCTGCGCGAGCAAATCGACGTGCTCACACTCTCGGCAACGCCTATTCCGCGAACCATGCAGATGGCCACGAGTGGCGTGCGCGACATGAGCCTGATCACCACGCCGCCGACCGGGCGTCGTCCCGTGATCGTGCACGTGGGGGAGTACGACCCCGACGTGGTGAGTGCGGCGATTCGCCTGGAGGTGGGCCGCGGCGGTCAGGTGTATTACGTGTCCAACCGCGTCAAGACCATCGACGATGCCGTGGCGCGCGTGCACGAGGCCGCGCCCGAGGCGCGCGTGGGCGTAGCACACGGCAAGATGAGCCCGCGCGAGGTCGAGGACGTGATGATCGAGTTCGCGACCAAGAAGATCGACGTGCTTATCGCCACGACCATCGTGGAGAGTGGCATCGATAACGCGACCGCCAACACGCTCATCATCGAGGACTCGCAGCGTCTGGGTCTGGCACAGCTCTACCAGCTTAAGGGCCGCGTGGGCCGTTCTGCCACGCAGGCCTATGCGTACTTTATGTTCCCGGGCGAGCTGCCGCTCACCGAGGAGGCAACGGCGCGCCTGACCGCGCTTTCCGAGTTCCAGGACCTGGGCAGCGGCATGCGCATCGCCATGCGCGACCTGGAGATCCGCGGTGCCGGTTCGCTCATGGGCGCCGAGCAGCACGGCAACCTGTCGAGTGTGGGCTTTGACCTGTTTACGCAGATGCTGGGACAGGCCGTGGCCGAGGCGCGCGGCGACGACGATGCCGGCGTGGAGGCGGCGAGCGTGGGTATCAACCTGCCGGCCGACTACCTCTTGTCCGAGGAGTACATGCCGGCGGTGGACCAGCGCGTGCTCGTGTACCGCAAGCTCGCGGCGGCTGAGGACCTGGAGAGTATCGACGAGGTGCAGGAGGAGACCGAGGCTGCGCATGGCGAGCTGCCGTTGGCGGGACTCAACCTGTTCAACCGCGCTCGCATTCGTATTCGCGGCGAGCGCCTGGGGCTCGAGAACGTCACGCTCAGCGGTGGACGCATTACCTTCCTGGGGGTTGACGTGCCCAAGAAGGTGGCCTTTGAGCTTAAGACCCGCTATGGCGCGGTGAACTTTCCCAAGAGCCGCAAGTTGTCGGTGCCCTACAAGGCGGGCGCCGGCGCGGGCAGCGGCCTGGGTCGTGGCCT
Organism: uncultured Collinsella sp.; assembly: GCA_905204735.1. Taxonomy (GTDB): domain Bacteria; phylum Actinomycetota; class Coriobacteriia; order Coriobacteriales; family Coriobacteriaceae; genus Collinsella. Next base: position 13,514 of record CAJLAV010000037.1, on the reverse strand, counting down.
CGACGCCAACGACGGCACCGGCCCCGTGGCGGCCGCGCTCATGCTGCTGCAGCAGCTGGGTGCGAGCGACGACGACTAACGGGTCGACGCTGCAAACGCCCCATTTGGGCAATCTGACCCTCACTCGTCGGTCGCGTACGCAAGTACGCTTCCCTCCTCCTTCGGGCCACCTTGCCACAAATGGAACGTTTTCGCTTACTTATGCTCAACCTGTAAGGGTATTTACGGGACAAAGCCATCTTCGTCTCACCCACATTGCAGGTTGACCGCCCTTCGCCCGACCGAAAGGAAAGCATGTTCGGATACATCTATAAGAAAGATGTCGCCATTATCGCAGTTGTTCTGTGCCTTTGTCTGGGCGTGGGCAGCTTCTTTGATTATCAAATCTCGAGTGCGCTGTTCAACATCGGCAGCATGTACGGTCGCTTTGTCGAGGCGGCCGGTGAGCTGCCGTTCGAGCTGACGGCGAGCATCGCGGGCGTTATGCTCGTGCGCTCGGCACGCCCCAATTCCAAGGCGAGCAAGTGGCTCGCTGCGCTGGGCGTTCTGATCAACGTGGGGCTGGTCGGCTACGAGATTATCGGATCGCTGCGCGTCGGCGGCAAGCTTATTGCGTTTCAGCTGGTTCTGACGTTTGCGTTGGTCATCGCAGCCAACCTCATTGCCTACCGCCTCACGCGCACGACCGAGCCCGGCGAGCTTACGCGCTGGGCGTTGATGGTGCTTGCCGTGTGGGTCGCTCAGGCCATTATCCTCAACGTCATTGTTAAGCCGTTGTGGTCGCGTCCGCGCATGCGCGTGATCGAGGTCACGCCGGGGCTCAATTTTCAGCCGTGGTGGGTGATCGGCAATCCCGACAAGTGGACCTATATCGCCGCCGGCGTGATCAAGGACGGGTTCAAGTCGTTTGCGAGCGGACACACGGCGCATGCGGCGATTGGCCTTATGCTCGCCGGGCTTCCCGCGGCAGCCTTTAAGGAAAAACCTTCGCGTCGCCGCGTGACCTTTTGGGCGGCGGCTGTGATCGCGGCGCTCGTCGCCTTTGGGCGCATCGTGATTGGAGCGCACTTTTTGAGTGACGTGAGCTGCGGTTTTGCCCTGGTACTGGCACTTGAGTGCCTTGCCGCGCGCATCGCCTATCCCAACGGCGTACAATAACCCCGTTTGAATCATCTGGCCGATACCCGGTAAGAGAGGATTGCCATGCTCGCGTTTAACAACGACTATTCCCACGGTGCACATCCGGCGGTGCTGCAGGCGCTTGTCGACACCAATATGGAGCCGCAGCCCGGCTACGGTACCGATGCTCACACCGAGCGTGCCAAGCAACTTATCCGCGAGGCCTGTCAGGCCCCCGATGCCGACGTGTTTTTTCTGGTGGGCGGCACGCAGGCCAACGCGACGGTGATCGACATGTTGCTTGCGCCGTACGAGGGCGTCGTTGCTGCCGAGACCGGCCACGTCGCCTGTCACGAGGCAGGCGCCATCGAGTTTGGCGGCCACAAGGTGCTCACCATCCCCGGCTACGAGGGCAAGATGCACGCCGAGGACCTCGAGAACTATATCCAGGTGTTCTACGAAAACGAGAGCTACGAGCACACGGTGTTCCCGGGCGCCGTGTACGTGAGTCTATCGACCGAGTACGGCACGCTGTACTCCAAGGCCGAGCTCGCGGCGATCCATGCAGTGTGCCAGAAGCGTGAGATTCCGCTGTTTGTGGATGGCGCCCGCCTGGCCTATGCGCTGGCGGCCGATGAGTGCGACATTACCCTGCCCGAGCTGGCGCAGCTGTGTGACGTGTTCTACATCGGCGGCACCAAGTGCGGCGCTCTGTGCGGCGAGGCCGTGGTGTTTTGCGGCATGCACGCCCCGGCGCATCCCATTCCGCGTATTAAGCAGCACGGCGCGCTGTTGGCCAAGGGCCGCCTCACGGGCGTGCAGTTTGAGGCGCTCTTTGCCGATGGCCTGTATTTTGAGATTGGTCGCCAGGCGATCGAAACCGCGCAGGCGCTTCGCCGCGTGCTGCACGAGCGCGGCTACCAGTTCTTCTTGGAGACGCCTACAAACCAGCAGTTTGTGATTCTGCCCAACGAGGACATGGCCCGCATTCGCGAGCATGCCTCGATCGAGTACTGGGAAAAGTACGACGAGACCCACACGGTGGTGCGTTTTTGCACCAGCTGGGCCACGACGCAGGAGGATATCGACGCGTTGGCGGCTGTCCTGTAGCCTGATGTAATGACAAGGGGCCGCCCTACGCCTGAGCTTGGCGCAGGGCGGCCTTTGCTTTTGGGGGAGAAGGGTTGTATGACCGAGATGTCCGAGCCGACGATTCGCCTGGCGACGCCCGATGATGCGCCGGAGTTGCTTGCCATTTACGAGCCGTATGTGCGCGAGACGGCGATTACCTGCGAATACGAGGTGCCGAGCGTTGAGGAGTTCGCCGGGCGTATTGAGCGTACGCTCAAGCGCTATCCGTATCTGGTGATGGAGTTGGACGGGCGTCCGGTAGGCTATGCCTATGTGAGTCCGCTTAACGGCCGCGAGGCCTACGACTGGTCGGTCGAGACGTCGATCTACCTGGCACGCGATGTGCGCCATGGCGGGCTGGGTCGCAAGCTGCACGACGCGCTGAAGCAATGCCTGGTCGCGATGGGCATCACCAACATGTGCGCGCTCATTGCCGTGCCGCACGATAAGGACGACGAGTACCTGACGCACAACAGCCAGGATTTCCATGCCCATATGGGGTATCGCCTGGTGGGTGCCTTTGACCGCTGCGCTCAAAAGTTCGGCCGCTGGTACGACATGTGCTGGATGGAGCTGGTCCTGGCCGAGCGCACACCCAACCAACCCAAACCAACCTGGTTCCCCGACCTTCCCAAACCTACCATTTAGGGACAGGTTTATTTTGGCAGGTTAGCCGATGGGCTCGGTGTATTTGGCGCGGTCGGTGCGTTGGATGCGCTTGGAGACGTGGAGCGGGCGACCGTCGGTGTCGTAGACGTAGTCGGTGATTAGGATCAACGCCTGCCCGCGCTCAACGTTGAGCAAAAACGCCTCGTTTTGCGAGGCGTAGCACACCTCAAAGGTCTTATGCCCCTGTGCCGGCGCGCGATGGAACTCCTGTCGCAGCGTGGCGTAGAGTGAACCGTTAATATCGCGATCGATGAGCGTCTCGAAGCTTGGCGGCAGGTAGGTGGTCTCCAGGCACAGCGGCGCGTCGTCCAGGTAGCGCAGGCGGACAAGTTTGACGAGCTTGCTGCCCACGGCGGCGTCAAAGAACTTAGCTATGCTGCCGGCCGCCTTGGCAAAGCCCGAGTCCACGGTGCGCGTGGTGGGCTTCATGCCCTGGCCTTCGACCTGCTTGGTATAGCTCGAAAACACCAGGTTGTTCTCGTGGAGCGCGGGCGTGTCGGCCACAAAGGCGCCACGCCCGCGCTCGGTGCGCACCAGGCCCTCATCAACGAGCACCTTAAGGGCGTGGCGCACGGTGCTGCGTGACAGCCCCGATTCGTCCATGAGCTCCATCTCGGACGGCAGCTTGTCTCCGCGTGCGTAGGTGCCGGCGGCGATGCGGTCGCGCAGCATGCCCGCCAAGCGCTCGTATTGGGCCAGTTTCTTTTTAGACGAAGCGTTCATGCGATCAACCTGTATCTAACTTGTATACTTACCGAACAAAGCATGTATCCAACATGACAACAAAACCGCTGGTAATGGATTGCCGAAAACCTTACCAACAAAATTTCTAAGACAAATATAGCATACAACTAGTCGACATAACCAAAACATGTATGTAACTTGTATGCCATCGAGAGCATCAAACGAGAAGAAAGGCTGATGCACGATGACTACTCAGGAACAGGTTAAGGATGTCGTCTCCCAGGTTTTGGCTGACAAGGCAGACAAGGGCGGCATCAAGCGCGTCGTGTGGATTGGCGCTGGCGGATCCAACGGCGGCAACTATCCTGCCCAGTACTTTATGGAGCACGAGGCCACGCAGGTCGTGAGCTCCAGCTACACCAGCAACGAGTTCGTGCACGCCACCCCGGCCTACGTCAACGAGAACACCCTGGCCGTGGTCGTGTCCATGCGCGGCACCAAGGAGACCATCGTCGCCGCCCAGGTCGCCAAGGACCACGGCGCCAGCACCATCGCCATCTATGTCGACGAGTCCGGCCTTACCGAGGTCTGCGACTACAAGATCCAGTACGATAGCCTGGCCGTCGATGAGTCCTGCATGGGCCGCACCAACTCCGCCGTCGTGACCATGATTGCCATGGAGCTTACGCAGCAGACCGAGGGCTATGCCGAGTACGAGACCGCTATGGCCGCGTTCGACTTGGTCGACCCCATCTATCGCAAGGCCGTCGAGTACACCCGTCCGCTCGCTGCCAAGTGGGCCGAGCAGAACGCCGACAAGCCCTGCATCAACGTCATGGCCCAGGGCCCGCTCTTTGGTGCCGCCTACGTCTTTAGCATCTGCAACGTGCAGGAGATGCTGCAGATCGACTCCTGCACCATCAACACCTGCGATTTCTTCCATGGCCCCTTCGAGATTCTGGACAAGCGCACCTCGCTGTTCCAGCTCATCAGCGTCGGCCGCAGCCGCTGCAACGACGAGCGCGGCATCCGCTTCGTCAACCAGTACGGTGGCGAGCGCGTCTATCAGCTCGACGCCAAGGAGCTCGGCCTCAACGACATCAAGGACAGCGTGAGCGAGTACTTCAACCACCTGATCTTTGCCCCGATCCTCAACAACGTCTACATGCGTGCGCTTTCCGCCGTCACCCACAAGGACTACATGACGCGCCGCTACATGTGGAAGCTTGACTACTAGGGGATAGAGCGGCCTAACAGCTCGATGTCCTCATAAGTTGCGGTGGAATAGTTCCTGTTTGGGGGCTTGAAGCCTCTATTTAGGAACTATTTCACCGCAACCGCCAAGTAATCCGCTGGGGATGGAGGAAAACGGATCACTGACTCAGACCAGCCCCTCAGTGATCCGTTTTCCTCCGTCCCCAGCGGATCATTTTTCCGCTCACCGATTTGTGTCTTGAAAAATGTATATAACGACTATAACGTAGTGTGAAACATATTGGAAACAATACCGAGGAGGCTGCGTTGAAGAAAAGCAATCTGGGCTATGTGCTGGTGCTGATCGCCGCGCTTATGTGGGGCAGCATCGGAATCTTTGTAAACGGCATTGCGGCCATGGGCGTTTCGTCCCAGAGCATGGCTGCCTTTCGCTTGTTGGTCGGAGCGCTTGTCTTGGCGCCGGTCCTGATGTTTATGGGCTGCCGTCCGGGTGAGGGGTCTACCGTGGCTCAGGGTCCCCTGGCGCTATTCAAGGCAAGCCCCAAAGAGCTCGTCCCCTGCGCACTTGTCGGTATCGTCGGCTTGGCCGTCGCCAACACCTGCTATTACGAGTGCATGGGCGAGGTCGGCATGTCCACGGCCTCGGTGCTGCTCTACACCTCGCCGGTGTTTGGCGTCATGCTCGGCCGCGTGCTTTATCGCGAGGACGTGACCCCCAACAAACTCGTTGCCATTGTCTTTAACATCGTTGGCTGCGTGCTTGCAGTGACCAATGGCGACCTTTCCGGTTTTCATTTTTCGGTTTGGGGCGTCACGTCGGGCGTGATTGCAGGCTTTTGCGGTGCGTCGCTCGCGGTGTTTAGCCGGATAGCAACCAAGACGGTCCACCCGCTGGCTGTCACGTTTTGGGGCTTTGTTTTTGGCGGTGTGGTTATGGCAGCTATCGCGGCTCCGTGGCCGGATGTCGCCGCGGCAATGTCGCCACAGCTGCTGCTGTTGTTCCTTGGCTTTGGACTCATCCCCACAGCCGTGGCCTACATCTTATATATGCAGGGTCTGTCCATGGGGCTCGAGACATCGAAAGTTCCCGTCGTAATGTCTTTCGAGACGGTCGTCACCGTACTGGTGGGCATTGGTGTCTATGCCGAGCCCGCCGGCGCGATCAAGGTCCTGGGCATCGTGCTGGTGCTCGCGTCCATCCTGATCATGAACACCGATTTCTCCAAGCTGCGCAACAGTGCCTTTGTCGGCCATATCGTTGAGAGCATGACCTTTAAGCCCAACGCGTGGTGGACGGAGAAATCGCAGGACATGGATCTGTTCCGCGAGCGCACCGGCATCGCGCTGGAGCCCACCGTGCAGGAAAGCCCCTGGTACTTTGTGCGATAGGGGATTGGCGAGGCGTCTGATCTGGGGTTATCCAGTCAGCGCCGGCCAACCCAGCCCCAACGTTTCAAGTACGTTAAACCCGTCAACGGTCGATTTTCATCCGCGAACGGTCTTTATACTAATTAGCAATATCCGCAACGTATAAGACGTTATAATGACCATAACGAAAAGGAGGAGGCAAGATGAATCAGATCATTCTCGCATCTCATGGCGGCCTGGCCGCAGGCGCCAAAGACACGCTCGAGATGGTTCTCGGCGACGTGTCGAACGTCCACGTCGTGTCGCTTGCTCGTGACGACAAGGAGCCCATCACCAATAAGGTGGACGCCATGATCGCCACGTTCAACGCGGACGACACCGTCTATGTGCTGACCGATATGCTCGGCAGCTCGGTCAACAACAGCATGGTCGAGCTTTCTAAGAACGGCACGAAGTTCACGGTTGTCAGCGGTTTCAACATCCCGCTGGCGCTCACGCTCGCTATGAGCCCCGTCCCCGTCGAGGGCGCCGAGCTCGCGGCCCTCATCAACGAGGCCCGCAACGGTCTGACCAACCCCAACGCACCGGCCCAGCCCGCCGCGGCTCCCGCCAAGAAGGCCAAGGCGTCCCGTCACAGCTCCGGTCCCGCCAAGATCGTCCTCGCACGTCTTGACTACCGTCTGCTGCACGGCCAGGTCGTCTTTACCTGGACCACCAAGGTCCAGGCCGAGCGCATCATCGTCGTCGACAACGCTGCCGCCAACGATGACATCAAGAAGGGCGCTCTTAAGCTGGCCAAGCCCCAGGGCGTGCGTCTGAACGTCTTCACCGTCGAGCGTGCTCTCGCCAAGATGGACAAGCTCAACACCCTCGGCGAGCGCGTCATGTTCGTCTTTGGCAACACGGCCGAGATGCTGCAGTTCTGCCAGGGCTACAAGCTCGACGCCATCAACCTGGGCGCCACCGCCAACCACGACGGTGCCGATCAGGTCGGCGGCAAGGACAGCTCCGTCTTCCTCGACGCCACCCAGAAGGCCGACGTCAACCAGCTGCTCGACATGGGCATTAAGCTCTATGTCCAGCAGACCCCTACGTATCAGAGCGTCGACATCGACGCCAAGCTGTAATCAACCAGGCTTTTGCCTGACTGAAAGGAGAAGGGTATGAATACGTTCATCAGTGCGGTGCTCGTCGGCCTCGTCGGCGTGTTCTGCATGTGGGACTCCCGCCTGCTCGGTCGTCTTAACTTCGAGCAGCCCCTCGTTGGCGCTACGCTCGTCGGTCTGCTGCTGGGCGATGTGCCCACCGGCCTTGCCGTCGGTGCCGCCGTCGAGCTCGTGTCCATGGGCCTGGTGCAGGTCGGCGCCGCCGTTCCGCCCGATATGGTCCTGGGCGGCATCGTGGCCGCTGCCTTTGCGTGCCTGACCGATGCTTCCGCCGAGACCGCCATGACGATCGCCATCCCGGTCGCCGTCCTGGGTCAGCTCCTCGGCATCGTGTTCCGTTCCATCATCGCCGCCCTCACCCATGTGGCAGATAACGCGATCGATAACGGTAACTTCAAGACCGCCTACCGTATGCACATCTGCGCCGGCTCCGGTCTGTACGCCATCATGTACTTCCTGCCGATCTTCCTCGCCGTCTTTGTTGGCACCGACCTGGTTCAGGCCATCGTCAACATGGTTCCCGAGTGGCTGTCCACTGGTCTTAACGTTTCGACCAAGATCATGACTGCCTACGGCTTGGCCCTGCTGCTCACCATGATGATCAAGAAGGGTATGACTCCGTTCCTGTTCATCGGTTTCCTGCTCGCCGCTTACCTCAACCTGTCCGTCATCGCGGTCGCTCTGATCGGTGTGTGCCTGGCTGTCGTCTTCATGGGCTTCAAGTTCAACGGTTCCCATGCAGCCGCCGGTGTCGATTCCGACTACGATCCGCTCGAAGACGACGAAGACTAAGGAGGAACACACTATGGCAACCGCAACCAAGGACGTGTCCCTGAACAAGAAGGTCAGCCAGTTCTTCTGGCGCTCCTGGGCCATCCAGGCCTCTTGGAACTACGAGCGTCAGATGAACATGGGCTTCCTCTACGGCATGGTTCCCACGCTCGATCGCCTCTATCCGGATGAGTCCGACCCCAAGCAGCTCGCTGCTAAGAAAGAGGCTTACCACCGTCACATGGCGTTCTACAACTGCACCCCGCAGACGAGCGCTTTCATCCTGGGCCTCTCCGCCTCCATGGAGGAGGAGTACGCCAAGGATCCCGAGAACTTCGATCCCGATTCGATCAACGCGGTCAAGACCTCCCTCATGGGTCCGCTTTCCGGCATCGGTGACTCCTTCTTCCAGGGCACCATCCGCGTTATCGCCTTTGGCCTGGGCGTTCAGCTGGCTCAGCAGGGCTCCATCATGGGTCCGATCCTGGCCATGCTCATCTCCATCGTCCCCTCTGTGGTGATCACTTGGTTCGCAGCCAAGATGGGCTATCAGGGCGGCCACGAGTACCTGAGCAAGCTTCAGGGCGGCGACCTCATGGAGAAGCTCATGTATGTCTGCGGCATTGTGGGTCTTATGTCCGTGGGTGGCATGATCGCTACGCTGATCGGCGCCACCACCCCGCTGCAGTTCGCTGAGGGCACCGTCGTTATCCAGGACATCCTGGACGGCATGATGCCCCAGATGATCTCCCTTGGCCTCACCGGCCTTATGTACTGGCTCATCAAGAAGAACGTCAACACCGGTTGGCTTCTCGTGATCGCCATCGTGGGCGGCATCGCCCTCTCCGCGGCCGGCATCCTGGCCTAGTCGCGACCAAGCGTCTAACCGCTTTCCCCCGGGGGCCTGCCTGGCATCCCATACCCCAGGCAGGCTTCCATTCCCAAAATGCGACAATGGGACAGTCCCCTTGTCGCATCCTCAACGGGCCGGCGACTCGGTCCAAACCACGGTAACCCTGCGAGCGCCCGGCAATGTGGCGCCGCAAAAATTGAAAGGAATGTGTCAGATGTACGAGATCGACCTTAACCTCCCTAAGCAGATCGTCGCTGACGTCCTGTCCAACCACGAGATCCACAGCGTCGCTTTCGTCGGCTGCGGTGCTTCCATGTCCGACCTTTACCCCGCCAAGTACTTCCTGGCCAACAACACGGACAAGCTGAACGTTCAGATCTTCACTGCTAACGAGTTCAACTACGACACGCCTTCCTGGGTCAACGAGCACACCTTCGTGATCACCTGCTCCCTCGGTGGCTCCACGCCCGAGACCGTCGAGGCCAACAAGACCGCCAAGAAGCACAACTGCCCGGTCGTCTCCCTCACCAACAAGGCTGGCTCCGCTCTGACCGTCGACGCTGACTACGTCATCGTTCACGGCTTCCACGCCAACTTCGCTGCCAAGTGCGAGAAGCCCGGCTACGCCATCGCTCTTGCTGTCGAGATCCTTCAGCAGACCGAGGGCTATGACCACTACGAGGACATGATCACCGGCCTCACCAACGTCTTCGAGCTCTGCGAGAACGCCGCTCAGCACTGCAAGAAGCTCGCCAAGAAGTTCGCCGAGGACTTCAAGGACGACAAGATGATCTACTTCATGGCTTCCGGTGCCTCCGAGAAGATGGCTTATTCTCACGCCGCCTTCCTGTTCACCGAGATGCAGTGGATCGACGCCGCCGCCTACAACACCGGCGAGTACTTCCACGGCCCGTTCGAGGTTTCCACCGAGGGTAAGCCCTACGTCTTCTTCATGTCCGATGGCGCTACCCGTCCGATGGATGCCCGCGCCCTCACCTTCCTTGAGCGCATGGGCGCCAAGGTCGCTCTGATCGACTCCAAGGACTACGGCCTGGCTGACGCCGTGCCCGCGAGCGTCGTCACCTACTTCAACCCGCTGCTGCACCTCGCCGTTATGCGCGAGTACGGCAACCAGATCGCCGAGGCCCGTCAGCACCCGCTGACCATGCGTCGCTACATGTGGAAGCTTTCCTACTAATCACAAGTAAGTAGACCTTACGGGCTGATTGAGAGGGGATGGGGTTTTCGCCCCGTCCCCTTTTTTGCTTTGGGGAGGGCGTGTCTGCCGCGCCGCAAAACCCCAGATAAAACCCACCAAAATAAACCTGACTCTTTTTGGCAGGTGGGAGGAGATGCGTATGATCAAGGCAGTGCTGTTTGACATGGACGGCGTGCTGGTCGATACCGAGTGGTTCTACAACCGTCGTCGCGTGGCGTTTATGGAGGAGAAGGGCTTCCACTTTGACGAGATTCCCGATCTTTCGGGGTCTAACGAGCCTGCCATTTGGGAGGCGCTGGTGCCCGACGATGTTGAACTGCGCGAGCGCCTGCGCGTTGAGTACAAGCAGGTCTATAGCCCGGATCACCCCGTTCCGTATGCCGAGCTGCTTAACGAGCAGGCGGAGCCGGTGATGCGCAAGCTGCACGAGCGCGGCGTGAAGTGCGCCATCGCGAGCTCGTCCTATCGCGAGCTTATTGACGAGCTGGTGGAGATCACTGGCATTGCCGATGTGCTGGATTACACCATCAGCGGCCACGAGTGCAGTGCGTTTAAGCCCGATCCCGAGATCTACCTGCGTGCCATGGAGGCGCTGGGGGTGGAGCCCGCCGAGTGCCTGGTTATCGAGGATTCGCCTTTGGGGATCGAGGCTGGCAAGCGCTCCGGCGCCCGCGTCCTGGCGCTGCGTCCGCACGAGGGCGTCAACCTCGATCAATCGCGAGCCGATGCCGTTATTGATAATCTGACCGACATTTTGGCCGCTTTGTAGTGTCAATCCGCCGCGAGAAGCACGGGTTCAAACGTTTTTTGCGGTGGACTGGCTCAATTTGGTTTCGATTTTGATCTGTTTGGCTTCGATTCGGGCTAAGTGAGTAGACTTTTTGGCGCAGGCCGAGCACAATGCATATCTTCCTTTGTAAAACCGCGGGTCACAGGGGTGGCGGTTTTGGGTGTGCTCGGCAGATCGTAAAAAGTCTACTCACTTGTAATTTGGGCCTTTGGTCGTGGGGGTTGCTGGCCCCGTTTTGGTTGTCGAGGGAGAGTGGATTGAAGCGCCCCCGTACGCTCCATGCTACAATCGCGGGCATGCCCCACAACCACATCTGTCTTCGAAAGGAGCCTACGTGGCGAACGCCATCGATCACCTCACGGACCGAGTGCTCGTGCTCGGCCGTCTCACCATCGTCCGCCGCGCCATTACTGCAGTGGCGGTCACAATTTCCGCCGTTCTCCAGACATTTCTGATCCAGGCATTCATTCAGCCCGCCGACCTGCTTCCGAGCGGCCTCACCGGCGTCGCGGTCCTGCTCGATCGCGTTACCTCGCTCGGCGGCGTTCACATCGACATCTCGCTCGGTATGCTCGCGCTCAACATCCCCGTGGCGCTCCTATGTTGGAGTGGCATTAGCAAGCGCTTCGTCATCTTCTCGATGATGCAGGTCGTGCTCTCGTCGCTGTTCCTCAACGTCTTTCACTTCGCGCCGTTTTTAGGCGACAAGATCATGCTCATCATTTTTGGCGGCGTAGTCTCGGGTCTGGGCGCTGCCATCGCGCTTAAGTCCGGCGCATCCACCGGCGGCACCGACTTTATCGCGCTGTGGGTTTCCAACCACACGGGCAAGACCATCTGGGGCGTCATCTTTGGTTTCAACTGCTTTATCCTGGCGATCTTTGGTTTTATGTTTGGCTGGGACAAGGCGGCGTATTCCATCGTGTTCCAGTTTATTTCGACCAAGACCATCGACAGTTTCTATCGTCGCTACGACCGCGTGACGCTGCAGATCACGACGCGCAAGGCAGACGAGGTCATGACCGCCTATGTTGACCATTTTCAGCATGGCATTAGCTGCGCCGAGGTCATTGGCGGATACAGCCGCGAGAAGATGTACCTGCTGCACGCCGTTGTATCGACCTACGAGAGCCAGGACATTATCAAGCTGGTGTGCGACATTGATCCCGGCGCCGTGATCAACGTGTTCCACACGCTCAACTTTGTGGGCGGCTGGTGGGGAGGTCATGTCGACGAGCCCATGCCCACGGCCGTTCCCGATCCCGACAAGCCCGCACGCATGGCCAGCAGGCAGGCGCGCCTCAGCGAGCAGGACAGCCTGCAGCAGGACGACGGCAAGTAGGGTTTTGGCATTTTACCGGCCCGGCGCAACCCTTCCGTATGAGCCCCACGAAAGCCCCGTTGCTTTCGAGGGACTTTCGTTTGCCCAGATAAAACCTGCCAAAATGAAGCTGTCGCTTTTTGGTAGGGAGGGTGTATCGTTTTATCAATATGAGGTAACATGAAACTAGACGTTATATACGTATTAGTTATTTCAATATTTCGATAAGAGTGATTAGATATGCCTACGCCCAAAAATGCACCGCTTTACCAGCAGATTTATGACGAAATCAAGGACGCGATCGAGAAAGGTGTTTATGCACCCAAGGAGCGTATTCCGTCCGAGCTTGAGCTAGCCGAGCAGTACGACGTGAGCCGCATTACGGTGCGCCGCGCCGTCGAGGAGCTGTGCTCCGATGGCTACCTGGTTAAGCAGCAGGGCCGTGGCACCTTTGTCTCCACGCCGCACATCAACCGCCAGTTCCACGCTTCGACGCTGCAGACGTTTACCGCGCTGTGTGCCGATAATGACATGAAGGCGGGCGCGCATGTGGTCGATCGCCAGATTGTGCCGGCACGTCAAAACGAGATGGAGTTCTTTGGCCTGCAGAAGGACGCGCTGCTGCTGCACATCAAGCGCGTGCGTACGGCCGACGGCGAGCCCATTTTTGAGGAGAACATCTTTGTGCCGTTTGACGCCTACCGTGAGCTGTTGACGGCCGATCTTGAGGACAAGTCGATTTTTGCCGAGGTCGAGCGTGTTGGCGGAACGCCGATTGTCTCGGTTGGCTACCGCACGGTCGAGGCCGTTCGTGCCAATACCGAGCAGGCGGCCGAGTTGGGCATTGCTCCGCACGATCCACTGCTCAACCTGCGTGCCGGCTTTACCGGTCCCGATGACGAGCCGGTTTTGATGGGTAAGCAGTACTACGTGGGATCGCGCTACGTTATGGTGATGTAGGGTTGGTTCCGCCGTTCTAACGAACGGCGGATCGGTCGACGCTGCAAGCCCGCCAGAGCGGCAATCTGCCTTTCAACTTCGGCGGCATGATCAGAAGATCAATGCCGCCTTGTTTCAAGGCACCTTGCTCGCTCTGGCGGGCTTTCGCTGTCGTTGCCAAAACATCGGCGTTGCCATGGCCCGGATGCGGCACTTGGGGACGTTCCTTTTAATATGAGCAGGACATTGTCAAGAGGCAAAATCGGGCC
>CAJLAV010000036.1:0-17022 GCA_905204735.1 uncultured Collinsella sp. | reverse complement strand
GAGGTGGACGACCCGATGGGCCTCCCCCTCATCGAGCAGCTCGCCAATCTGGGCGAGATCGACACCTCCGGCGTCGCGGATCCCGCCGCGCCCTAGGCGCAGCGAGCCCGGGCGCTCTGCCCGCCAAGCTGCGTAAGCCGGCGAAACCCGAACCTCAACCTCTACGCAACTGGCCCCAAGCCTGCGCCGATTCGCTCTCAGCGCCGCGCGGGGGCCCGTGACGCATGCCCAAAAAGGTACGAGGAGAAAGGAACGCGATGACGACAACCACGCCCTTCCGCCTTCACGGGGCCACGCAGGACCGGAAGCGACTGGGCCGTGCGGTGGGGCTGTGCTTGGATTGGCTACACTGATATGGACAGTTCCGTGAGGGGCGCGAGAGGCGGGACTCTGGGGAGATCTTCGAGGAGGAGTGTCTCGACTGGAAGCGCGGGTTCAGTGGAGCAGGAACCTAATCTCTGTCTCTCTTGCTTTTTTGATTTGTTGAGAAGCCGGCATTTGGGGGCATTTTGGATAGCGAACAGTTCAAACAAGAAGCTGAGAAAATAGAACAAAGACTGAGTGCCTTGAGAGTCGCCGAGCGCAATGCAGTGATTCCCTTCATGAACGTCGACTTTACCCAATGGGATCTATATCTGGCATCCTCCTCTGAGTATGCGATGAGACTGATAGACGGATTCATCTCCATGCTCGAGTCGAGGAATCTTGTTTGCGTCGCCCAGCTTCTCCGCGCACAGGTTGGAGTCTGCCTGCGGACATTCGCATTATTCGCCGCCGAAGACCAGGATGACTTTCTCAAGCAGGTGTTTCAAGGTGTGCCTGTGAACAAGCTGAAAGATTTCTCGGGTGAGAAGATGTCCGATGGAAGACTTCAAGACTTACTCGAGAAGTTCGATCCAAAGGTAAAAGATGTATACAAGGTGACGTCTGGATTCGTCCACTTCTCCATTGATATTCTGCCGAGCATGGGTGTGCCTGGGGAGGGCTATGAGGTCGAGTTTAATTTTGGAGCCGAGCCCAACGAGAGAAACAATGCGCCTCTCGTGGAATGCGGCAAGGCGTTCTGCCACTATGTCGACCTGCATCTCCAGATGCTCCATAAGGTGATTGCTTCGGATGAATGGTATGCCGATCGATTCCGTATCGATTCCGATGGTCCTGCAGACGAGGCCTCGAAAAGCGAGAAGGTGTAGGTCGAACGCATTGACGCTGCCTTGACAGCATCCCGATATGATAACGAATGGGAGGTTCCCTGCGAAATGTGCGCCTCTGTATATTCTCGCTAGGACGCCCTCGACCGATAAGGCATCGTTGAGTTCAATTTGAGTTCAGCTCGGGTGCCTGAAAATCGCCCAACTCTGATAAAAGGGGAGACGACGGTACACCACGTAGACGAGAGGCTATGGAAGTGCACGATTTGATTATATTGGCGCGCTAAACCGCCCCGCTGCCCAACTTGAACTCCGCTCACGCGTGTATGGGGCTGCGAGAGGTAACGGCCTGCGGCCTCCTTTGTGTGCTCGATGATATCTTCGAGCATGCCGGGCATGGCGGAGACATTCGCTGCAATCCAGCCGTGTTCAAGCGCCGTTTCGGATAGGAGCGAGAGGGGGCTGTCTTGCCCGTTTCCCTTGCACCCGTAAAGATGGTTGACAGTTTGGGGTCTCCCGGGTCTTTAGCTTTTACCGTGCTAGATGCCTCATGGAAACTGTTGGACTTTAATCAGACAGACCCAGCATGCCGTTTTCCTCCATGAGGACATCGGCTAAAACCGCAACACCTATGCTTGTTTAAGCAAACTTCCTGATAGTCGTGGAGCTGCTGTAGCCCGACATGCAGGACATCGCTCGGCTTAAACACCGGATGCCGCATCCGCGAAACGAGTTGCGGTGCACCCTGTTCCAAAAGGCTGCCAAGTACCATGGCGTGAGCGTTGGGGTAGCCATCATTCAGCGTGGATACATCCGGATGCGCATAGATCCAGACGATTCCAACGTTCTCGTATTTCCCGTGCAGGTAATCGAAGAGGGCAGGCGACACCATACAGTTGCCGCCGACGGTCACGACTCTGTCGGGGTTTTCTGCCGCAAGCTTCCTCTGCGCATCCTGAATCCCCGCCAGGACTTCGTCCTCGGCATAGATGCGAACTGTCTCCCATTTCTCATGTCCAAGTTTTGGGACGCGTTTCACAATGTCGAGTGGGACTCCTGGACAGTCGGATCACGTGGTGGCCCCCTTTGAGAGGGTCACGAGCATCACGGTTCCGTTCTCGGAATTTGCTTCGACCTCTACCGTGCCACCGTGAAGCGCTGCAATCTCCCAAACAAGCGCTAGCCCGAGTCCTGCGCCGCCGTATGCCCTGCTGCGGGATTTATCCAGGCGAAAGAACGGTTGGAAGATGCTCTCACGGTACTGCTTGGGTATTCCCGGGCCCTGGTCCTCGACTCGCAGGAACACGTGGCTGTCGCTGTCGCTGATGGAGACGTTGACAGTCGAGCCGGAGCGGCTGTAACGGATGGCGTTTTCGACCAGATTAAACACCAGCCGATAGAGGAGCGTGTCGCTCCCGATTACTAAAGCGTCTCCAGCACAATTGAGGGCTATGCCCTTATTATCGGCAAGTGGCGCAAGGTCGGTGAGGACCTCTTCGGACAAGGGGCCAAGTTCAACATCGTCTTCGCAAGGAACGCTGCGGAGCTCACTCATCTCGAGCAATACCTTGGTCATTCGAGACATGCGCTCGGTTTGTTCTTGTAGCAGGTCGAGCAGCTCGGCTGTTTCGGGTTGCAAACCGGAGTGTTCGGAGATGAATAGTTCAATCTGTGCTTGCATAAGGGCGAGCGGGGTGCGCAGCTCGTGTGCGGCGTTGCCGGTAAACTGACGCTGCGCAGAGAACCCTTCGCCAAGACGGGCGATCATGTCGTTGAAAGAGGCGCTGCATCTCTGTAGCTCGGTGGGCACATCTTCACTGAGTCTGATTTCGCTTAGGTTGTCAGGCTGCACACGCTCAACCTGGGCTGCAAAAGCCCGTAGCGGTTTGAGTGCACGGCCGCTCGCAAAGTATGCTAGCGCGCCGCCAAGGAGTGTGACTCCAGCCGTGATGTACCAGGTTGTCGTGCCAAAAGACTCCTGTGCGTCGTTTACGACGATCGTGACCTTGTCATCGGGGACCGCTTTCGTCGGGTCGAACGCCTGGGGCGAATCTTCGCCGGTTGCGTTAAAGGCCGAGATGTCACTGCCGATGGCATCCATGTAGCGCATGCCCGTATAGCCGACCAGGCAGTTCGTCAGCACGCACGCCGCACACGTGAGCAGTGCCGTCATAATCGTTATGCGCCATTGCAGCGAAAGCCTTTTCATTCGCTATCCTCCATAACGTAGCCCTCTCCAATCCGATTGCGAATCGGGTCGTATCCCAAAGCGCTGCGTAGCTTTTTGCGGAGTGACGAGATATGAACGCGGGTTGCGTTGCTAAAGCTGTTCACGCTGCTATCCCAAACGTGCTCGATAAGCTCCTCCTGACTTACCGGACGCCCCTGATTAAACATCAGGTATTCCAAGATCCCCGTTTCCTTGCGCGTAAGAGATAAAGCCTCGCTGTCCACGGAAGCGATGCGCGCCTTGGTGTCAAAGCTGAGCTTTCCGCAGGTTAAAACTATGTCGCTTTGTGTAAAGCGTCTGAGGGTAAGGCTGCGAATCCTTGCCGCAAGCTCGTCCAGATGAAACGGCTTGGTGAGGTAATCGTTGGCGCCGGCATCGAGTCCGGCGACTTTATCGGATACTTCGCCGCGTGCGGACAGAATCAGTACCTTAGTCTCGCAGTCAGTTTTCCTAAGTTCCCTGAGTACGGTCATGCCGTCGATGCGGGGAAGGTTGAGGTCGAGTACCACGAGGTCGAAGGCCTCAACGTCCAGTAGGTCGAGCGCCTCCTGTCCGTCGTGACAGCAGTCGACGCTGTACGCCAAGTTTCGCAAGCTGCGCGCGATTGCATCACACAGTGCCCGCTCGTCTTCGACGATCAAAATTCGCATAACAGTCTCCTTGCACATTCCAAATCGCGCTTAACACGGATTTTATAGTCGATATGGTCCAATAGGTCGCGTGACGAAAGGAGTGGTCAAGTTGTTCAAAGCGATAAAACCTGTAATGCAGGTTGCGTTGCTGATCGTCGGAATTGCCATGGTGTGCTTTGGCGTTATGCGTGGCGAGGCGAATGCCGTGCTGGCCAAAGCGATTAGGCTGTGCTTGGAGTGTATCGGAATTGGATAAAAGAGAAAACACTGCGCCGCATGTTTTGGCCCGATTTCGCGGATTCATTCAGGCGGCGGCGACGCTCATCACCAACATTCACCTGCCAAACTTTGCCAAAGGCGGCATCTATCAGGGCGCGGGAAAAACAGTCTGCGTACCTGGACTTAATTGCTATTCGTGCCCCGCGGCATCGGGTGCGTGCCCCATCGGGTCGTTCCAGTCGGTGGTAGGTTCATCCAAGTTCAACTTCTCCTACTACGTTACCGGTACGCTCATTTTGCTCGGCGTGCTGCTGGGGCGATTTGTATGCGGGTTTTTGTGCCCGTTTGGCTGGCTGCAGGAGCTGCTTCACAAGATCCCCGGCAAAAAGTTCTCCACGAAAAAGCTTAAGCCGCTCACGTACATCAAGTACGTCGTGCTGCTGTTTGCCGTGGTGCTGCTGCCCGTCTTGGTGGTTAACGACGTGGGCATGGGCGACCCGTTCTTTTGTAAGTACATCTGTCCGCAGGGTGTGCTCGAGGGTGCCATTCCGCTGGCCATTGCCAATGCCGGCATTCGATCTGCGTTGGGACATCTCTTTACTTGGAAACTTGCCGTTCTCATTGCCGTGGTAGTGCTGAGCGTTTTGTTCTACCGCCCCTTCTGCAAATGGATTTGTCCACTCGGCGCATTCTATGCGCTCATGAATAAGGTATCCCTGCTGGGGATTCGGGTCGATGCATGCAAATGTGTCTCGTGCGGCAAGTGCTCAAAGGCTTGTCAGATGGACGTTGATGTGGTCCGCGCGCCCAATCATGCCGAATGCATCCGGTGCGGAAAGTGCATCGGGGCCTGTCCCGTCGATGCCATCAGCTATCGCTATGGCCTGGATGTGTCGGCGGAAAAGCTCCCCTTGACCGCCGATAAAAAGTAAACAAGCTTCGACAAAACGGAGGAATGACCATGAAGCTTTCTAAGATTGCGGCCCTGTTTATGGTGCCGGTATTGGCCTTGTGCCTTGTGGCGTGCTCGGCACCCGGTGGCAATGCGAGTGAATCTGCGGGCTCCGATCCTAAGATTGCAGAACTCACTGCGCAGAAGTCGACCAATGCCGACGAGGCCGCCGAGCTGTATGCGAAGCTCATGCAGAAGGAGAACGAGATCTTTTCGAGTGATAACGCGCTGTGGGAAAAGGTATTCAATGCGGCAAATAAAGACTCGGCAATGATTGAGGATGGCAGCAATTACGGCGATTTTCTGCTCAAGACCATCGACGGCGCCAAGGATGAGTTCACGGCGGATGAGCTTAAGACACTCAAGGCCGGTGCACAGCAGATCAAGGAGATCGAGGACAAGCTCGAGAGCCTGGAGAAGGAGTTCCCCGGCTGTGGAAGCACGCCGAGTGCAGGCGAGAGCGTCGACGCTTCGACCGCTGGCATGACGGCTGGTGCCAATGCTTCGAGCGAGGCGACGAAGTTCCCCAGCTTTACGGGCAAGGACCTGGATGGCAACGACGTGAACAGCGACGAGCTGTTCTCTAAGAACAAGGTCACCGTCATGAACTTCTGGTTCACTACTTGCAAGCCGTGCGTGGGCGAGCTGGGCGATCTTGAGAAACTGAATCAGGAGCTTGCCGAGAAGGGCGGCCAGGTCGTGGGCGTCAATTCCTTTACGCTCGATGGCAACAAGGGCGAGATTGCAGATGCCAAGGACGTGCTGAGCAAGAAGGGCGTGACGTATAAGAACATCTGGTTCAAGCCGGATAGCGAGGCCGGTAAGTT
This sequence comes from uncultured Collinsella sp., assembly GCA_905204735.1. Lineage (GTDB taxonomy): Bacteria > Actinomycetota > Coriobacteriia > Coriobacteriales > Coriobacteriaceae > Collinsella. Next base: position 11,011 of record CAJLAV010000036.1, on the reverse strand, counting down.
TACGTCAAATTTGTTCTCGTTCCCGACAACGTATGTCATCGATCAGAATGGCAACATCGTAGGGGATCCAATCGTGGGAGCCATCAGCTCCGCCGAGCAGCGCGCAGCACTCGACAAGCTTATCGACCAGGCGATTGCGAATAGCGAGCAGTAAAAAACGCGTAAAGCATGGCGAGGATCGTGCGCCGCTGTGCGGAGTAGTCCGCTGCCTTTTAAGATAATCTCCACCATTTAGAGGTCCCGCTCGGGACCTCTTCTTTTGGACGTCGTCCCGTTCGTTTTTTGATGCGGTTCCCTACATTCCTCACTTGCACCGGTAAAAAATGGGGATAGAGTAGGACAAACGCGTCGAATACGAACGGCGGGGGAGAGCGGGCAGGGTGCCTGCGCAGGAGAGGTTGCCGTCCATGTTGGAGCTCAAAGGTATTTGCAAAAGGTACGTTACCCAGTCGTTTACGCAGGTGGCGCTCGACAGCGTAAGCCTGGCTTTTCGCGATAACGAGTTCGTGGCCATTCTGGGTCCCTCGGGCTCGGGTAAAACCACGATGCTCAACGTTATCGGTGGGCTTGATCATTTCGATTCCGGCGACCTGCTCATCGACGGCATCTCGACCAAGGACTTTCACGATCGCGATTGGGATGCCTACCGCAACAACCGCATCGGCTTTGTGTTCCAAAGCTATAACCTCATCCCGCATCAGACCATTTTGGAAAACGTGGAGCTGGCGCTTACGCTCACGGGTGTGGGGCATACCGAGCGCCGCGAGCGTGCGCGCGAGGCGTTGGAGAAAGTTGGCCTGGGCGAGCATGTTAACAAGCGCCCGAGCCAGCTATCGGGCGGACAGATGCAGCGTGTGGCCATCGCCCGTGCGCTGATCAACGATCCCGAGATTGTGCTGGCAGACGAGCCGACCGGCGCTTTGGATTCAACGACATCCGTGCAGGTCATGGATTTGCTCAAGGACGTGGCACGCGACCGTCTGGTTATTATGGTCACGCACAATCCCGAGCTGGCGTACCAGTACGCCACGCGCATCGTTAACCTGGCGGACGGCAAGATCACCGACGATTCCGATCCTTTCGATGTCGCTGACGCCACGCGCCGCGAAGCCAAGCCTACGCGCAAAACCTCGATGAGCTTTGTGACGGCGCTGGGGCTTTCTGCCCGAAACCTTATGACCAAAAAAGGCCGTACGGCCATGACTGCCTTTGCGGGCTCGATTGGCATTATCGGTATCGCGGCGATTCTGGCGCTGTCCAACGGCGTAAACGGCTACATCAAAAAGGTCGAGGAGGATACGCTCTCGAGCTACCCGCTCACCATTTCCAAGCAGGATTACGACCTGTCGTCCATGATGGGCGGACAGGGGGCTGCGGATGATGACTCGCCTGAAAACGTGGATTCGTCCGACGACAGTGCCGGCGGCAAGGCTAAGGGAACCGATAAGATTCCCGTGGTCACGGCCGTAAAGGATATGTTTGCAAGCGTTAAGTCCAACGACATGACGAGCTTTAAGGCGTGGCTCGATGCCGGTGGCGACGGCATCGATAAAGAAGTCAACGCCATCCAGTACGGCTACGGTGTATCGCCGGTTGTCTATCGTGCCGGCAAGGGCGATGAGAAGCCTGTCCGGCTGGTGCCCAACGCCATGACCGAGGCCATGAGCGGAGGTGCGAGTTCGGCGGCAACGGTGAGCATGGAATCCATGGGAACCTCGGTCTTTAACGAGATGATTGACGACCAGAGCCTGCTCGACAGCCAGTACGATGTCGTCGCCGGTCATTGGCCCACGTCTGCCAACGAAGCCGTGATGGTGCTTTCGAGCCGCGGTACGGTGGGCGACTACACGCTCTACAGCATCGGTGCGCTGGATATCAATGAGCTTAACAATCTGGTTAACAGCGCTATGACGGCTGACGGTGGGGTTGAAGCGCCCGAGACCGGTACCGACTTTACCTACGACGATGCGCTGTCCACGACGTTTAAGGTGTTGTCGCCGGCCGATGCGTATCGCAAAAACGAAGAGACCGGCATATGGACCGACATGTCTGGCGACGCCGACTTTATGGCTGCCAAGGTTGCCGACGGTATCGACGTGCACATTGTGGGCGTGGTGCGACCTAACGAGACGGCCAATGCGAGCGCGTTGTCTCCGGGCATTGCCTATACGCATGCGCTGACTCGCCGGCTTATGGAGCGCGCCGCCGATTCGCAGATTGTGCAAGAGCAGCTTGCGCATCCCGAGACGGATGTCTTTACGGGCAAGTCTTTCGATGAACTGCAGGGCGAGGCCAAGCAAGGCGTGGATCTGGGCAGCATGTTTAGTGTGGACGAGGCGGCGCTCAAGAGCGCGTTCTCGTTCGATGCGTCTGCGCTCTCGGGTGTTGCCGGCGGTATGGACCTGTCGGGTCTTGATTTGTCCGGGCTGGATATTGACCTTTCGGGCGTTGGTAAGGACATCGACTTCAGCGACATCATGGCCAAAGCGCCGGCCCCAGATTTCTCGGGTATCTTTGACGGTCTGGAACTCACGCCCGAGCAAATGCAGCAGGTGGGAACGCTAGCCAACCAGCTGTTTGAGGGCTTTTTGCAGTCTGATCAGTTTAAGGCGCTGACACCCGATGATCTTAAGGACGCGTCAAAGCTTGCCGCCGCGTTCTCGGCGTATCTTGAGAATGATGCGGCAGCCCAGCAAATCCTGGCCCAGCTCAAAGCGCTCGGCGGCGATGCCCTGGCCGAGCGCCTGCAGCAGGCGATGACCGACTATGTGCAAAAGCAGCTGGCTCCGTATCTGCAACAGGCAATGGACCAGGTGACCAAGACAATCAGCGACCAGATAGCGACAACGGTATCGTCCCAGCTTAAAGCAGGCGCGGCAGGGCTCATGGGTCAGATGGCGACGCAGATGTCTTCGAGTTTTGCTAGCCTGGCGAGCGCCATGCGCGTGGATGCGAGTGCCTTTGCTCATGCCATTCACTTCAACATGGACGCCGAGGACCTGAGCTCGCTCATGATGAGCTATGCGAAGGCATCGAAACTCACCTACGACAACAACCTGACCACGCTGGGCTATGCAGACGAGGCAGACCCCATCTCGGTCAAGATTTTCCCGCGTGACTTTGAGGCTAAGGAGCGTGTGCTCGATCACATCGATGCGTACAACAAGCAGGTCAAAGCCGCTGGCCATGATGAGCAGGCAATTTCGTACACCGACTACATGGGCATCATCATGGGCTCGGTGACCGACATCGTGAACACCATCAGCTTGGTGCTCATCGCATTCGTGAGTATCAGCCTGGTGGTGAGCTCCATCATGATCGGCATCATCACCTACATCAGCGTGCTGGAACGCAAAAAGGAGATTGGCATCCTGCGTGCGATCGGCGCGTCGAAGCGCAACGTGGCCAACGTATTCAATGCCGAGACCTTTATCGAGGGCCTCATCGCCGGCGTCTTTGCCATTGTCGTTGTGATGGCCGTGAGCTTTCCGGTTAATGCCTGGGCGCTTGCTGCCAAACAGGTGCCCAATCTGATGAGCCTGCCCGTGCAGGATGCGCTGGTGCTCATTGCAATTTCGGTACTGCTGACGGTTGTCGCTGGCCTGCTGCCGGCCCGCAGCGCATCCAGGAAGGATCCCGTGGAGGCCCTGCGCTCTGAATAATGTGACAAGGGACGGTCCCTTTGTCACATTGAGCGGCTTGTGAATTCGAGGTCTAATACTTTTCCGAGAAGTGAACGAGTCAAAATGGACCCCCGAAGCGTCGACACTTTTGAGATGCAATTTCCAGCGGTTTTGATTGTTGAATCCTGCGGTTTTGGCGTCAGAGAATGTCGATGCTTCGGGGGTCCAAATACAGCCGTTCACTTCTCGGAAAAGTATTAGACCTCGAGATATAGACGATGTTTGCGAGCGGCAATTAGAGCGTAAGCCTTTAGTTCTTCTTTGCAGAGAGCATGAGCCTAATTTCCGGGTGGGTGTATTCGTCGAACTCTTCCTTGGGCTCGGTGTCAAAGGTGTAGTACGACTTGATAGATTCGTCCTCCGTCTTGATGCTGATTTCTTCATATAGGGATCCGGCTAAAAATGCCTGTTTAAATTCATCCGACAGGCTGCATGGCGTGAGGAGGTCCGGTGTGGCAACGGAAATGTCCAACCCGTTGAGCGGGGCGCAGAGCGTCGCGATATCCTGCTCGGCGCGGGCGAGGTTGTCTGCAGGGCTTGCCTCGGGGTCGATCTGACTGGTGTAATCGACGTCCGTGAGCATGCCGTCTGCATCAAAAGAAAGGTAGACATAGACTGCTTGAGCGCCGAGGTCATTATCGCGCAGATAGCCGATAATGCGGTAGCCGTAGTCGTGATACGACTCGTACGGGTCGTCTGCGGCGACGCGTTCGCACACGGGCTCCAAGGCATCCTGCGCGATGGCGAGCTGCTCGGCGGCTGCAGCCTTTCTTACCTGAAGCTCGTTATTTCCCTGGACAAACTGAGGGATGTAGACGCCAAGCAGCGCAATGGCGGGCAACACCGCGAGAGCTATGATCTGCTTCTTGACGCTTGGAATCGTCACACCGTATGCGTTTGCCATGGCCTCGGCATTGCTCGAGGTCTCGGCCAGCACGTCTGCCGCCGTGGTGACTGCCCCCACGGCGCTGGCGACCTCGGCGGCACCGCCCAGATTGCGCGCGAGATCGTTGTCGCTGTTCTTGAGCAGGCGGCCGGCAGCTTGCGTGGCAAGTACGCCGGCGACCTCCGCGGAGCGGTCTTTGTTGGTTTGGGCTACCGCAAGCTTGCTCTGCAGCTCCTTCCACTGTTTGCCCTGCATTCCAAAGCGCGGCGCAAGAGCACAATAGCAAAAGATGGCGAGTTCGATTACGGTGAGTGCGATGGCGGTATATATGCCCGCGGGTTGGAATTCCTTTTGGTGGAACGCGATATCGTTGATCATTTGGAGCGGCAACATCAACAGGCATGCTGCGAACGACATGACGAGTGCGGTCGCTGCGATCTTGGGGTATGTGCAGTACCGCTGGATGCGTTTCTTTTCTTGTTCGGTGAGCTGCTGCATGGGGGCCTCGACTCTCATCGTTTTTGGGCGATGCGCACACGCTCTTGAGTATAGATGAGTGGAGGGTGTCTGTTGTTCAGACATAGCGGTCAACAGCATGCTGTTGGTGCTCGCTTGATCGCGAACGTCGTCTTTTGGAGCATGAAGCCGCTGCCGAGGGACGAATAACGAGCAAAGGGGGCCGCCATGGGGCGGCCCCCTTTGCTGTTTGTGGGCATCGGCAAATCGAAGGTGAATGGTTTCCCGAGAAGTGAACGACCTAATTTGAACCCGCGAAGTACCCACGTTTTTCGACGCTAAAACCGCAGGATTTGAGTGATAAAACCGCAGGAATTGGCCTTCCAAAAGTGTCGATGCTTCGGGGGTCCAATTTTACTCGTTCACTTCTCGGGAAACCATTCACCCCGTTTTGCTGGGACGGTTGGAGGGGCGGTTGGTGCCGGGTGGCCGCCTCTGTTTTGGGTGGATTGTCGACTTGGATCCCCGAGGCACCGTGCCGCTCGTCGTCCATGGGCTCGAGCTGTCCGTTGCTCGCATCCTTGCCGAGGCAGTCGAAGGTCACATGACTAAATCAACCGTTGGCGGTGATGCCGTTCTCGTGGGCTTCATTTTTCCATGGCATTTTCCCGTCGATTTGTCGGTCTTTGCCGCGTTAGAGGTATCTTGCCGCGAAATTTTTGAGTTCGGTGTCGCTTACGTTGTTGAGGACGCCGCCGTCAACGATCTTTGCGCCTGGAGCGCTTGCTCTAAGGATCGACGCTGTCTTGCCCATTCCGCTCCCGCCCGAGGTGGCAAACAGGACGATTGTTTTGCCTGTCAGGTCGTAAGACTCGAGGAATGTATTGACAATCGCCGGCGCCACGTACCACCAGATGGGAAATCCCAAAAAGATGGTGTCGTAGTCTTCGATGTGCTCGACTCTGGAGGTTATGACGGGGCGGCAGGAGGGATTGGCGACTTCGAGTGTGCTGCGGCTCCGTTTGTCGCGCCAGTCGAGGTCGGCGCTTGTGTATGGATTGGCGGGCACAATGGCGAACAGGTCGCTGTCCGCTACACGAGCCAGGCGACATGCAACGTCCTTTGTGGTACCCGTTGCGCTGAAATATGTTACAAGTGTCTTAGCCAATGGAGTTCCTTTCGTTGCTGTGGTTTGGACCTTATGCTGAGGTGCATTTGGCGCTTTCTCTTGACCGCGATGCCGTGCGGTTTGTCCTGCATTCGGTTGAAGCGTTGCGTAGCCGGTAGATAAGATAGTCAAGGCGTTCGAGCTTCTGCTGCCCCGAGTGAATATCATCGAGCAACTCGCGGCGATGTCGTTTTAGCAGGCAAATGCGCGCGCAGTCGCTGGCGGCCGAGCCGTACAGCTCAATGAGCTCTTTGCTGCAGCCGGCGTCGTGTAGGCCGTTGATGATGTTGTCGTCCATGTCGTCACTTTGCGGTTTTGACTTTGGTGGTGCCGGCAAGTGGCTTTTCGCCGGGACGGGCCTTGGGACCAACGAGCGCATGCGGTTGATAGAGCTCTTCGAGGAAGTCGATCTCGGCGGGGGAGAGCGTTATGTCGAGCGCAGCTACGGCGTCGTCGACTCGCTCGGGCTTGGAACAACCTACGATGGGTGCCTCAACGCCACGCGCCCAGTGCCACGCCAGCGCAATCTGCGGCATTGGCACGTCGTGATCGGCAGCAACCTTGGCCACGCGCTCAACGACGGGCATGTCAATGGCGCGGTCATGGTCATACTTGTTGGCCATGGTCGTGTCGGTGGTGCCACGTGTGCTCGAGCTTTCCCACGTGGGGCGGCAGAGGTGTCCCGACGCCATGGGGCTGTATGGCGTAAGGGCCATGCCAAACTGGCGGCATACCGGAATCATCTCCCGCTCGTCCTCTCGGTACAGCAGATTGTAGTGGCACTGCATGCTCGTAAAGGGCGTCCATCCATGGTCGCGTGCGACGATCTGCAGGTTGTGCAGCTGATAGGCATACATGGCGCTGGCGCCGAGTGCGCGAACCTTGCCCTCGCGCACCAAGTCGTTGAGCGCCTCCATGGTCTCTTCCATGGGAACGTCGTAATCAAAGCGGTGGATGATGTAGAGGTCTAGGTAATCGGTGCCCAAGCGCTTGAGCGAGCCTTCGATCTCGCGTTTGATGGCGTCGGCGGAAAGGCCGCCTTCGTTGAAGTGAACCTTGCTGGCTAGCACGACGCTCTCGCGAGCGATACCCAGATTGCGCAGGGCGGCGCCTATGTACTCTTCGCTCGTGCCAAAGCTGTAGCAGTTCGCGGTATCGATAAAGTTGATTCCGGTGTCGAGTGCGCGTTTGATGACGGCGCGTGTGTCGTCGGGTCCGATGGTCCACTGATGAAAGTCGGGGCTGGGTTCGCCAAAGCTCATGCCTCCCAGGCAGAGTTTAGAAACTTTGATGCCGGAATGGCCAAGGGTTGTGTACTGCATGCCATTCTCCTTGTTCTTGAGGGGATGGCTATAGCGTACGTTGATAGGTTGATAATGTATATTGCCTATATCAACTAGCTAGGTATACGGAATACATATGTGAAACGAAACGGACCGAATGGGGTTCTCCGTTGTGCACGAAGGAGCAAGCATGGAGCTGCGAACGCTGCGTTATTTTCTTGCTGTGGCCCGCGAGGAAAACATGACCGAAGCTGCTAACGTGCTACATGTGACGCAGCCCACGCTTTCGCGCCAGATAGCCGATCTTGAGCGCGAGCTGGGCGTGGAGCTGTTCGAGCGCACCAATCGATCATGTGTGCTCACGAGCGATGGCATGCGCCTGCGCCAGCGCGCCGAGGAGATCGTCTTGCTGATGGAACAGACCGAGCAAGAGTTGGCGGATCGGGAGCTCGGCATTGCGGGCGTTATCCGCATTGGCGCCGGCGAAACCAAATCGATACGGCTGGTGCTCGATGTTTTTGCGGAGCTGCATCGGAGTTATCCCGGAGTGACGATTGAGCTCTATACCGGTAACGCCGATGCGGTGGAGGAACGCTTGGAGCGTGGCCTGCTCGACTTTGCGTTGTTGCTGGAACCCGTTAACGTCGAGAAATACGAATGGATTCGCATGCCCGAGGCGGACCGAGTCGGTGCCGTTGTCGCTGCGAGCGGTCCATGGGGTGGCCGGGATGTGTTGACGCCTGCGGACGTGGCGAATATGCCACTGCTGGTGAGTTCGCGAACCTCGAATCGAGCGCTGGACCTGGAAGCGTGGTCGAGCGGCGTCCTCAGCGTTGACGAGCTCAATATCGTGGGGCATTTCGATCTTATCGGCAATGCATCACATTTGGTGCGCTCGGGCGCCGCGTGTGCAGTTGGCATTGGAAGCTTACTGCAGGTAGATGAATGCAGCGACCTGCGTTTTATCCCATTTGAGCCGCCACTTACCATTGCGTCGTATCTGGTGTGGAAAAAATATCGCCTGCGTTCCCGCGCCTGTGAAGAGTTTCTGAACCGCTTGAATAGGATGTGACAAAGGGGCAGTCCCTTTGCCGCATTGATCTGAGAGTAGATGTTGATGATTCTATCGTTGGCCCCCATGGAGGGGATTACCGGGCATGTGTTCCGTCGCGTGCATGCGGAGTGCTTTGGCGCGCTCGATTGTTATTACACGCCGTTTTTGCCGCCGCCGCGGGTGGGAAACCGCTTTGGCGGCAAGGCGCTTAAGGAGATCGATCCTGCCAACAACCAGGGGCTCAACGTAGTGCCTCAGCTGATGTCCAAGAATGCGGACGAGTTTGTGTGGGCGGCGCAAGTGCTTGCCGACATGGGCTACCGCGAGGTCAATCTCAACCTTGGCTGCCCCTCGGGGACGGTTGTTGCCAAGGGCAAAGGATCGGGCTTTTTGCGCAACTTGGACGAGCTTGAGGTGTTCTTGAGTGACGTGTGTGAGCGCTCTCCGCTGCCGGTATCGGTCAAGACCAGGTTGGGGTTGGAGAGCGACGACGAATACGAGCGCGTGCTCGATCTATATTGCCGCATGCCGCTGGCAGAGCTGATCGTGCATCCGCGCGTGCAGAAGGACCGTTATGCGGGCTCGCCGCGCAAAGAGTTTTATGGCGAGACGCTGGATCGTGCGCCGTTCCCGGTCGCCTACAACGGCGATATTTTTGATCTTGAGGATATGGACGCGCTGGTGGAGGCCTATCCCGGCACGCGCCATGTGATGTTGGGGCGTGGCCTGCTCGCGAATCCCGCTCTGGCTCGCATGGTCAACGGCGGCCTTGCTGCCACGGCAGCCGAACTGCAGCGTTTCCACGACACGCTGTTTGCGGCCTATGCAGAAGAGATTGGCGGTAACGCGGTCTTTCGTATGAAGGAGTGGTGGTTCTACGCCAAGTGCGCTTTCGCCGACCCCACTACCGTTCACAAGCTCGTACGTAAGACCAAAAAGGTCGACGAATACCGCGCCGCCGTCGAGCGCGTCTTCCGCGAGCAGCCACTTGCGCCCATAGCCCGCTTCCACGGCTAGCTAGTCATTGGGGACGTTCTTTAACGACTAGTCATTTAAGAACGTCCATTACAGTCGAAATTGTCAGCCCGGGCCCGTCTCGGGCTACGATTGAGGCGCGCCCAGAACGGGCCGCCGACCGGGCGCCCGCGCACGGCCGAATGTCCCTGCCCCCGAGAGGGCCTGTTGGGTGCTGCCGGCGCGGGACGCGCCGCCCCCGACGGCTGATAGGAAAGTGCCGGGCAGGCGCCGCGGCTGGTAATGTGAGTGCCGAGGGGGAGGCCATCCGGTCGAACGACTACCGGAAGGATACCACCGTGAAAGCGCCATCGACCAGGCCCGCGGCCGTGCTCGGCCTGGACGTCGGCAAGTCCTCCCACTGGGCCTGCCTGATCGACCGCGACGGGGAGGTGCTGTCCAGCGCCCCCGTCCGCAACAGGGAGGCCGAGCTCGACGCGCTGTTCGCCTCCGTGCCCGCCGGCACGCTCGTCGTGGTCGACCAGTTCCGCAACATAGGGTCCCTCGCCGTGAGGCGCGCCCGCGCCGCGGGTCTGGGGGTCGCCCACCTGCCCGGCCTCGCCGCCAGCCGCGCCGCCGGGCTGTTCGCCGGCGAGGCCAAGACCGACGAGCGCGACGCCGCGGTGATCGCGCGGACCGCCCTGGGTGTGCCGGACTCCCTGTCGGGGGTCCCGGGCCGCGGCGAGGCCCTCGAGGCCGCGCGCGCCCTCTCGTCGCAGCGCGACCACGTCGTCGCCTGCGCGACCAGGGACAAGAACCGCCTGCGCGCCGTGCTGCTCGAGTCCTGCCCGGCCCTCGAGGCCGCCGTCGACCTGTCGGACCGCCGGTGGCTGGAGCTGCTCGCTGGGTTCGGCGGGGCGTGGGGGATCGCCCGCTCGGGGGCCGAGGGGCCGCGGGCCGAGGCCGCCGGGGAGGCCGCGGCCGCCTCGACTGCGCCCCCGCCGGCGCTCATCGAGGCCGAGAACAGGCAGGTCAGGTTCCTGGCCGCCCGGATATCGGAGGCCCTCGACGAGGCCGGGGCCCTCGAGGCCGAGACGGCGGCGCTGCTCGAGGGCGACGAGACCTACGCGTGCCTGCTCACCGTGCCCGGCATCGGCCCGAGGACCGCGGCGCAGCTCGCGGTGTCGGTCGACATCGGGAGGTTCCCGGACCACGACCACCTGGCCTCGTACTGCGGCATAGCCCCGAGGGTGAGGAGCTCCGGAACGTCGGTGAGGTCGGTCAGGGCGTCCAGGCGCGGCGACGCGAGGCTCAAGTCCCTGCTGATCTTCTCGTGCAACAGCCTGGTGAGGTCCTCGGGGCGCTACGGCGAGTACTACCGGGCCTGCAGGGCGCGGGGCATGGGGCACGGGCGGGCGCTCAAGGCCGTCGCGAGGAAGCGGCTCAGGGCGATATACGCCGTGATGCGCGACCGGGTGCCCTACCGGGAGTAGCCCCGACGGTTGACAAAACTATAGGAACACCCAA
>CAJLAV010000035.1:0-17048 GCA_905204735.1 uncultured Collinsella sp. | reverse complement strand
CGCACACTGGGAACGCCACGTTGACGTCTACTAAACCTTGCTCGCTCAGCTAATTACTTTGTTGGGGATCGATAATTTGCCGCAAGGTGAACTTGGATTGAGACGTGTCGCCCTCTTCTCCCGACTCTTCCTCGTCAAAATCGAAGATCATGATGGCGCAGTTGGGGAGTTTTGTTGGAAGCTCGAAGCCCTCTGGGGCTGCAGCCTTAATGAATTGGCGGCTGGCGCTGCCGTGGCTTACTGCAAGAAGGGTTTTGACGCTATCAATGCCCATGAGATTGGTAAGGGTGCTTACCATGCGAGCTTGTAGAGCTTGGCTTCCCTCCCCTCCAAAGGGGACTAAATCCTCGCCGGGGTCCCAGACGTCGGTGGGTAGCGCGTCGTGGGGGCCTTCTTCGAAGGTACCGTAGCAGCGTTCGATGATACCCTCGCAGGGCTCGACTGCGGCGTCCGGGCCGAGGAGCTCGCATGCGACGAGACTTGCCGTGTCCATGGCTCGGCCTAAGGGTGATGAGACCACTTTGTCGGGGACGACGCCGTGAGCCTTGAGCCATGTGGCTGCTGTCTGTGCCTGTTGACGACCCAAATTGGTGAGCGGTGAATCGCAGCGGCCCTGGACGAGCTTTTTGACGTTGAATTCCGTCTGACCGTGGCGGAGTAGATATAGACGCTTCATGCTCTCCCCTTCTGTATAACTTGCTTTGCCGGCACAGCCCTACTCGTGGGTATGTCCTACGTAGTCTTCGTCGATCGTAATCTTGGCAATCGACTTGGGATATTCCGATTCGACCCGTTGTGCCAGCGCGTGCTTTACGTCTTCGGCACTCATCTGCAGATCCGAGGGACGCACGCAGTCAAAGATCACGTTGGTGTGCGTGGGACCCGGAACACAGCGTAGGTCGTGGATCGAGAGGCGGCTATCGATCTCCTGGGCCATGGCGTTAATGCACAAACGCATGCTCGCCACTTTGGGGTCGTCGGTCACGATGGGATCGTAATGGAGTGTGACGATCATGCCGTCTTCGACCCTAAACGACTGCTCGATGTTATCGAGCGTGTCGTGACTTTCCATCGGACTGGCTTCGGCTGCCATCTCGGCGTGAGCGCTTGCGAACTTCCTGCCCGGGCCGTAATCGTGAACCATCAGATCGTGAACGCCCAAAACGCCGGGATAGCTCATGATCTTGTCTCGAATGTGCTTGACCAGCTTAGGATCGGGCGTCTGGCCCAAAAGCGGGCTCACCGTATCCCGGATGAGTTCAAAACCGCTCCAGCCAATATAGGCACCAACGGCAAGGCCGACCCAAGCGTCAAGGTTGATGCCCGTCACCTGCGAAACAATTGCGCACGCCAGTACGGCGCCCGTGGCAAGAACATCGTTCTTAGAATCCTGCGCGGTCGCATGCAGCGTCTCGGACTCAATGCGATCGCCGAGCTTTTGGTTGAGGGCCGCCATCCAGAGCTTTACGACCATCGAAAGCACCAGAACTGCCACCAGGGCAAGCGAGAACTCGACAGGTTCGGGGTGGATGACGCGCTCGACCGAGGACTTCACCAGCTCAACGCCAATCAGCAGCACGAGCGCCGCCACGACCAATCCCGAGAGATACTCATAGCGACCGTGGCCGTAAGGATGCTCGGGGTCGGCCGGCTTGCTCGCCAGCTTAAAGCCCAGCACGCTCACGATATTCGAGCTGGCATCGGACAGGTTGTTCATGGCATCCGCCACAATCGAAACCGATCCCGAAACCACACCAATGGCACCCTTTGCAGCACAAAGCGCCACATTGGCGACAATACACACCACGCCCGTCAGCGTGCCCACACGCGCACGATCACCCTGTGCACGTTTAACAATCCATTCGACCATCTTTATCCGCCCCACGTCCTACTTATATATCTATTGCTCAAACGGATTGTAGTGTAACCACTTTGCCCTCTAGATACAAAAAAGGCCGCAACCCACGCGGGCTGCGGCCATCAAAGCGGATGTGACAAAGGAATTGTCCCTCTGTCACATCGTTTGATCTATGCGCTTGCTCCGGCAATATCCTTCGCGGTTTCGTGTGAATTGGCTCCGTCCTCCGTCGCCTGCTCCTGCGACGGCACCACACCAAAGCAGTAGCTCAGCGCCGCAGACACCGCGAATGCCGTACCGCCAGCAGCGCAGCACCACAGCAGATTCGATACGCCGCCCGTGGCAAAGCCGATGACCATAAGCACATTCGTCATGCCGATGGTGTAGGCCGTAACGTGCCCCACGGCCGCAACAAGGCCTCCGACGGCGCCGCCAATGGCCATGCACGTCAGGCACCTGCCATATTTAAAACCGCAACCGTACAGCGCCGGCTCGCTTACGCCGCCAAGAACACCCGAGATCGAGTAGCCCAGCATGAGCGCCTTCTCGTCCTTATCCGCAACGCGGAGCGACGCGCCAAAGGGCATGCCCCAAACGGCAAACGTCGCCATAGTCGCGGCGATCAGGATGCACGAATCCGTTCCCACACTCATAAACTGCGCATAGGCGAGCGATAGGACAACGTTGCTGACACCCGCAATCTTAAGGAACTCCCAGCCCGCCGCAAGCCCCATGAGCGTGAACAGCGACACGATGCCGCCCGAATTGCCGAGCATAAACATGAGCTGTCCCAACAGCATGCCCAGATAGCTGCCCGCCGGGGCCGTAATGCACAGGGACACCGGAACCATAACGAGCATCGTCGCAAACGGAACGAACGAGAACGCCACGGCCTGGGGGATCACGCGCTTAAAGAAACGCTCCACCTGCCATAGCACAGGAACCGAAATGAGAACCGGGATAACGGTCGTCGTGTAATCGTTGACTGGCGCAGGGAGCAGCCCATACACGGAAGTCATCGATGCCCCCGTCGTCGATGCGGCATCGACGAGCTTGAGCAGATCGGGCGCAATCAATACGCCGCCCAGCATCATACCCAGCTGCTCCGAGCAACCGAGCTGGCGGGCGGCCGCCCAACCAAGATAGATGGGCAAAAAGTAGTAGCCGGCGTTATAGAGCCAACTGTAGAACAGGCGATAGATTTCGGAATCGGCAGACCACAGGCCCAGCATGCCTTCGCCCATAATGACGGCGACGGTGCGGAACAACGCCGCGCAGACAATAAACGGCAGCGCCGACATCATGCTTTTGGACAGATAATCGACCACGGCCATGGCGTTTGATGAAACCGACGTTGTAAACGAGGTGTTAGAAACTTGTAGCATGGAACGCCTTTCCCAATATGACATGCGGGCTGTCCCTTTGTCACATCGTGCGGTACTGACCGATTGCGCGGTACTTTTCGTAGCGGAGGTTTGTGAGGGTCGCGTCGTCGAGCTGCCCAAGCGCATCGAAGGCATCAAATGCCGAGGACATGACGGCACCGGCGATCTCCTCATGCGACAGGCCCTTATCGTCAACAATGCCGTCAATGATGCCGAGCGCCAGCAGATCGGGGGCCGTGAGCTTAAGCGCCTCGGCGGCCTCATTCGCGCGCTCGGTATCCTTCCACAGGATCGACGCACAGGCCTCGGGGCTCACGACCGAATAGGCCGAGCTCGAGAGCATCAGGATGCGGTCGGCCACGGACAGCGCCAGCGCGCCACCAGAGCCGCCCTCGCCTGTCACCACCGAGACAATCGGCGTCTTAAGGCCGCTCATCTCCATGAGGTTCTGGGCAATCGCCTCACCCTGGCCGCGTTCCTCGGCACCGATGCCGCAAAACGCGCCCGAAGTATCGACCAGGCACAGAACCGGTCGACCAAACTTTTCGGCCTGGCGCATCAGGCGACGCGCTTTGCGGTAGCCCTCGGGATGTGCCATACCAAAGTTGCGACGCATGCGCTCTTTGGTCGTGGTGCCGCGCTCGATGGCGATGACCGTTACGGGGCGTCCGTCTTTCCAGCCAATGCCAGCCACCACAGCAGCGTCGTCGCCAAAGTAGCGGTCGCCGTGCAGCTCCACAAATCCATCCAGGCCCAGCGAGATCATCTCGCCTGCCGTGGCGCGATCTGCCGAGCGGGTCTGCTTGACAATCTCGAGCGCGGTTTTTGGTGCGGCCGAGCGCTTGAACAAGTGTCCCAGCTTTTTGCCGCGGCGACCCGTATGCACGATCTCATGCGGTGCCCCCAGGCCGGGCGCGTGCCCTTCGTGCAGCGCCAGCAGCTCGCCTACCGTGAGCGCAATCTCGCCACGCGGAACAACGGCATCGCAAAAGCCGTGCTCCAGCAAAAACTCGGAGCGCTGGAATCCCTTGGGCAGGCGCTTGTGCATGTTCTGCTCGATCACGCGCGGGCCGGCAAATGCCGTCAGGGCATCGGGCTCGGCCAGGATAATATCGCCCTCCATGGCAAAGCTCGCGGTTACGCCTCCGGTCGTGGGGTCAGTGAGCACCGTGATATACAGGCCGCCCGCCTCGCTATGGCGCCTAACCGCCGCAGAAATCTTGGCCATCTGCATGAGCGAGGTCACGCCCTCCTGCATGCGGGCGCCACCCGATACGGTAAAGCCAACGACCGGCAGTCCCAGCTCGGTCGCACGCTCAAATGTGCGGCAGATCTTCTCGCCCACCACGGAACCCATCGAGCCCATCATAAAGTTGGCGTCCATAAAGAAGAGCGCCGTATCGCAACCGCAGATTTTGCCCTTGCCGCACACAACGGCATCGCGCTCGCCCGAACGTTCGCTCACGCTCTTGAGCTTGTCGGCATAGCCGGGAAACGAAAGGAAGTCCTCCGGCGCCAGACTGGCATCCCATTCCTCAAACGTGCCCTCGTCAATCGTCATGTGCATGCGGTCGCGCCCGCTCACGCGAAAGTGTTTGCCGCAACGAGGGCAGACCTCGAGGTTGTCGTGCAGGCGCGCCTCATCGATCACGCGGCGGCACTCCGGGCACTTGATAAACACGTGGCGCGCGGGAAACTCGGCGCACGACTCGGTCATCGGCCCCTCGAGGATGTTGACCGTCTTCGCTTTTCTATTCATCAGCATAGAGATGCCCCATCAGATCGGCGTGATACATGCCCGACACGAACTCGTCGTTTGCCAGCACGTCGAGCTGAAGCTCACTGTTTTCGCTCACGCCCTCAATCACGAGCTCGCCCAGGGCCGAGCGCATCTTGCGAATGGCGCCGTCACGCGTGGGCGCACACACGATGAGCTTGCCGAGCATGGAGTCGTAGTACGGCGGAACGTTCGCACCGGTAAACATGGCGGAATCCCAGCGCACGCGCGGACCACCCGGCACACGCAACGCGGTGACCGTTCCGCATGACGGCAGAAAGTCCGGCGTTTCGGCATTGATGCGGCACTCCATGGCGTGGTTGCGGACCGGAACGTCCTCCTGCTCAAAGGGCAGAGGCTGGCCGGCTGCCACGCGCAACTGCCACTTGACCAAGTCGGTATCGGTCACAAACTCCGTAACCGGATGCTCCACCTGCAAGCGCGTGTTCATTTCCATAAAGTAGAAATTGCCGTCATCCGAATACAGGAACTCGATGGTACCGGCTCCTTCGTAGCCGACGGCACGAGCCAGGTCACGCGCCGCCTTGTGCATGCGAGCACGAATGTCGTCGTGTCCGTCGAGGCACGGCGCGGGGCTCTCCTCGATCAGCTTTTGGTTGCGGCGCTGCACCGAGCACTCACGCTCGCCAAGCGAAAACACATGGCCCTGCTTATCGGCCATAATCTGCACCTCGACGTGGTGCGCCGGCGCGACAAACTTCTCCATGTAGCACTCGCCGTCGCCAAAAACGGCCTCGCCCTCGGCACGCGCCTCGATAAACGCCTTTGCCGCATCTTCCACGCGCTCGACCTTGCGAATGCCGCGACCGCCACCACCGGCACGCGCCTTAATAAGCACGGGGCAGCCAATGCGCTCGGCCTCGGCCGTTGCCTCCTCGGGGCTTTTGAGCAAATCGCAGCCCGGAACGATGGGCACGCCCGCCGCGGCAGCCGTTCGACGTGCGGCGTCCTTGTCGCCCATGCTGTCGATTACCTCGGCCGAAGGACCGACAAACGCCAGGCCATACTTGTCGCAGTCGCGCACGAAGCTCGCCTTCTCGGAAAAGAAGCCATAACCGGGATGAATTGCCTTAACTCCCGACTTCACGGCACAGGTGAGCACAGCATCGTCGTTGAGGTAGCTCTCGGCAAGACGCGGGCCGCCGATGCAATACGCCTCGTCGGCAAGCTGCACGTGCAGCGCGTCCGCATCGGCCGTGGAATAAACGGCGACGGTCTTGATGCCCATATCGCGGCACGCGCGGATAACACGGACCGCGACCTCGCCGCGGTTGGCGATGAGCACTTTGTCGAACATGAAGCCTTCCTTAACTTTCGTGCATGAGTGCAAAGGACATATCGGCGCGGCAGCAAACCTCACCGTTGACGCTCGCAGTACCCGTCGCAAAGCGGAACGGCCCGCGCGCACGCGTGATGGAGCACACCAGATCCACCGTGTCGCCCGGGCGCACCGGACGCTTAAAGCGCACCTTGTCCAGACTCGTGTAGAACGGCGTCGCGCCGCGCGCCTCCTCATCGCCCATCAGCAGCACGCAGCAGTTCTGGGCGAGCATCTCGCACTGGATCACGCCGGGGACGACCGGGTTTCCCGGAAAATGCCCCTGCAAAAAGTACTCGTCGCCCGTAATCGTGATCTTGCCGTGGGCCTCGTCGCCCACTAGCTCGGCTTCGTCGAGCAAAAGCATCGGCTCGCGATGCGGCAACAGCTTCTTGAGCTCTTCTTTGTTCATGGATATCACCTATCCGATCCTCATGAGGCAGCTGCCAAACTCCACGAGGTCGCCGTCGGCCACGCAGATCTCGAGTACCTCGCCATCCGCCTCTGCCGTCACCTCGTTGAGAACCTTCATGGCCTCGATGATGCAGAGGGTCTCGCCGGCCTTGACCTTGGAGCCCACGCGCACAAACGGCTCGTCGCCCGGCGCCGGGGCAGCGGCAGACGCCTGCGCGGCGGGCTCCGGCGCGGCGGCAGGCATGGCGACAGGAGCCACCGCCGGAGCAGTCACGGCACCCGGCATAGGCATGGGCACGGCAACCGGTTGTGCGGCGCTCGCGCGCTCGAGTTCGACCGCGGTGCCATCGGGCTCCTCAACGCGCACGCGCGTGAGGCCGCGGTCCTCCATAACATCGGCTATCTCGGCAAGTCTTTTGGAATCCATGCTCTAGCTCCTCGTATATCTACGCAGCGCGATGGCGGCGTTATGCCCACCAAAGCCCAGGTTGGTCGAAAGCGCCCAGGTAAGGTCGGCGCGAACCGCGCGGTTGGGCGTGTAGTCAAGATCGCAGGCGGGATCGGGTGTGTGGTAGTTAATGGTCGGCGGCACCACGCCCTGCTCGAGCGCCATGGCACAGGCCATGACCTCGATGGCACCCGTGGCACCGATCATATGGCCGGTCATCGACTTGGTCGACGAGACGTGCGCGGCTCGTGCCGCGTCCTCGCCAAGCGCACGCTTTATGCCCGCCGTCTCGGACGAATCGTTGAGCTTGGTCGAGGTGCCGTGAGCGTTGATGTAGAGGCCCTCGGAAGGCTTAACGTCGCCCTCGACCACCGCCAGCGATATCGCACGGGCAATGCCGGCAGCCTCGGGATCGGGGCTCGTGATGTGATAGGCATCATCGGTGTTGCCGTAGCCCACGACCTCGGCATAAATGTGCGCACCGCGCGCCTGCGCATGTTCCATGCTCTCGAGCACGAGCACGCAGGCGCCCTCGCCCATCACAAAGCCATCGCGGTCTGCATCGAACGGGCGGCAAGCCGTCGCGGGATCAGGGTTGGTGGTCAATGCGCGGCAGGACGTAAAGCCCGCAACGGCATCGGGGATAATTGCGGCCTCGGCGCCGCCCGCGAGGATCGCGTCGGCATAGCCGTGCTTGATGGCGCGGAACGCCTCACCCACCGCATGGGCAGAAGTCGCGCAGGCAGTCACGACGGGCAGGGTCGGGCCCTTTGCCTTATGGCGAATCGCGATGTTGCCCGAAGCCATGTTGGGAATCATCATCGCGATCATGTAAGGCGATGCGCGACGAGGCCCCCGATCGGCGATCGTGTGGACGTTGTCGACGAGTGTCTGCATGCCGCCCACACCCGAGCCCACGTAGACGCCCAGGCGCTCTCGATCGATGGCGCCTTCGACATCAAAGCCCGCATCGTGCATAGCCTCGTCCGAAGCCGCCATCGCAAACTGAACGCAGGGGTCCAGATGCTTTGCATCACGCTTGCCAAAGTACTCGTTGCCGTCAAAGCCCTTGACCTCGGCCGCCACCTTGACGGCAAACGCATCGGTATCGAAGTGCGTGATCGGGCCGATGCCGCACGTGCCGGCGCACATGGCCGCCCAGGTGGCAAGCGCCGTGTTGCCGAGCGGCGATACGGCACCGATGCCGGTGATTGCAACTCTCTGTTCCATCATGGTCTCCTCATCCAAGCCGTTCTTCGGCCCTGGTTTCTACATCGCCATTCCGCCGTCGACGCGTACGACCTCGCCCGTAATGTAGGCAGCCGCGTCGCTCGCCAAAAAGCGCACCACGCCGGCCACTTCCTCGGGACGCGCCATGCGCCTCAGGGGAATCTGCTCCTCGCATGCCGCACGCACCTTATCCGATAGCTTTGCCGTCATATCGGTCTCGACAAACCCGGGTGCGACCGCGTTCACTCGTACGCCGCGGGGCGCAAGCTCGCGCGCTACCGCCTTGGTCAGGCCGATCACGCCCGCCTTAGAGGCAGCGTAGTTGGCCTGCCCGGCATTGCCCATCAGGCCCACAACCGAGCTCATGTTGACGACGCAGCCGCCGCGCTGGCGCATAAAGGTCTTGGTGAGCGCGCGCGTCGTGTTAAACGTTCCTTTAAGATTGACATCGAGCACGCGATCGAAGGCGTCATCGCCCATGCGCATGAGCAGGCCATCGCGGGTGATGCCAGCGTTGTTGACGAGCGCCCAAATGGAGCCAAAGTCGTTGAGGACCGCTTCCACGCACGCGTTGACGGCAGCGGGGTCGGCCACGTCACATTGATATGAGCGCGCCGTGGCGCCAGCCGCCTCGCAGGCGTCGCACGTCTCGCGCGCCGCATCGACGCTGCCGGCATAGACGACGGCGATATCGTAGCCATCCTCCGCCAGACCGATAGCGCAGGCGCGGCCGATACCCCGCGAGCCGCCCGTGACCAGTGCCACGCGACGTGAGTCGTTGCGCTCGAGCGCGCCATTGTTCAAGTTGCCCATGTCATTCCTTTCGAGTTACAGCCCTGTGGACTATGCGAGCTCGTCGGCAATAGCTGCGACCTGCTCGGCCGTCTCGCACGAATACACACGAACGTCGCTCAGCGTACGCTTGACCAGGCCGGACAGCGTTTTGCCGGGGCCGACCTCAATAAATGTGTCGATGCCTTGATCCTGCAGAGCATGCAGCGTATCGACCCAGCGTACGGCATGGCTCACCTGATTGGCCAAGACATCCGATGCCGTCTGGGGATCCGCCGGATAGGGCGCCGCTGTCATATTTGCCAAAACAGGAATGAGCAACGGGGACGGCGCGTGACCGGCCTCAATATATGCGGCAAGGCCACAGGTCGCCTCGGCCATATAGGGGCTATGAAATGCACCCGACACCGCGACCTTCATGGCGCGGCCGCCAGCCTCTTTTACTAGGACGTCGAGCTCCTGCAGCGCCTCGGGCGCTCCGGCCACAACCGTCTGCTGTGGGCTGTTGTAGTTGACTGGCCAGCAGTCCTCGCCGGCCTGTTTTGCCAGGCCCTCGACTTGCGCCGCATCGAGCTTGATGACGGCGCGCATGCCGCCCGGATGGCGCTCGGCAGCCGCGGCCATCAGCGCCGCGCGCTCGCACACGAGCTCAAAGCCCGCTCGCGTATCGAACGCCCCCACAAAGGTGAGCGCGGCGACCTCGCCCAGCGAGAATCCCGCACAGGCGGCAGGTACCACGCCGCGCTCACGCAGGGCGGCAGCCGCTGCTAGGTCGTGAACGAACACGCACGGCTGCGTGTTCTCGGTCTGCGAGAGCTCCTCCTTGGAGGCACTCCGGCATTGCTCGCTGGTCCCCGGGCGCACCTCGTCGGCAATGGCGAACACCTCGGCGGCCGCCGGCGATGTCTCGATCAAGTCGACGCCCATCGCGGGGTGCTGGGCACCCTGGCCGGCAAACAAAAACGCTACGCCACCCATGCGCACGCACCCTTCAGGACGTGCTCGGCGCCATCGACCAGGTCGTCAACGATTTCGCGTGCGCTCTGGCGCTCGTTGACCATGCCGGCAATCTGTCCACACAAAAACGAACCCTCTTCGTAGTTGCCGTCCTTGGCGGCCTTACGCAGCGCACCGGTTCCCATAGCACCGAGCTCCTCGGCACTCGCGCCGGAACCCTCGCTCTTGGCATAGGCGTTGGTGAAGGGGCTCTTGAGGGCGCGCACTGGATGTCCCGTCGAGCGACCGGTCGCACGCGTTGAAGTGTCGTTGGCCTTCAGGACCATCTCTTTGTACTGCTCCGAGACGGTGCACTCGTCTGCGACCAGAAAGCGCGTACCCACTTGCACGCCTTCGGCGCCCAGCATAAAGGCGGCCGCCACGCCGCGGCCGTCGGCAATACCGCCGGCGGCCACGACAGGAATGCCAACCGCATCGACGACCTGCGGCACCAGTGCCATCGTCGAGGTCTCGCCAATATGGCCGCCCGATTCGGTACCCTCGGCAACAACCGCCGTGGCTCCACGACGTGCCACGAGGCGCGCCAGCGCCACCGAGGCAACGACCGGGATGACCTTGATGCCCGCCTCGTTCCACGCCTTCATGTACTTGGCGGGATTGCCGGCGCCCGTCACGACGACCGGCACTCGCTCGTCAATCACGACCTGTGCAACCTCGTCGGCAAATGGGCTCATGAGCATGACGTTCACGCCAAAGGGCTTATCCGTCTTGGCGCGCAGCTCATGAATCTGGTCGCGAAGCCAGTTGGCGTCGGCGTTCATGGCCGCGATGATGCCTAAGCCACCCGCCTCGGACACTGCGGACGCCAGCGAAGCATCGGCAATCCAGGCCATACCGCCCTGGAACACGGGCTTTTCGATGCCGAGCAGATCGCAGAGAGGAGTCTTGAGCATCTCTACTTCTCCAATGCCGCCTCGACCGTATCGGCGAACTCGCCGACCGTCTTGGGGTTCTCCTCGGTATCGAGCTGGATGCCAAACTCGTCCTCGACGGCGACGAGGATCTCGACGGTACCCAGACTGTCGAGACCAATCTCCTCGAGCGTGGAGTCGGGCTTCATCTCGACATCGTCAAGACCGGCGGTCTCGCGGATAACGTCGCAAACGCGCTCGAAGGTCTTCTGATCTGCCATGGTAGTTCTCCTTTGGTTGTGCCCTAGGGCGTTTTTATTTCCTATGTGCGACTACTTCCAACGAAGCAGATAGCCACCTATATCCAGACCGGCGCCAAATCCAACCAAGGCGATGGTGTCGCCCGTGTGAAGTGCACCGGCGTTTGCCAGCCGGTCGAGGGCAAGCGGAATGCATGCGCTCGAAATGTTGCCGGTCTCGCGCAACGTGCGAACCACGCGCTCGTCCGGCACGCCCAGGCGCTTGACCGCCTGGCTCAGGATTCGTTCGTTAGCCTGATGGAATACAAAATGATCGATGTCTTCGACCAAAATGCCCGCATCGATCGCAAGCTTATGGACCGTGTCGCAGATGGCGTTGACGCCGAACTTGAACACGCGGCGGCCATTCATGGACAGCACACTCACGCTATCTGCGGAAGCCTTAAACGGCGAGGTACCGACCAGACCGGGAACGCGCAACGTCTCGACGTCGGGCGCCGTCGAAAGCTCAACGGCAAGGGGGTTGTCTCCCCCAGCTTCAATCACTGCGGCGCCTGCCCCATCGCCAAAAAGCACGCAGGTGGCACGGTCGGTCCAGTCGAGCGCGCGCGTCATCTGCTCGGCAGCAACAACAAGCACGCGCTCGGCACGGCTGCGGGCGATATAGCCCTCGGCGACATCGAGCGCAAATACGAAGCCGGCACAAGCCGCCGAGACATCGAAGGCAGGGCACGTCGCGCCTAGTCGCTCAGCAACGGCACACGCCTCAGCGGGAACAAGGTGGTCACCCGTCGTCGTCGAGCAGACGATCAGATCCAGCTGGCTCGCGTCGATTCCGGACACCTGGAGTGCCCGCTCGCTCGCCGCTACGGCAAGGTCGTCAAGTGACTCGGTGGTGCAGACGTGGCGGCTCTTGATACCGGTGCGAGTAAAAATCCACTCATCCGAGGTATCGAGGAACTCAGACAGCTCGTCATTGGAAACACTGCGCTCAGGAAGTGCCGAACCTGTTCCAAGAATCGTGAAACCCATCACTAACCTCCTTTGAGTTGTTGACGTGTTTACATCGACCAAGAGAGGATAACGCATTTCAGTCTTTGTTGACGTGTTAACATTAAATTGTCCAAATGCGACAAAGGCTTCACATTGTGTCTATCTCTCGACACCATTGCGTCATTCACTTATTCAATAAGGAGGTAGCAGCCGCTATGGATGCCCAATTAACGATTGTCGACGTAACCGGATCGACCAACGATGACCTGCTCGAAGCAGGAAAACAGGGGGCGCCGCACGGCACAGGACTTGCCGCCCGGGCTCAGACAGCAGGACGCGGTCGGCGCGGGCACAAGTGGGACTCAACCGCCGGCAACCTATTGCTTTCGATTGTCCTGCGTCCATGCGTTAATCCCGCAAAGTACTCTGGTCTTGCCGCTGTCAGCGGCCTAGCGGTGCTCGAAGCACTCGAAAAGCAGGGTCTTGCAAACGAGATTGGCCTCAAATGGCCCAACGACCTGGTCGCGAGTGGACGCAAACTCGGCGGCATTCTGGTCGAGGCCGCACGCGATAACGAAGGCAGCCCCTTTGCGGTCTGTGGCATCGGCGTCAACGTGAACTATGTGCCCGCGGAGGTTCCCGATGGCGGCCTGCCCGCAATCGGTCTCTCGTATCTCAACGAGAACGTTCCCGCCGTCGATGTGCTACTCAAACAGGTCTATCACGCAGTCGTGAACGCTGTAGATGCGTGGGCAGAACGCCTCAACGCCATGGAAGAAGACGCCGGACCGCTCGCGCCCGTCCACGATGATTATGTAGCTCACCTCAATTGGATAGGGGAAACCGTTATCGCCCGTTCCCCTGTCGGTGACGAGCTGGCGCGTGGCATCTTTAAAACGGTCGATGGCTTTGGTCGCGCGTGCATCGAAACGGAAGACGGCTTTCGATCTTTCCATTTTGAGGAGGCATCGCTGCGTCCCATGAGCGAATAGGGCGCCGCAACCACCTACTCGGCAGCATTACCCCGCAGTCCAAACCATCATTCAAAACAAAAGGGCCCCACTGCCGTTACGGCAGCGGGGCCCTTTAAGCTATGAGCGATATCGCTTAGAGCTTGATGTCGATGTCGACGCCAGCGGGGAGGTCGAGACGCATGAGCGAATCAACGGTGCCCGAGGTGGGGTCGAGGATGTCGATGAGGCGCTTGTGGGTGCGCATCTCGAACTGCTCACGGGAGTCCTTGTTCACGTGCGGCGAGCGGATAACCGTGTACAGGTTGCGCTCGGTGGGCAGGGGGACAGGACCGGAAACGCGAGCGCCGGTCTTCTGAGCGGTCTCGACGATGAGCTTCGCGGACTGATCGACGACCTCGTGATCATAGCCCTTGAGGCGAATGCGGATCTTCTGGGTAGCCAACTTAAACCTCCAAAGAGTGCGAGAGATGTTCTCGCGGATTACGTAACAGGGAGCTCGAACTTAGGCGTTCTTGCTCATGACCTCGTCCACGATGGACTTGGGCGCGGGCTCATAAGAGTCGAACTGCATCGTGTAGGATGCACGGCCCTGGGTCTGGGAGCGAAGGTCGGTAGCGTAACCGAACATCTCGCCCAGCGGCACCTTGGCACGGATGAGCTTGCTGTTCTTGCGATCCTCCATGCCCTCGATCTTGCCGCGGCGACCGGAGAGGTTGCCCATAACGTCGCCCATGTACTGCTCGGGGGTCTCAACCTCGACAGCCATGATCGGCTCGAGCAGCTGCGGATCGGACTTCTTGAGGGCGTCCTTGATAGCCATGGAACCGGCGATCTTGAAGGCGGCCTCGGAGGAGTCGACCTCGTGGTAAGAACCGTCGAACAGGGTGACCTTAACGTCGAGGACCGGGAAGCCGGCGATAACACCGGTGTTCAGGGCCTCCTGGATGCCCTTGTCGATGGACGGGATGTACTCTTTGGGCACGACGCCGCCGACGATAGCGTTGACGAACTCGTAGCCGAAGCCCTCCTCCATCTTCTCGAGCTTGATGACGGCGTGGCCGTACTGACCGCGACCACCGGACTGACGGACGAACTTGCCCTCAGCCTTCTCGACGTCGTGACCAGCGGTCTCGCGGTAGGCAACCTGGGGCTTACCAACGTTAGCGTCAACCTTGAACTCGCGGAGCAGACGGTCGACGATGATCTCGAGGTGCAGCTCGCCCATGCCGGCGATAATGGTCTGGCCGGTCTCGTGGTTGGTGGACACCTGGAAGGTCGGGTCCTCCTCGGCGAGCTTGGTCAGAGCCAGGGACATCTTGTCCTGCTCGGCCTTGGTCTTGGGCTCGATGGCAACGTCGATAACGGGCTTAGCGAACTCGATCTTCTCGAGGACGATCTCCTTGCCCTCGGCGCACAGGGTGTCACCGGTGGTGGAGTTCTTGAAGCCGACGCAAGCGACGATGTCGCCAGCGGCAGCGTCGTCACGGTCGATACGCTCGGCGGCGTTCATCTCGAGGATGCGGCCGAGGCGCTCGCGCTGACCGTTGGAAGCGTTGACCACGTAGGAGCCGGACTCGGCGCGGCCGGAGTAAACGCGGACATAGGTGAGCTTACCGACGAACGGGTCGGTCATGATCTTGAAGACCAGGCCGGAGAAGGGCTCGTCGAAGGAAGGATGACGCTGAATCTCCTCGCCGGTGTCCGGATCGGTACCGGTGACGGCCTCGACGTCGAGCGGGCTGGGCAGGTAGTCGACGACAGCGTCGAGCAGCTCCTGAACGCCCTTGTTCTTGTAGGCGGAACCCACGAAGACGAGGTTGAGCTCGTTGGCCAGAACGCCCTTGCGCAGAGCAGCCTTGAGCTCCTCGACGGTGAAGTCCTCCTCCATGAGGATCTTCTCCATGAGCTCGTCGTCAAAGCTGGCAGCAGCGTCAAGGAGCTCCTCGCGCTTGGTGGCAGCGATGTCGGCAAACTCAGCCGGGATCTCGTCCATCGGCTCGGGGTAGGTCATACCCTTCTCGTCGGCCTTGAAGTCCCATGCAGTCATGGTGACCAGGTCGATGACGCCCCAGAAGTTGTCCTCGGCGCCCATCGGGACCTGAGCGGCCACGGCGTTAGCATCGAGACGATCCTTCATGGTCTCGATAGCGTTGAAGAAGTCAGCGCCCACGCGGTCATACTTGTTGATGAAGGCGATGCGGGGGACGTTGAAGGTAGAAGCCTGACGCCAAACGGTCTCAGACTGGGGCTGAACGCCGGCAACGGCGTCGAAGACGGCGACAGCGCCATCGAGGACGCGCAGGCAGCGCTCGACCTCGGCGGTGAAGTCAACGTGGCCCGGGGTGTCGATGATCTGGATGCGGTAGTCCTTACCGTCCTTGTTCCAGAAGCAGGTGGTAGCAGCGGAGGTAATGGTTACGCCGCGCTCCTGCTCCTGAACCATCCAGTCCATGGTGGCAGCGCCCTCATGGACCTCACCGATCTTGTGGGTCTTACCGGTGTAGTAAAGAATACGCTCGGTCGTGGTGGTCTTACCGGCATCGATGTGAGCCATGATGCCGATGTTACGGGTATCGGAAAGCTTGTACTTAGGCTTAGCCATGTTAGTTCCTTACCTTAACTTACCAACGATAGTGAGAGAACGCGCGGTTGGCCTCGGCCATCTTGAAGACGTCCTCACGCTTCTTGACGGAAGCGCCCAGGCCGTTGGAAGCGTCGAGGATCTCGTTGGCGAGACGCTCGGCCATGGTCTTCTCCTTGCGAGCGCGGGAGAAGTTGACGATCCAGCGGATGCCCAGAGCGGTGGAACGACGGGAGTTGACCTCCATCGGGACCTGATAGGTAGCGCCACCGACACGCTTGGGCTTAACCTCGAGCGTGGGCTTGACGTTGTCCATAGCCTTCTTGAAGGTAGCGAGAGCGTCGCCACCCTCGGACTTCTCGGCAACGATCTCGAAAGCGGTGTAAACGATGCGCTCAGCGGTGGCCTTCTTGCCGTCAAGAAGGACCTTGTTGATGAGCTGAGTCACCAGGCGGTTGTTGTAAACGGCGTCAGGCTGAACCTCACGACGATTAGCTGCTGCACGACGCGGCATGTGAAATCTCCTTAAGTGTCTACCGTGCGGCCCTTAGGCGGCACACGGCGAAAGTATCAAAACGTTATCTGGCTTATTTAGCCTTGGGGCGCTTAGCACCGTACTTGGAACGGGCCTGCATACGGTTCTGGACCGGAGCAGCGTCGTAGGCGCCACGGATGACGTGATAACGGACACCAGGGAGGTCACGGACACGACCGCCGCGGACGAGCACGATGGAGTGCTCCTGCAGGTTGTGGCCCTCACCCGGGATGTAAGCAGTAACTTCGATGCCGTTGACAAGGCGAACACGGGCAACCTTACGAAGAGCCGAGTTCGGCTTCTTGGGGCTCGTGGTGAAGACGCGGGTGCACACGCCGCGCTTCTGGGAGTTGTGCTGCAGAGCAGCGTTCTTGGACTTCTTGGGCACGGAACGACGGCCCTGGCGAACCAGCTGGTTAATAGTAGGCAAAGCGTACTCCTTCTCGAATGATTCCAGCTTTCTGTAAAGTGCAACGGCTTGAATCGAGGGGTCAGCATCCCCCTACGAAACACGCAGTTCGATAGGATACGTGGCGTTAGCTGTGCCGTCAACAGACCACGCCGCCGGGCGTATCCCAAAATGAGCACATTTCC
>CAJLAV010000034.1:0-17544 GCA_905204735.1 uncultured Collinsella sp. | reverse complement strand
TCACGACGGAGGCCACATTAAGTGGCCTCCTGTTCGTGCGGAACTCGCGATAAACCTAAGCCGGTGTCCCCACTCTCCCGGGGCCTGCGGCTACTTGGTTGTCGCATGCGGCTCGCTTTTCGGAACAGGGCTGATAATTCTAGATGCAAGGCGCTCTTGGTCGTTATGGGCCTGGGGCGTCTGTCTTATATAGGTAGATTCCTTGCGGGTTCGAATCCCTCCGCTTGCCCACAAGAAAGCGCTCCAGGTTCATAAGGGCCTGGAGCGCTGTGTTCTTAAGGGCTGGGACGGAGGGATTCGAACCCCCAACAGCCGGCACCAAAAACCGGAGTTCTACCGTTGAACTACGTCCCAATGTGTGGTGTTGCCCAAAAGCAACTCGTTTAGTTTACCTAATCTGCGAGGGCATCGCAAACGCCGTCGAGCAGGCGTACGGCGAGTGTCTGCGCGTCGCTGGCCGTGAAAGTGCCGTTGTAGCGCGTCATGCCCGTGAGCTCAATGCGAATGCGAGCCGGCTTCTGCTGCGCGGCGACATTGGCAGTGCGGATGCGCTGGGCCAGGTTGTGGCACTCGGCGAGGGCAATCGTGGCGCGCGGTGCGGCGTCGGCGGGCAGCTCGTCGCTTGCGATCTCGAGCACCAGGTCAACGTCGGTTGGGACCTCGGAGTCGCAGAGCATCATGCCGCTGTTGTCGGTCGTTGCCGTGGCGATATTCCACATGCGCGACGCAACGCTGCGTGCGATGGGGTCCTCGCCGATAACGGCAATCTGGAAGCGCTCGAGCACGTTGGCGGCGCGAGCAAAACCGATACGGGACTCGGCTTCGGTGACCGAGGGCTTGCCCTCCCACACATGGTGCAGGCGGTTGATGTAGGCGTAGGTGTCCTGGAAGGCCATGCCGTCGGCAAACAGGCCGACATTTTCCTGGAACTGCTGCAGGGCGGCCTCGGTATGCGGGCCAAAGTAGCCGTCGTCTTCGCCACAGGCAAAGCCCAAAACGTTGAGAGCGCGCTGCAGGGCCTGCACATCGGCGCCATGGAAATTGGGCATGCGCAGATAGAGGGTGCGGTCGCCCAGCTTATACGAAGCGTCTACAAGGGCGCTCCAACAGGGGATATCGACGGCATGACCGGCAGCAAGGCCGCTGTCGAGCCTGAAGGTGCTGACGGCCTGCTCAGTGGTGGCTCCAAAGTACTTGTCGGTGACTTCGGCGGCATCAATCGTGTAGCCGAGCTGCAGGAGACGAGACTGCACGTCCTCGACGGCTGCTCCTTGCATGCCCGTTGTAATAGGTTCCATGAACGAACCCCTTTCGGCGTACCATTCGTACTATTTGAGCGTCTGTCGGATAGACAACGCAAAGGGATGCATAAACATGCACTCAACAGTGTAGCAAGTTGTGCCTAAATACGCTGCTGACAGGATTTATAACCCCCGTTAGTTAAGGCGCTCCACAAAGAAATCTGCCATGGAGAGGAACAGTTCACGTGCATGCGGGTCAAGCGAAACGTCCTCGATGGCCGCTTTGGCCTTGGCGGTCAGGTCGAGCGCATAAGTGTGGGCGTAATCGATAGAGCCGGTCTCCTGGAAGATCTCCACGGCGCGTGCGAGTTGCGCGGGGTCCTCGGTGCCCGAGGAAAGGATCGCTTCAATCTCGTCGTGATAGCGCTCATCAGACAGGGCGTGCACGGCGACAAGCGTGCGCTTGCCCTCGGTGATGTCGGTGCGGAAGTCCTTGTTGGCGGCTTCCTTAGTGCCGACAAGGTTGAGCAGGTCGTCCTGAATCTGAAAGGCAAGGCCCGTATGCAGGCCAAAGGCGCGCAGCGCTTCGATTTGCTCATCGCTGCCGCCGCCGATAATGGCTCCGGCGGCAAGCGGCGTGGCTCCGCTGTAAAACGCGGTCTTGTGCGTCGCCATGTCCAGGTAGTCATCAACCGAGATATCAAAGCGCCCGTCACGGACCCAACCCAGGTCGAGCGCTTGACCCTCGATGGTGCGGACGATCATCTCGGTAAGCTCGTGGAGCACACGCAGCTTCACGTCGGACTCCAGCGTGGGGTCGTCGAGAACCGTCTTGGTGACCATGGTGAGCGCCAGGTCGCCACAATTGATGGCAAGGCCCGTGCCCTCGGTAAGGTGCATACAGGGCTTGCCTCGACGAAGCTGTCCGTTGTCGGCGATGTCGTCGTGGATCAGTGCGCCCGACTGGAAATGCTCGATAGCTGCCGCGGCGCTGCGGGCGCTCTCAAAGCTACCGCCCACTGCGGTTGCGGCGAGCATACAGATAAGCGGGCGGTGGCGCTTGCCGGCGTTGGCCGTAAAAGCCGAGAGCGGCGCGTACAGGTAGCGCTCGATATCGGCAGAGGTCGCCTGTCCGTCAAAGAACGTGGCCAGATAGTCGTTAATCTGGTCAAAGTGCTGGGCTAAAAAGCTGGTAAACGGACTGGACACGGGTTCTCGCATTCTTTCTTGGGTTACATCGTTGCGGTGTGCAGATACCATATTGCCACATTGGAGTTGCCGGCGCGTCTGTTTTGGCGATTTGGAGAAACGGGACGCGTGCGCGTGCCGGCTGCTTATATAAGCCTAAAGTGCTCGAGCGCCTTGACGACGCCATCTTTGTCGACCGAGTCGGTGATGTAGTCGGCGCGCTTTTTGAGATAGTTCGGCGCATTGCCCATGGCGATACCGACATCGACGGCGTTCATCAGCGAGACGTCATTGCTGGCGTCGCCGATGCCGTATACGGTTCCGTGGTGGGGATCGAGGGCGTCGAGTACAGACTGGATGCCCCCGCGCTTCGTGCATTCGCGGGGCGAGATTTCGGTTACCTCGAGTTCGAGCTCGTTAAAGCACAGCAGCGGCTCAAGTGCCTTATCTTGAGCGATGTGGTTGGCGAGCGATGTAGACATCAAGATCTTGTAGACACTGTAATGTTGCAGCTGCGTGACTGCGTCGCCCAGGGTGCGCGCGTATCCGGGAGCATCGGGGGCATCGGCACTCATGCGCACGACGCCGTTGAGGCCCTCAAAGCGGATGACCTCGCCCGATTGCTCAAGGTAGGGGGCAAGACGCTGCAGCATACTGGGCGTCATCGACAGATCGCGAATTGCGTGTCCGTTGATCTCGGCGTAACCGCCCGCAAGACAGACGATGCCGGTCCAGGGCAGCTCAAGAAGTTTGGGGTGGATGCAGCTGAGGGTGCGTCCTGTGCAGATAAAGGCCATGTTGCCGTTTGCAACGAAATCGCGGATGGCCTGCGAGACCGCCTCGTTGGGATAAGGGGACAGGTCACGCTCGTCTTCGGGAAGGTCTTGGGCGAGCCTGGGGTCTTGCCAGGCGAGCGTTCCGTCGATATCGAAGAAGCAGATATCGCCGCGCTTATGGGCTGCGCTGGCGGCAGGGGAGGCCGAGGTGGTGGGCACAAATCCCGGCTCGAGGCCCATGATCTGGTCAAAATGCTCTTTAACGCGGGGAACGGAGATGCCGATGATCACCTGGGCGGTCTTGCCCGTAATGATGAGGCCCTTGGCGCCCACCGCGACAAACGACGCGTTATCTGCAACGATGGAAGGGTCTGCGACCTCGACGCGCAGGCGCGTGGCGCAGTTGGTTGCGCCCACGATATTGCCAACGCCACCTAAGAGCTGAATTACCCGCTCAGCGAGGACGTGATCTTGATCGGATCGACTATTGACTTCGTCATTGGGAGATTGCTCTTTGGCAAAGTCGCTTCCCGTTAAACGATCGATTGTCGTGCGATTGGCGACATGATTCTCGCGGCCCGGCGTCTTAAGGTCATAGACCAAGATGAGTGCTCGAAAACTAACAAAGAAGATGAGGCTAAAGGCAAGGCCGATGCCGAGCGCCAAAAGGTAGGAGCCGGCATGCATTCGCATGAGTGGGATGAAGTTGAAGGCCGTCATTTCCATGAGACCGCCCGAGAAGATGCCGACGATGCCAAAGAAGTTCATGGTCATGGCAAGGCAGGAGGATAGGACGGCGTAGAGCAAAAAGAGTCCGGGATAGGTGAACATAAAGAGAAACTCGAGCGGTTCGGTGACGCCGCAGACCACCGAGGCGACGATGGCGGGAACAAGGATGACCCTGAGGCCGGCGCGGCGTTCGGGTTTGGCGGTGAAATAGAATGCTGCCGCGATGGCGGGAAGGCCAAAGAGCTTGCCCCAGCCGGTGGCGGTAAAACCTGCCCAGGGTGCAAGTTCATTTAAAGGGCGCGTGCTATGGGAGAGAATGGGGAGCAGGTTGGTCCACGTGGCGTAAATACCGTCGTGAATGACCAGATTGTCGTAATAGATGGGCATATAGAGCAGGTGGTGCAGCCCCATGGGCTCGAGTGCTCGCTCCAAAAACACAAAGATGCCCACGCCGAAGGGGCCGACGCCTGCAAGTGCGTGGCGCAGCGTTTCGGTCACAGCGTATGCGAAGGGTACGATGGCGGCCGAGATGGCGGCAAGGGCAAACACGGCAAAAAAGCTGATGAGGTAGACCAGTGAGGAACCCGAGAAGGTGCCGAGCCAATCGGGAACCTTGGCATCGTAGAAGCGATCATGGATGGCGACGACGGTTGCCGATACCGCCAGCGGGCCGATAATGCCGGTGTCGAGCGTCTTGATGCCGTCGATGACGGTGATGCCGCTGGCGGGGGTCAAAGATGATGGGTACTTAAGTCCAAGGTTGTCGCCGCTCAGCTTAATGATCTCGCTCAAAAAGAAGCAATAGGCAAAATAAGCCACGAGTGCCTCGAGGCAGCAGCGTGCCGGTTGCTTTTGGGCAAGACCGATAGGCAGCGCTACGGCAAAAAGGAGCGGGAGACGTTTAAAGACCGTCCACGAGCCGCGCTGGATGATGGTCCAGAAAACGTACCAAGGGGTTCCGTATACGGCGAGATCGCCGACGATGTCCGCAGTCGTTGCGAGAGCGGAGATGCCGACCATGAGGCCTGATATAGAAAACAGCATGGCGGGCGCGAACATGGCTCCGCCAAAACGTTGGATTTTCTGCAGCATAATATGCCTTTCGGATGCAACATGCTGTGCGAGCAAGAACGTTTAAACAATGAACTCATTGTAGAGGACTGGCTGCTTGCCGCATTGACGGTTTTGATTCGGTCCGATTTGGGTTTCGGGGGAACCGTCGACGGTAAATAATCCGTGCTTTACCGATAATCGGTTTAAACAACCCAAAGAAATGCTATCGTGCCTAGCCATACATATTCATTAGAGGTGAAACAATGCCAAAAGCGATTTATGAAGGAATCTACCGAGAAATACGCTCGCGCATCATTAATGGGACCTATGCGTTTCAGGAGATGCTGCCAACCGAAGCCGAGCTGACCGCGGAGTTCGGATGCACTCGCAATACCGTCCGTCGCGCCTTGAGTATGCTGGCCGACGGGATGTTTGTGCAGCCCATACACGGCAAGGGCGTGCGCGTTATTTGGCTTAAGGGCGAAACCGACATGTTGGGCGCACTCGAAGAGGTTGAGTCGTTTGGCGAGTTTGCAAAGCGCAACAATGCCGTTGCATCGACGGACGTTAAGTCTTTTGAACATCTGGTCTGCACCGAGCAACTCTCTCGTCACCTGGGCTTTAAGGTGGGCGAGGAGTTGATTCGCGTGGTGCGCGTCCGTAGCCTTAACGGTAGCGCTCGCCAGGTGGACCACGGCTATTTTCTGGAGTCGATCGCCAAAGGCCTGACGCCCGAGATCGCTGCAAAGTCAATTTACGACTATCTGGAGCACAAACGCGGTGTCAAAGTGATGGCGAGTCGCCGTACGGTGAGCGTCGAGCTTGCCAACGATGAGGACTGCAGCTACTTGGACCTTGGCAAATACAACT
Source organism: uncultured Collinsella sp. (assembly GCA_905204735.1). GTDB lineage: Bacteria > Actinomycetota > Coriobacteriia > Coriobacteriales > Coriobacteriaceae > Collinsella. Next base: position 11,687 of record CAJLAV010000034.1, on the reverse strand, counting down.
GTGTCGCCGTCATGGAGAGCCAGTCATACACCTCGGATGGCATTTTGTTCGAGGTTACGCACGCCCGTACGCATCCTGAGATCTTCCACTACCGCGTCAACTCCAAGCGATAGCCGGCTAGCTCGCAGCCTGACGAGACTCATGCCCTCAAAGAGAAAACGCCCGGTCAAACCGACGATGCATCGGCTTGACCGGGCGTTTTCTCTGCATTCAATAACAAATAATTGTTTATACAAAACTTGTCAAGTATCAAGTTGAAATTACCGTTCACCGAAGTTTTTCTACCGCTCTAGTAATACTTGTTCAAACAACTAGCCAAATAGCGTATCGTACAAATCAGCAAAAGGGGCAAAGTCCCCGAGCCAATCTCCGAAGGCGGCGGCAAAGGGTGCCGCCACGGTGTGAAAGGGTGGATTGTAATGAAGAACGAAATGAGCAGAAGGCAGTTCCTGGGCTTTGCTGGTTCCGCGGCTGCGGTTCTTGGTCTGGGTCTCGTGGGCTGCGGTGGTTCTGCCGGCTCCGGCTCCTCTGCTTCTGGTGACGCTGCCGAGGTCTACTTCCTCCAATTCAAGCCCGAGGTCGACAAGGAGTGGAAGGAGATCGCCAAGGCCTATAAGAAGGAGAAGGGCGTCGAGGTCAAGATCGTGACCGCTGCCTCCAACACCTACGAGGAGAAGCTCAAGTCCGAGATGTCCAAGAGCTCCGCTCCGACCCTGTTCCAGGTCAACGGCCCCACCGGTCTTAAGAACTGGAAGGATTACTGCGCCGACCTGTCCGATACCAAGCTCCGCGGTGAGCTCATTGACGACTCCCTGGCTCTGCAGTCCGATGGCAAGGATCTGGGTATCGACTGGGTCCAGGAGAGCTACGGCATCATCTACAACAAGCAGCTGCTCGAGAAGGCTGGCTACAAGGCCGAGGACATCAACTCCTTCGACAAGCTGAAGGCTTGTGCCGACGACATCCAGGCCCGCAAGGACGAGCTTGGCATTGAGGGTGCCTTCACTTCCGCCGGCATGGATGACTCCTCCAGCTGGCGCTACACCACCCACCTCGCCAACCTCCCGCTCTACTACGAGTTCGAGAAGGAGCACAACCAGGAGGACGACGAGATCAAGGGCGAGTATCTCGACAACTTCAAGCAGATTTTCGACCTGTACATCACCGACTCCACCTGCGATCCTTCGCAGCTTGCCTCCAAGACCGGCGACGACGCCACCAACGAGTTCGCAACCGGCAAGGCCGTCTTCTATCAGAACGGCTCCTGGGCCTACTCTGACCTCGTCAAGGCCGGCATGACCGACGATCAGATTGGCATGATGCCCATCTACATCGGTGTCGACGGCGAGGAGAACCAGGGCCTGTGCTCCGGCGGCGAGAACTACTGGTGCGTCAGTTCCCAGGCTTCCGAGGATGCCCAGAAGGCCACCGAGGACTTCATGTATTGGTGCGTCACCGCTGACACCCCGACCAGCATCATCGCCGACAAGATGGGTCTGACCGCTCCGTTCAAGAGCGCCAAGGAAACCACCAATGTCTTCTCGCAGCAGGCCGTCGCCATGGCCAAGGACGGCAAGAAGACCGTCGCTTGGGACTTCGTCTACATCCCCTCTGAGGAGTGGAAGAAGAACCTCAAGCAGGCTCTGATCGCCTATGCTGCCGACAACAGCAAGTGGGACGGCGTCAAGAACGCCTTCGTCGATGGCTGGAAGACCGAGAAGGCTGCTTCCGAGTAAGTAGTTGCTGCCCAAGCTATCTGATTAGCGACAGGGGGCGGGCAGACGTTGGTTTGCCCGCCCCCTGCATATTGAAAGGACCCTTCTATGGGCAAAGCACTCAAGCGCTGGTGGCCGCTCTTTATGCTGCCCACGTGCCTGGCGTTTATGATCGGGTTCGTGATCCCCTTTATCCAGGGCTTCTATCTCTCGTTCTGCCAGTTTATTACCATCAACAATACGCACTTTGTCGGTATCGAGAACTACGTGCGCGCACTGTCCGATCCGCAGTTTGCCACGTCGTTCTTCTTTACCGTGGCGTTTGCCTTCCTGTCGACGGTGCTCATCAACGTGATCGCCCTCGCCATTGCGCAGGCGCTCACCCGCAAAGCGCTCAAAGGCACCAACATCTTCCGTACGATCTTCTTTATGCCTAACCTGATCGGCGGCATCGTGCTGGGCTACATTTGGCAGATTCTGATCAACTGCCTGCTCTCCAACGTGGGCGCCCAGCTCATCGCTCTTAACTCTGCTGCTGGCTTCTGGGGCCTTATCATCCTGACCCTGTGGCAGCAGGTCGGCTACATGATGATCATCTACATCGCTGGTCTGCAGTCCATTCCGTCCGACTACATCGAGGCCGCCAAGGTCGACGGCGCTACGGCATGGCAGACGTTTTGGAAGGTTAAGATTCCTAACCTGATGCCGACCATCACCATCTGCCTGTTCCTGTCCATCACCAACGGCTTTAAGCTGTTCGACCAGAACCTCGCCCTTACCGGCGGCGCCCCCGCGCACTCCACCGAGATGCTCGCCCTGAACATCTACAACACGTTCTATTCGCGTGCCGGTATCGCATGGCAGGGCATTGGTCAGGCCAAGGCGGTTATCTTCTGCATCCTGGTCGTGGCCATCTCCATGATCCAGCTTAAGGCCACGAGGTCCAAGGAGGTACAGCAGTAATGAAACGCGATAAGGTTATCAACCGCGCGCTCTCGATTTTCTTTACGATCCTGTCGCTCGCGTGGATCTACCCCGTGTTCATGATTGCGCTTAATTCTTTTAAGAAAGCGACCGCAATCAGCACCACCACGGCATTCGATCTGCTCACGCCCGAGACGTTCAACGGCCTCGCAAACTACATGCACGCCCTTAACGAGCAGGGCTTTGCCTCGGCATTTATGTACTCGCTCATCATCACGGTCACGTCGGTCGTGCTGATCTTGGTGTGCTGCTCCATGTGCGCTTGGTACGTGGTTCGTGTCAACAACAAGATCTCGAACTTCTTCTATTACCTGTTCGTGTTCTCGATGGTCGTGCCCTTCCAGATGCTCATGTTCACGCTGTCCAATTTGGCGGACCGCATCGGCTTCAACACGCCGTTCAACATCTGCTTTATCTACCTCGGCTTTGGCGCGGGCCTGGCGGTCTTTATGTTCGCCGGTTTTGTAAAGAACATCCCGCTCGAGATCGAGGAGGCGGCCATGATTGATGGCTGCAACCCGGTCCAGGTGTTCTTTAAGATCGTCCTTCCCATCATGAAGCCCACCTATCTTTCGGTCGGCATCCTCGAGACCATGTGGGTCTGGAACGACTATCTGCTGCCCTACCTTACGCTCGACTCCACCAAGTACAAGACCATTCCTATCTTGATCCAGTACTTCCGCGGCGGCTACGGCCACGTCGAGCTCGGCCCCATGATGGCCTGCATCATGATGGTCGTTATCCCCATCGTTATCATGTACATCCTCTGTCAGAAGTACATCATCGACGGCGTGGTGGCAGGTGCCGTCAAGGGCTGATGCCGTAACTGTTTTGCAAGTTTCTGCGGCGCCCCTCAGCGCGGCGCCGCATATCGAAAGGTAAAGACATGGCCGAGATCGTTCTCAAACATGTTCAGAAGGTGTATCCCAACAACGAGTCCAAAAAGAAGGGCTTCTTTGGCAAAAAGAAGAAGACCGAGGAGAAGAAGCACAACCTCAAGGTTACCGAGGACGGCGTGCTCGCGGTGGAGGACTTTAATCTCACCGTGCATGACCAGGAGTTTGTCGTTCTCGTTGGCCCGTCTGGCTGCGGCAAGTCCACGACGATGCGCATGGTCGCTGGCCTGGAGGACATCACTTCGGGCGACGTGCTCATCGACGGCAAGCGCGTCAACGACGTGGCGCCCAAGGACCGCGACATTGCCATGGTGTTCCAGAGCTATGCTCTGTACCCCAATATGACGGTGTACGAGAACATGGCGTTTACGCTCGAGCTCAAGAAGGTTCCCAAGGACGAGATCGACCGCAAGGTTCGTTCTGCTGCCGAGATTCTGGGCATTACCGAGTACCTCGACCGTAAGCCCAAGGCGCTCTCCGGCGGCCAGCGCCAGCGTGTCGCTATCGGCCGCGCCATCGTGCGTGACCCCAAGGTCTTCCTGATGGACGAGCCGCTGTCCAACCTGGACGCCAAGCTTCGTAACCAGATGCGTGCCGAGCTCATTAAGCTGCGCCACGAGATCAAGGGCACGTTCATTTATGTTACTCACGACCAGACCGAGGCTATGACCCTCGGTGACCGTATCGTGGTCATGAAGGACGGCGTCGTCCAGCAGATCGCCACCCCGCAGGAGGTCTTCAACCATCCCGCGAACATCTTCGTCGCCGGCTTCATCGGCGTGCCGCAGATGAACTTCTTCGATGCCCAGCTGGTGCGCTCGGGCAACGGCTTTACCGTCAAGACCGAGGATATGAACGTGGCGCTCGCCCCCGAGACCTGCGCTCAGCTTGCCCTCAACTGGGACGGCGGCGACGTGAAGGAGATCACGGCTGGCGTGCGCCCCGAGCAGATTCTGCTTGCCGACAAGGACGAGGAGGGCGCGCTCCAGGGTACCGTCGAGGTGACCGAGCTCATGGGTTCGACCGAGCATGTCCACGTGACTGCTCCCGATGGCCAGTTCGTCCTGATCATTCCCGTTGTCGACCTTGAGGCCAAGGGTGCGCTCAAGGCGGGCGACCCCATCTGGTTCAAGTTCGAGAAGAACGCGACCCACCTCTTCGATAAGGTCTCTGGCAAGAACCTTATCTAGGCCCGGTGCATCCGGGCCCTCCCTTTGGGCGACTGCGGTATTGCCATCCTTTTGCCGCGGTCACATATAAGGCTCCCCTCCCGTCCACTGGGCGAGAGGGGAGCCTTTCTTTGTGTTGGGGTTGTCTGGCCGGTCGTTTGTCTCGATCTGTAACGGGTAGGGCCGTTTTGATTGAGTAGTTGTTATAGATTGGGATTGTTTGGTCGAGTCGGGTCACAGGGTAACGTGCGGGCACAAAAAACGGAGCCGTGTTGCCACGACTCCGTTTCTCAGGAGGATGGGTAAGGGAAGCGAAATTAGTTCAGGTGCCAGATCTCGTCGTTGTACTGGGAGATGGTGCGGTCGGACGAGAAGGTGCCGGCGTTGGCGATATTGATGAGCGCCTTGCGCATCCAGGCGTCCTGGTCCTCGTAGTCGGCCAGCACGCGCTCCTTGGTTTGGATGTACTCCTCAATGTCGAGCAGGGCCATAAACCAGTCCTTGCCCTTAATGTCGTCGTGCAGGCGCTGCAGGCGCTCGGCGTTGCCGGTCGCCATAAAGGCGGGGTTGGTGATGAAGTCCACCAGCAGTTTAATGCCGGGCTTGCGGTAGAGCGCACCGGCGTCATAGGCGCCGTCGGCGTAGAGCTGCTCGACCTGTTTGGACGAGGCACCAAAGGTATAGATGTTCTCGTCGCCCACGAGCTCGGCAATCTCCACGTTGGCGCCGTCAAGCGTGCACAGGGTTAGGGCGCCGTTGAGCATGAACTTCATGTTGGAGGTGCCGCTCGCCTCCTTGGAGGCCAGGCTGAGCTGCTCGGAGATATCAGCGGCGGGGATCACGCGCACGGCGGCGGTGACGTTGTAGTTCTCGATCATGACGACCTGCAGGTAGGGAGCCACGTCGGGGTCGTTTGCAATCCACTGCGACAGCGTCAAGATCAGATGGATGATGTCCTGCGCGATAGTGTAGGCAGGCGCCGCCTTGCCGCCAAAGATGATGGTGACGGGGTGCTTAGGTCTGTTGCCGTTCTTGATATCGAGGTACTTCCAGATGATGTAGAGCGCGAGCATCTGCTGACGCTTGTACTCGTGGATGCGCTTGACCTGGACGTCGATGATGGCGTTGGAGGGAATGGTCACGCCCTGCTCGAGCGCCATGAACTGGCGCATGATGGCCTTGGCCTCGACCTTGGTGGCGGCCAGGCGCTCAAGAACGTCCTTGTCGTCGGCGAAATTGGCGAGCTTGCTCAGGTCGCCGGTGCTGCGCCAATCGGTACCGATCACATCGTCGAGCAGGCTGGCAAGCGCGGGGTTGGCTCCCTGGATCCAGCGGCGGAAGGTGATGCCGTTGGTCTTGTTGGAGAACTTCTTGGGATAGATTTCGTAGAACGGATGAAGCTCGGTGTCCTCCAGGATCTTGGTGTGGAGGGCGGCTACGCCGTTGATGGAGAAGCCAAAGTGGATGTCCATGTGGGCCATGTGGACGGTATCGTGTTCGTCGATGATGGCGACGCGCGGGTCATCGTGCTCGGCCTTCGCGATCTCATCGAGCTTGACGATAATGTCGGCGATGGCAGGGGAGACCTTCTGCAGGCTGGCGAGCGGCCACTTCTCGAGCGCCTCGGCAAGAATCGTGTGGTTAGTGTAGGCGACCATGGAGCGTACGATGGTCACGGCCTCGTCAAACTCGATGCCATGCTCGGTGGTGAGCAAGCGAATGAGCTCGGGGATGACCATGGTGGGGTGCGTGTCGTTGATCTGGACAACGGCGTAATCGGCCAGATCGTGCAGGTTGCTGCCGCGCTCGACGGCCTCGTCGATCAGGAGCTGGGCGGCGTTGCTTACCATGAAGTATTCCTGGTAGATGCGAAGCAGGCGGCCCTGCTCGTCGGAATCGTCGGGGTAGAGGAACAAGGTGAGGTTCTTGGCGATCTCGGTCTTGTCGAAGTCGATGGAGCTGCCGGGGACCAGGCCGTCGTCGACGCTCGCTAGGTCGAACAGGCGCAGGCGGTTCTTGGTGGGCTGGCCGTAACCGGGCACATCGGTGTTGACGAGCTTGGAGGTAACGGCAAAATCGCCGAACTCGACGGTGTAGGTGCGGTCATCGTCGACTAGGATGTCCTGCTCACCGAGCCACTCGTCGGGGACGGCCTTCTGCTGGTTGTCGACAAAGCGCTGACGGAACAGACCGTAGTGATAGTTGAGGCCCACGCCATCGCCGGTCAAGCCCAGCGTGGCGATGGAATCCAGGAAGCATGCGGCCAAGCGGCCCAGGCCGCCGTTGCCGAGTGACGGCTCGACCTCGAACTCCTCGATCTTGTTGAGGTCGTGGCCTGCGGCGGTGAGCTGGTCCTTAACCTCGTCGTAGATGCCGAGGTCGATCATGTTGTTGATGAGCAGCTTGCCGATCAAAAATTCGGCGGAAATGTAATAGAGCTTTTTCTTGCCGTTGTTGAGCGGGCGGGCGGCGGAGCGCTCCTGCACGAGTTTGACCAGCAGCTTGTAAATGCGACGGTCGTCGAGCTGCTCGAGCGAGGTGCCAAAAGACTGCTCGGCGAGTTCCATGAGGTTAATTTGGGGCATGTTTTCTCCTGTGATGGGTTGTTTCATGTCTGCAATTCATAAGAAGCCCGCGCGAGGGGATTGGGGTGGCCTCGCGCGGGAAAAGCAAGCGCGTCCGCACGGTGGGGAGGGGTTGGGCGCGGTAGCTCCTATTGAGGAAGCTCGATTTCGGCTTCCGACGGGATGCGGAAGTAGGTCTCGGTCCAGTCGGTGAGTTTGTGCTCGAGCTCGCGGGTGATGGCGCCGTCGAGCATGCGCCAGGTCCAGTTGCCGCCCAGCGTGGCAGGGGTGTTGATGCGCGCCTCGTTGCCCAAGTTGAGCAGGTCCTGCATGGTGTAGATGCACGTGTCGCTCACGCTGGCGGCGATGGTGCGATTGAGTGCGTCGGCCATGGGTTCGCCGGCCTGCTGATGGGTGTACAGGGCTGCCTGCTCGCGCTGACGCGGGGTGGCCGTTCCCTCAAACCAACCGCGCGCCGTCTCGTTGTCGTGGGTGCCCACATAGGCGACGGTGTTGGCGATGTAGTTATGCGGCAGGTAGTACGAGTTGGTGCCCTCAAAGGCAAACTGCAGGATCTTCATGCCGGGGAAGCCCGAGTTGTCGCGCATGTCGATGACGCCGGGGGTGAGGAAGCCCAGGTCTTCGGCGATGATGGGCAGCGTGCCGAGCTTTTCCTCGAGCGTCTTGAAGAACTTGAGGCCGGGGCCCTGCGTCCACGAACCGTAGGACGAATCGGGTGAGGAGAACGGCACCTCCCAATAGGCCTCGAAGCCGCGGAAGTGATCCAGGCGGATGACATCGTACATGTCGAGGGCGGCGCGGATACGGCCCTCCCACCAGGAGAAACCGTCGGCTTCCATGGCGTCCCAGTCGTAGATGGGATTGCCCCAGTACTGGCCGGTGGCCGAGAACTGGTCGGGCGGCGTGCCGGCGACACTCACAGGATTACCGGCGGCGTCGATCTTAAAGAGCTCGGGCGTGGCCCACATCTCGACGGAGTCGCGCGAGACATAGATGGGCAGGTCGCCGATGATGAGGATATCGCGCTCGTTGGCATAGGCCTTGAGGCGGCTCCACTGACGATTGAAGAAGTACTGCGTCATCTGGTGGTAGAGCATGCGCGCGGGATGGGCGGCGCAGACCTTGGCAGAAGCCTCACCGCGGGTACGGAGCTCTGCGGGCCACTCCCAAAAGGCCTTGAGACCGCACTCCTCCTTGACGGTCATGAACTCGCAGTAGGGGATGAGCCAGTCTTCGTTTGCTTGGACAAAGTCGTCGAAGTCGGCCGGCTTGTCGGCGGCAAAGCGCTCGGCGGCGCGGTCGAGAATCTGACGACGGCCACCAAAGATGGCACCATAGTCGACATTGCTGGGGTCGGAGCCCAGGTACACGCCGTCGATATCGCACTGCTCCAGATAGCCGGCCTCGATAAGCTCGGCAAAGTCGATGAAATTGGGGTTGCCTGCGCGGGCCGAGAACGACTGATAGGGCGAGTCGCCATAGCTCGTTGTCGTAAGGGGGAGAATCTGCCAGTAATGTTGTTTGCACGAGGCGAGGAAATCGACAAAGTCATAGGCGTTCCAGCCAAAGCCGCCGATACCGTAAGGTCCGGGCAATGACGAAACGGGCATCAGAACACCGCTTGCACGCTCCATGGATGCACTCACCGTCCTTTTGAATAAGGGGCTGCGCCGTAGATGGATAGACGGCTCGTCCCGAGTTTCCATTTCTATTGTCCCTATTGTAGAACATGTTGTTTAAACATGTATAGAGAGAATGAAAAAGTTGCCGACTTTCGGTGAATGGTAGTGCGCCATAGACGATATGAGTTGAACATTGGGAGCTCCTCCCCTTGTGGCTCTTTTGTGGGTCGGGCGACAATGGTCGTCGTCATTAAAGACCGGCTGCCAGCCAGGTTGCAACAATGCAAGAAGGGTTCACATTCAGTTGGCCGTTGACACAAACAATCGCGCGAAGACCTCGTCTTCTTCGGTAAGTCCAGGCGCGGCAAGACGCGCATGGCAGTCGCCCTCACGATGCGCGCGGTCGCCGCGGACATGTCGGTCAGGTTCTGGCAGACCGCGCAGCTGGTTCTCGAGCTCGGCAACGCGAAGCGCAAGGGAACGCTGTCGAAACTGTTGAACGACGTGTCGCCCGCGAGGCTGCTCGTGCTCGACGAGTTCGTCTACGTCCCCTGCGACGTAGACGGTGCGAGGGTTCTCTACCAGGTCATTTCCGTCCATGTAGTGCTCGTAGGCCGCGGCGTCGTCGGGCTCGTCGAAGGAGAGGGACTCCGTCCAGTCCCAGTAGGCCCCCGTCCAGGCGCCCCTGCGCCTGCCGGCCGGCGTCGTCTCGTCGAAGACGAGGCCGTGGCGCAGCAGGAACTTCGACATCCGCTGCTTGGCGTGTTGCAGGTCGTCGCGCGCGTCCTCGAGGGCGCTCGTCGGGGACCCACACCTCGACGACGTTGCGGCGCGCCAGCATGCGTGCCAGCCACTCGGCGTCGCGGCGGTCGTTCTTGCGGCCGCGGTCGGCCGCGGGCCGGTGCATCTTCGGGACCGCCCCGACGACGCAGCCGAGGCCGAGGGCCCGCAGCGCGCGGCAGCGGTTGATGGTACGACCATTGTCGCCCGACCCACGAGAGAGCTGCAAGGGGAGAGGCCCCAATGTTCAACTCATATCGTCTGTTGTGCCAGAGTCGCTCGGGAAAGCGCGACCGACGCAGCGCGCTGTTTTCCAGTCACATCCAGTTCGGGTTGATTTCAGCATGCGATAAGAAACTGGATTTGAATTTCGACTCGAAAGATGGGCAATGCTGATGAGAAACGCTTGGAGTTCGGGATTGCGCGGCGTGAAGCGACCCTCTTCTTATCGAGTTCGTTACAATGTAGGAAAAACAGTAAGTAAGAAGACCTCTGATTGCTTTAGGAGGAGCTGTGGTGAATAGCGCCCAGAAGATCGATAAGTCCATCCAGAAGATGATGACTCTCGGAAGAAGGCTTGGGATTCTGTTTACGGCGCTGTTTATAGCGGTGTGTTGCTGTTCGGTGGTGGTGGTTATTTCCATTGGGCTTATGGCTGCTCAAGGAAACCTATATGATCCATCAAAGACGGTTTCCGTAGTGGTTCCTTTGATGTATCTTCTGATTTCCGGAGGGGCCACATGGACCCTGCGGGGAATCAGCATGGACATGGCTCATGGCGAATCGCCCTTTACCCTTTCGCATGCTCGAAGAATCTCGATTATCGGGTGGCTGTTTGTTGCAGCGGCAATAGGTGACCTCTTGTTTTCTCCGGGGTTTCTTTCGATAGTGATTGGCCCCTTCGACTTGCTGGGGAACGCCTATTCGATGTTTGAAAACCTGGCCCTGCCCATAGATATTGGTGCTGTGCTGGGGGCCGTTTGCTGCTTCTCGATTTCTGCGATATGGCGCTACGGAGCTCTGCTTCAAGACCAGACCGAGGATTTGGTGTGAGGGGCGGCATGGACTATCTGATTATTGAGCTTGAAAGCTTATTGCTTCGACGCGGAAAGACGAGTACGGATATCATTCGGGCGACCGGGCACACACCGGCAAGTATCTCAAAAATACGAAATGGCAAGGTGAAGGCAATTAGGTTAAAGACATTGCTGGATATTTGCGTAGAGCTTGATTGCCAGCCTGGCGATCTTATTAAGCGCGTCAACGAAAGAGAACTTGAGGAACTGGCGACGCGGCGCGCCCGCAACGCGCTGAGCAGGGCGACCGCGACGGGTGATGACCCGGTCCTGGAGTCAGATCATGTTTACGTGGTCGATCTTAGAGACGACTGAGGCTGGAGAATAAAAAAGTATTGAGCAGGTGCAGCCCGTGAAAACAACGGTTTTCACGGGCTGTTCATTCAACGTCCTGCAGTGGCCTGTATTTCTCGCCGCGTCACTGGGGAACGAGAGAGTCATTTCCTGTGCTGGATGCAGGGGGGTGCTTACCTTGTGTAATATATAAATAAGCTTATATTGAAATATGATACATATCGAATTAGAATAACATTATCAATTCGGTATGCAAGGAAAGGAGGGAGAGATGGATTGGATTAACGAGCCGGAGGAAGGCGTTGCACCCGCGTGCGGCAACTGCTTCTTCTACGCGCACGGGGGATGCACGAAGAGGTGCCCCAATCAGTCCTGCACGTTCCGTTTCTAGGGGGCAGAGATGAATTGGCTTTCTACCGCGAAAGGAGGGGAATGAAATGGAATGGATTACCGAGCCGTCAGCCGGGGCTGAGCCCATGTGCAACAATTGCTTCTTTTACGCGCACGGCAGCTGCAGCACCAAGTGTTCTTCACAGGAGTGCACTATCCGCTTTTAGCGGATAGTG
>CAJLAV010000033.1:0-17684 GCA_905204735.1 uncultured Collinsella sp. | reverse complement strand
TGCAGCAGGGGCTCTCAATGTTTTTATGTCCTGCTCATATCGTCTCTGCCGGCAGTTGGGGACATTCCTTAGTCATTGGGGACGCTCTTAAACGACTAGTCTGGGCGGCGGCCGTGTGCTGCTGTCCGCGTGGCGGCGTATAATCGGCGGCAGATGACTTGGACGTTAGGAAACCATGACCGATAGCATGCAGCAGATGGCGCTTGACACGCTCGGCGCCTATTTTGGCTACACCTCGTTTCGCCCGGGGCAGGACCGCATGGTCGATGCGATCCTTGCCGGTCGCGATGCGCTGGGTGTTATGCCCACGGGCGCCGGCAAGTCCATTTGCTACCAGGTGCCCGCGCTCATGCTGCCCGGCATTACCTTTGTGGTGAGTCCGCTGCTGTCGCTTATGGAGGACCAGACCCGCGCGTTGCTCGCGGCGGGTGCGCGACCCAGCTATCTCAACTCCAGTCTTACTCCGGCCCAGCAAAACACCGTGCTCAAGCGGGCGCGCGAGGGCCGCTACCAGCTTATGTACGTGGCGCCCGAGCGCCTGCTCGAGCCGCGCTTTTTAGCCTTTGCCCAGGAGGCCGCGGGTTCCGCCGGCATTGGCGTGCCGCTCGTGGCTATTGACGAGGCCCACTGCGTGAGCCAATGGGGCCAGGATTTCCGCCCCGCCTACCTGCAGATTCGCGAGTTCATCGATTCCCTGCCGCAGCGCCCCATCGTGGCGGCCTTTACCGCCACGGCGACTGAGCGCGTGCGCGCGGACATTCAGCAGATGCTCGGACTGCAAAACCCCGCGACCGTGGTGACGGGCTTCGATCGCAAGAACCTCTACTTTGGCTGCGAGGAGATGGGCGACAAGGCCAAGGCCGCGTGGGTGCGCGACTATGTGATCGCGCATTCGAGCGAGAGCGGCATCGTGTATTGCTCGACTCGCAAGACGGTCGATGCGCTGGCCGCGGAGCTTGCCGAGGCACTGGGCCCCAGCGGCATTCGTGTGGGGCGCTACCATGCCGGCATGGGCAACGACGCCCGCCGCCAGAGCCAGCGTGCCTTTATCGACGACGATATCCAGGTGATGGTCGCCACCAACGCCTTTGGCATGGGCATCGACAAGCCCAACGTGCGCTACGTGATTCACAACAACGTGCCCGAGAGCATCGAGGCCTACTACCAGGAGGCAGGCCGCGCCGGCCGCGACGGCGACCCGGCCAGCTGCCACTTGCTGTGGAACGGCAACGATTTTCGCATGCGCCGCTTTTTGATCGACCGCGGCGATGCTGCCGACGAGGCGCTCGACGACGAGCAGCGCGCATGGGCGCTCCAGAACCGCTATCGCCTGCTCAGCCAGATGGAGGGCTACTGCAATACCACCGGCTGTCTGCGCGAATACATGCTGCGCTACTTTGGCGACGAGGCCGCGGCCGAGCATGCTGCCGCGGCTGGTGCGGGCGCCACCGCCACGGATGACGCCGAGGGTTGCGGCAACTGCAGCAACTGCCTCACACAGTTCGAGGTCGAGGACGTCACCGACATGGCCCGCGCCGCCGTGCAATATGTGGCCACGCGCCCCATGCGCTTTGGCAAGTCGCTGATCGCCGACGTGCTTCACGGCGGCAACACCGAGCGCATTCGCCAGATGCATCTGGACGAGGATCGCGGCTACGGTGAGCTGTCGAGCGAATCGGTCGGGCGCATCAAGGACATCATCGGCCAGCTGTGCGGGCGGGGCTACCTGGCCACCTCGCAGGGCCAGTATCCGGTCGTGGGTCTGGGCCCGCGTGCCGGCGAGGTCGAGGACGAGACGTTCGCCTTTACCGTTAAGCGTCGCGCGTCCAAGCGCAAGGCCTCGGCCCGTGCCCGCCGTGCGGTGGATTTGCTGCGCGAGGAGGCCGAGCTGGATCAGCGACCGCGCGTGGGCGACGACGCCGAGCTGTTTGAGCGCCTACGGGCACTCCGCAAGGAGATCTCGACCGAGCTGGAGATGGCACCGTACATGGTCTTCTCTGACAAGGCCCTGCGCGGCCTGTGCCGTCTACGTCCTCAGACGCGCGAGGAGCTGATCCAGGTCAACGGCATTGGCGAGAAAAAGGCCGACGCCTTTGGCGAGCAGTTTATGGCGGCGATAGAAGAGTTTGAATCCGAGCATGCACGGGATGGAGCGTAACGATGGCGACCGATAACAAGACCGACCGTACTGACGTGCCCGCCGTGCCGCTATACCAGCAGGTCATGGACGACCTAAAGGGCGAGATCGCACGCGGCGTGTACGCGGCCGGCTCGCGCATTCCTTCCGAGATGGAGCTCGCGAAGTCTTACGGCGTGGGGCGCATCACCGTGCGCCGTGCCATCGAGGAGCTGTCGCGCGCGGGCTACCTCAACCGCCAGCAGGGGAGGGGCACGTTTGTGTGCGCTCCCAAGCTCAAACGCAAGATTCGCCAGAAGGGCGACGTCCAGAGCTTTACTGAGGGTTGTGCTGCCAACGACATGGTGCCGGGTGCGCGTCTGGTGTCGCGCACGGTGGTCGCGGCGACGCACGAGGATGCGGCGTTCTTTGGCGTGGAGCCCGGCTGCGAGCTTATCGTGGTCGAGCGCGTGCGCACGGCCGACGGCATCCCCGTCATGCTCGAGAACAACGCCTTTGTGCTCGCCGACCATCCCTACCTGCAGACGCTGGCTGACGAGGACCTCACTGATAACTCAATCTTTGCGCTCGTTGCCGAGCATTCGGGTCGCGCGCCGCTCAAGTCCGACCCCTGCACCGTGGAGATTGCGCTTGCCGATGCTCAGACGGCCCCGCTGCTCGAGATTCCGGTCGGTGAGCCGCTCTTTTATATGGAGGCGTACTTTACCGACGCCGGCGGGCGCCCTCTACTGCTCGGCCGCCAAAAGATCGTGGGCTCGCGCTACGTCTTCGACATCTAACGTCCACAGATAGAACAACATAGAACAAATTTGCTGAGATGACTTCACGGGCGTTGTTACACGTGCTATAAATAGGACAACATAGAACGACAGCAGGTACGAGCTGTCGTCGTTCAAAGCCGCCCCACAAGGAGGAGCATCAGCATGAACGCACATGATCTGGTTCAGGAAATCATCGAGCGCAAGGGCAAGATCGAGAACGTCTTTTGGATCGCCTGTGGCGGTTCGATGATCGATCTCATGCCGGCCAACGAGCTGCTCAAGCGTGAGGCCACCACGTTTACCTCGACGGTCTACACGGCACGCGAGTTTTGCCTGATGGCTCCCAAGAGCCTGGGGTCGAAGTCGCTCGTCATCGCCTGCAGCCACAGCGGCAACACGCAGGAAGTCGTCGACGGCTGCGAGATGGCGCTGGCCGCCGGTGCCGAGGTCATTGCCCTTACCGACTGCGAGGGCTCCAAGATCGATAGCGGCAAGTGGACCACCTGGGTCTATCCGTGGGGCGAAGGCGTGTCGCAGGCCGAGGTGCCGCAGGGCATCGGCGCTCTGATCGCCGCCGAGTTGCTCGACCAGCAGGAAGGCTACGAGGCACTCGCCGACATGTATGAGGGCCTCAAGCAGATGGATGCGCTGCTGCCCGCCGCGCGCGAGAAGGTCAACGCCGAGCTAGGTGCCCGTTTTGCCGAGCTCTGCCAGCAGCACAAGTTCTTCTACATCCTGGGCTCCGGCCCCAACTTTAGCCAGACCTACGCCATGGCAATCTGCTCGCTCATGGAGATGCAGTGGCAGCACTGCTGCTACATCCACTCCGGCGAGTACTTCCATGGCCCGTTCGAAGCCACCGAGCCCGGCGTGTTCTACTTTGTGCAGCTCGGATCGGGCGAGTGCCGCCCCATGGAGGAGCGCGCTCTTGCGTTCCTCAACACGCACACCGATACGATCATGGTGCTCGACGCGCTCGAGTACGGCGTGGGCGACGTGCCCGCCAGCGTGCGTTCGTACTTGGAGCCGATCTTCTTCTACAACATGAGCTGCGAGCTGCGCGCCGCCCGCGGCAAGGTGTTTGACCACAGCCCCGAGGTTCGTCGCTACATGGGCATCGAGCAGTACTAGGTAACGGGAAAAGCATTAACCTTCGATTCGCAAGCGGGCCACATGAGTCAAAAAGCGGGCCGCGCCGGGGATTTCCGGCGCGGCCCGCTTAGTATCGCGCATAGATTCGCAAGGTTGCGGTAGCCAGCGGCCTACTTTGCGTCGTAGGCCTCGGCGTCCCACCAGTCGAGCTGGGCGATGTTGTCGCGGATGTGCTGGCAGCTCTTGTGGAAGCCCTCGAGCTCGTGCTCGGACAGGTCCAGCGTGTAGACCTCCTCGACGCCCTTGGCACCGATCGCGCACGGCAGGGAGGTGAAGATGCCCTCCTCGCCATACTGGCCGGTCATGAGCGTGGAGGCGGAAAGCACGGCGTGCTCGTTATGCAGCACGGCGGCGCAAACGCGCGCGGCGGAGTTGGCGACGGCGTACTCGGTGCACTGTTTGCCCTGGTAGGTTACGTAGCCGCCCTTGCGCGCGAGCTCCTCGACCTCCATGTGGTCAAAGGCGTACTTGTCGGGGTTCTCGGCCTGAAGCTCGTTAAGGCTCTTGCCGGCGATGGTTGCGGCCTTAAAGGCGGCCAACTGGCTAAAGCCGTGCTCGCCGATCATGTAGGCGTCGATGGACTTGGGGCTCACGCCGACCTTCTTGGAGATCTCGGTGCGCGGGCGGAGTCCAGGCCGCAGCCCGAGCCGATGATCTTCTTGGGATCGTAGCCGGTCAGGTGCCACAGCTCGGTGCACACGACGTCGCAGGGGTTGGAGATGCTCACGAAGATGCCGTCAAAGCCGGCGTCGACGATGCGCTTGGCAAAGGTGCGGGCGGCGTCGGTGGTAAAGAACAGCTCGCCGTCGCGGTTGCCGGCGGCCAGCGCGACCTTGCCGGCGGCGTTGACGATGACGTCGCAGCAGGCAAGCTCCTCGTAGTGGTCGTAGCAGTTGACGATCTTGGTGTTGTACGGGACAAACGAAAGGGAGTCGCGCAGGTCCTGGACCTCGGACGTCACCTTGGCCTCGTTGATATCGCACAGGTACAGCTCATCGGCAATGCCCTGCATGAGCAGACTGTTGGCAACATGTGCTCCTACGTGGCCCTGGCCGACCACACCGATCTTACGCGTTTGGTACATATATGTATCCTTTCGGCCGAGTTTTTCGCGTCGAACCATTGTAGCGTCCTGCTGCCACTTTGCTAGGCTAAAGCGCCATAGATTTTTGGGCATGCCTTAATCTCTACTTTTGGAGTGATTTGGGCCGCTGACGGCATCGCCGGGCGATGTACTCGCGCGGATGGGGCCGGTCGTTGTACCATAACTGCAACTGACTCGTAAGGAGCATTCATGCCCATTCGCATCCCCGACGCCCTCCCTGCCGCCGCGCAGCTCGAGAGCGAGAACATCTTTGTCATGACCGAGTACCGCGCGCTGCACCAGGACATCCGTCCGCTGCGCGTGCTCATCCTCAACCTCATGCCCACCAAAATCGCTACCGAGACGCAGATCATGCGCAAGCTCTCCAACACGCCGCTGCAGGTGGAGGTGGACCTGCTGCGCACGAAAACGCACGAGGCCACGCACGTGAGCGCCGGCCACCTGGAGACGTTCTACCGCACGTTCGACGACATCCGCGACATCCACTACGACGGCCTGATCATCACGGGCGCGCCGGTGGAGCAGATGCCGTTCGAGGAGGTCGACTACTGGCCCGAGCTCTGCCAGATCATGGATTGGTCCACCACGCACGTGCACTCTACGCTGCACATTTGTTGGGGCGCGCAGGCCGGCCTGTACCATCATTACGGCATCCAGAAGTACGACCTGCCGGCAAAGGCGAGCGGCGTGTTCGAGCATTATCTGGTGAAGCCGCAAAGCCCGCTGGTCCGCGGCTTTGACGACCGCTTCTATGCCGTACATTCGCGCAACACCGACGTGCGCCGCGAGGACGTGGAGGCCGAGCCGCAGCTTGAGGTCGTGGCCGTGTCCGACGAGGTGGGCCTGTACATCGTCAAGTCGACCGACAGCCGTCGCTTCTTTGTCTTTGGTCACCCCGAGTACGATACCGACACGCTGCGCCTGGAGTACGAGCGCGACGTGAAGCGCGGCCTCAACCCTCAGGTGCCGGCGCATTACTTCCCGGGCGACGACCCCTCCGCCGATCCGCGCAACGTCTGGCGCAGCCAAGCTCAGCTGTTCTACACCAACTGGCTCAACTACTACGTCTACCAGACCACGCCCTACGACCTGGCCCGCGCCGGCGAGGAGCACTAGGCTGCGGCTGTAGCTGTGGTTGCTGCTGCGGCCGTTGCTGTGCTCGCGGCGTGACGAACGTGGATTTTCGGACGTTTACAAATCGAGCGTGGATAATCTCCCACTTTTGGCTCAAAACTAGGCTCAAAACGGGAGATTATCCACGCTCATTTTTTAGGCATGTAGATGCCGATGGCTCGGCTAAGAGACGGTGCATGCAGAGGCAAAGTCGCATTTGGCGTAGTCTTGAATCTCGACGGGTTTTTCTTTCTGATAACCCAATGGACCAAGGCCTCAAAATGTGGAGACAGGGACCTCTTGGCAAGGCTTCTACCTGCAGATATAAGCCATCAGCCTAAAACGTCCAAAACCGTCAAGCATTTGGTCAGCGCCTGGACGGTATTTGGTCAGACTTCGCATGAAACCGTCTGGTACGTTTGCGCCGTTCCAAGAGTTGGGAGGCGACATGGGAAACATGACGGCGAATCAAAGACTTGCAAGTCACATTAAGGCGTGCGAACAGCAGATGAGCTGCGTGTACGCGCGCACGGCGGCGGAGGCAAAGCAGATTGAGCGGCGGGCGGAGGCGGGAAGTCTAGAGGCGGTCATGCCGGGGCTGTATGCGCGTCCGGAATACTGGTCCGAGCTCAAGTTTCGGCAGCGTTATCTGCATCGGGTGCGGGCGCTTGCGCAAAAGCACCCCGACTGGACATTTTGCTCCTATACGGCGGCTGTTATCTATGGCCTTTCGGTTTCGCATGCCAATTTGACGCACATCCATATCGCCGCGATGCCAGCCCAATCGACGACGCCGGGCTCTCAGGTCATTCGTCATCGCTATGCTCGTCAAACACGAGCCACCCAGATGGATATCGCCGTAACCGATATCGATCAAACGATTACGGATTGCTTGGTCGATGCATCGTTTGTCGAGGGACTGATCATCGCGGATTCGGCGCTCCATGAGCAACTTTTGTCGAAGGAGCATCTCGTTGAGACTGTCGACAAGCTTGGCCTGAATCGTCGCGGCGTTGTGACGGCGCGCAGGGTTGCACGATGTGCCGATGGGCTGTCGGAAAGCGGCGGCGAGTCCAAGGCGCGTGCCCTGATGATCGAGCGCGGCTGGCAGACGCCGGAGCTGCAAGTTGAGCTGTTCGACCCGGTTGAGCCGGGACGACCGTATCGCGTCGACTACTTGTGGCGCGTGGGCGACCGGCTGATTATCGGGGAGTTCGACGGATTCGTTAAAAGCGAGAAGGCGGCGGAGGAGGGCAAGCTCGCGAAGGCGCAGTTCGATGAGCGCCAGCGCGAGTCGAGGCTTTCGCTGCTTGATAACTGCAAAATCGTGCGCTTGTGCTGGGATGATCTAAGGGATCCGACAAAACTCGATCGCAAGCTCAAGGTCGCCGGCGTGCCGCGTGCGTGCTGAGGCAGTTGCAGGGCGTTTGGCTGCACAAGCGTGGAAAATCGGACGGACGAGCGTGGATTTTCGGACGCTTGTTGAATGAGTGTGGATAATCTCCCGTTTTGGCTCGTAAGGGGGCTCAAAGTGGGAGATTTTCCACGCTCATCTTGCGGGTGCGATACAGCGGCGGCTAGGCGCTGACGATGTTGGGCAGTGGCAGGTCGTGGGCGTCGGTGGGAACGTGGTCGACACGCTGCTCGTCAAAGGCGATGCCGACGATTTGGCATTCAGATGCAACTGTGGGCAGGTAGCGGTCATAGCAGCCGCCGCCGTAGCCCAGGCGCGCGCCGGTGCGGTCGAAGGCTACGAGTGGCACGATAATCATGTCGAGAGCCACGGCAGGCACGGTGGGGAAGCGGCTGCCGTCGATGTCCGTGGCTGCGAAGGCCCGCGTGGGGTGGCCGATAAACGGAGCCGCGGACGCATCGTCGACAGCAACTGCCCGCATGCACATACGCTGGCCACAAGCCACGGCGTCTGCTGCCGAGAGCATGCACGGATAGGCCACGCGCCAGCCGCGCACGGCGGCCGCAGCGGCAAACGCGGCAGGGTCTGCCTCGGAACCCATCGCGGCATAGACGGCAACGGTGCGCGGCGCCGCGGCATCCAAGCGGCCCAGCAGCTCAACCAGCCGCGCACAGATATCAGCAGACTTCGCCGCCTGCAAGTCCAAATCAATAGCATCGCGCCGAGCAATCACCGCTCGCCGCAACTCAGCCTTGTCCATCCCGGCCCTCTCTCCCAAACCTACCAAAAAGGGACAGGTTTATTTTGGCAGGTTTTATCTGGGCAAACAGCAAAAACAACCACGAAGGGAACACAGACACCCTCGTGGTTGTTTTGATGGCGACTCGTCTCTATTACAACGCCGCGGCGATTGCTTCGGCCACAAATTTGTTAAGCGATTCACCCTTCTTTGCCGCCGCCAGTGCTGCCTGCTTGTGAAGCTCGGAGCCTGTTCTCACATTGAATGAGCCCTTAAAAGCCCGCTCTGGTTCCTTGCCCTTTTCGGCACAAAACTCAAGGTAATCGTCGACGGCGTCGTGGAAGCATCGCTCCACTTCTTCAACCGTGGAGCCTTCAAATACAATTGCGTCCCTAATGCCGGCGACCATACCTGTTAGCACATGCTGTTCGGCATCGAACTCGACCGGGGCGAAATAACCCTTGTAAGCCAAAACGTTACTCATGGCTGCCTCCGACATCTTGTAGAAATCGAACGATGTTTCGGATGGTTCCCGCCGTCAATTCGTCAGATGGATGGGGTGCGTGCATCACGAACATTCTGCCGTCCGATGGCCTGTAGAAGCGAATGCGCGATCCGGATGTCCTGCCTTTGTTGTCCATTTCAAAGCCATATGAAGCCATAACTTTAAGAAAGTCAGCAAATCTATACGTTGAAGGACAGCTAAGCAGCTGGGCGATGAGTTTGTCGATCCGAGCCATCCTGCCTCACATTCTGCAACTATATTCTAGTTGCAATTTAATCCCGAAGCAATCACCCATACTATAGAACACATGTACGTATAGAACAAGTGTTCGAACCGCCACAAAGGTACCTGTCCCCTTTGTGGCGGTTTTGCTTGCTGTGGTTATGCCAACAGGTCGACTACGGTGAAGCCGGCGTTGCTCTTGGCGATGACGTCTCGGCCGCCAAAGACGCAGGTGGGCGACTCGGCTGCGATGCGCGTCACGTCGGCGCCGAGCGAGCGCAGCTTACCGGGCGTGGCGGCGAGCATCTGGGCGCGGCGCTCCTCGCGTGCATGTGGATCGAGCCCGGCCAGGTAGGTCGTGTTGCGGCGCTTGGTGAGCGCGTACGGCTTCACCGGCGCGTCCATGCCGCTCACGCAGCTCACGATAAAGCCCTCAAAGGCGGCCTCGTCGGGCTCAAAGCTGCCGAGCCATTCACCTGCGCGCGCCACGCGCTCAATCGAGGGGTCGATTGCCGGGTCGCGGTAGGTGTAGAACGCCGCCTGGCGCTCGCCGGCTGCGCGGAATCCGCAGCCGTACGCGCCGCCCTTCACGCGAATCTCGTTCCACAGGTAATCGTAGGAGAGCGCGTTGGCAGCCACGGCCCAAGCGCCTGTCACGTCAATGCCCAGGCGACGCGGATCGCACGCACGCGCGGCAAAGCAGATGTCGCTGGGGATCACGAAAGCCTCGTGGCGGTCGCACGGCGCCGGCACCGCGAGCGCGTCGCGGCCGGCACCATCGCCCGCATCCAGCCCCAGGTCGCCCGCGGCATCCCAGTACGCGTCAAAGTCCTCGTCGCTGCCGGTAAAGCTCGCCATGCAGCCATCGGCCACAAAGATGCGCTCCGCCAGCTCGGCAAGCTTGGTACGCAGCCCGTCCACGCGCTCGTCAAAGTGCTCGAGCAAATCGCGCAGGAACAGATAGAAATCAACGCCCGAAAGCTGCTCGCGCACCACGGCCGAAGGCGAGCTGTAGCTCATCGCGCGACCGAGTGCCGCCGAGTGGCCGTTGTTGATAAAGCCCTGCTCAAGCCCAATGCGAATCTGCGTGAGCACGTCGCGCATGCGGTCGGCGTCGGCGTCTGCCAAAAGCGTGCTCGACCATACCTCGCGCGGCAGACTCGCCAGTGCATCGATCTTCTCGGACAGGGCGCCGGCGCTCACCAGCAGGTAGGGGCGCACGCCGTCTACTTCGGGCTGCGTCATGACTTCGGTCGTAAAGCTCAAAAAGCCGAGCTTGCCGGCGAGTAAGTTATCGAGTTCCTCGGCCGAGTGCTCGCGCGTGGGCAGCTGCTTAAGCAGGCGGCAGAGCAGTGTCACATAGGGCAGGTCCTCAAACGCGACGCAGCTCAGGTCGAAATACTGCATGGCGTAGGCCAGACGGTTGGTGGGGATGCCGTGGCGCAGGCAGGGGATGGGCGCGGTCGTGTCCACGACCAGTGGCGGCTCGGGGCGCGCCTCGCCAATGTCGGACACGCGCAGGCGCGGCAGCGTGGCCTTGGCCTCGGGTGTGTCTTCCGCCTCCTGCGCGGCACGCAGCGCGGCCGTGCGCTCGACCACGTCGGCCAGCTCGGCATCGGTCATGGCATCGCGCTTGGCTGCCAGCTCGGCGGCCTCGGCACCCTCCGAACCCTCGGCGGCGTCCACCGGCACCAGCTCGACCAGTGCCATGTGATCGTTCTGCAGCACCAGCTCGCGCAGCAGGTCCTCAAAATAGCTGCCGTCCAGCTCGCTACGCAGCTCCTCGTACACCGGGCCGTACTTGAGCGCCAGCGTCGCGGCGTCGTCATCGTAGAGCCACGTGCTCAGCGCGTCGCACGCAATGGCCACGCCGTCGGCGATACCGTAGTCGCGCTGGCGCAGGTCGTATTCGTTGCTGCTGATGATGGCTTCCAGGCGCTCGCGCGGAACGCCATGCTCGCATAGGTCGCGGCAGGCGTCCTGGAACACGCGGCGCAGCTCGCGCGCCACGCCGGGCTGCGCGTTTTGCAGCATGATGAGCTCGTAGGGCTGCAGGCTCTCGGCCGCGGTGTAGCTCACCACGTTGCCGCCCAGGCCGGCGGCCAGAATGGCCTTCTTAACCGGTGCTTCGTTGGAGCCCAGCAGTGCCTCGAACAGGATATCCGCCGCGATCGTGCGTTTGCGGTCGAGCGCGCTGCCCAGCACCAGGCCCAGGCCCACCAGGGCGTTCTCGGGTGTAGTGGCCATCTCGACGCGCTTGTACTCGCAGGTCACGGGTGCCTGCACGCCCAGCGGATTGGGCGCCAGCGTGGACGGGTCCTCGCCGGCGGCGACGGCAGCGTCCATGCGGCAGCTCGCGGCACTCGGCTGCGACAGATAACGCTCGTCCAAAAACGCCAGCGCGCGGTCCACATCTAGGTCGCCGTAGAGCGTTATATAAGAGTTGGAAGGATTGTAGTGGCGCGCGTGCGTGTCCAGGAACTGCTCGTAGGTGAGCGCGGGGATCGCGCGCGGGTCGCCGCCGCTTTCGTGCGCATAGGCGGTGTCGGGATAGAGCGCGGCGTTGACAGCGTCGTCCAGCACGCTCATGGGGTCGGACAGCGCGCCCTTCATCTCGTTGAACACCACGCCGTTATAGCGCAGCGTGCCCTCGTGCAGGCTCGCGGCGTTGCCGTCGCCCTCGGCGTCCTCCGACAGGTCCAGCTCGTAGTGCCAGCCTTCCTGCTCAAAAATGGTCGGCTTGGTGTAGATGGCTGGGTTGAACACCGCGTCCAGATACACGTCCATCAGGTTGTACAGGTCCTGTTCGTTGGTGGTGGCAACGGGGTAGATGGTCTTGTCGGGGTAGGTCATGGCGTTGAGGAACGTCTGCATGGAGCTCTTGATCAGGTCGACAAACGGCTCCTTGACGGGGAATTTGGCCGATCCGCACAGCACCGAGTGCTCAAGAATATGGAACACGCCGGTGGAATCGGCCGGCGGCGTCTTAAAGCCAATGGCAAAGGCCTTGTTTTCGTCGTCGCACGCCAGGTACAGCAGACGAGCGCCCGAGGCAGTGTGGCGCAGCACATAGGCATCGGCGTCGAGCTCGGGCACGGTCTCGCGGCGCTCGACGGCAAAGCCGTGGCAGGTGGTTCCGGGTACCAACAGCGCGGCAGCGGCGGCGCGCGGATCGGTGGGGGTGGTGGACATATGCAGTCTCCTTTGACGTCCCAGCGGGGGCGAATCGAGTCGAATCCTCGAGAGTATACCCATATGGGGCCACGGCTCTGCAACGAACTGGAGACGATGCTGGCGGATTGGGCAAAGGCCCCGCGTGCCCGCTGCATGAGCATGGATAATTGGACACTCGCCAAACGAGAGTGGATGTTCGGACGGACGAGCGAGGATTTCCGGATACCTATCGAACGAGAATGGATATTTGGACGGAATCTGCCGCAAAAGCCCCAAAAACCGTCCGAATATCCACTCTCGATATCCGACCGTCCGAAAATCCTCGCTCGTCCATCACTCGCGTATCTCTCGTCTCTCATTCGTCTCTAATATGAGAGATGACAGGAAGATGAGAGAAAAATATGAGAGATAACTGAGCAGCAAAGAGACAGGCAATCATGGTATTGTCTCAATACCGATTGTTCTACCAGCAAAAATATGTATAAATGAAGCAAATGGTAGACATTCCATCTCTATCTATCTCTTATCTCTAAGCCGAGAGATAGAGAGATAGATGAGAGATAATTACGAGAGATAACTGAGAGACTAAGGAAATCTATTCGCGGCATTCTTCGCAGAACCGAGCGAAAGGACGTGCAGATGAACGAAAACGAACTGACCGGTCTGCTCGAGTCTTTAAGGCGCATGGGCTCGGACGATCTTAACGTCGAGGTCAAGGAGAGCGCCACGACGCTTTCCCGCGACGTATGGGAAACGGTCAGCGCTTTCGCAAACACCGCCGGCGGCATCATCGTACTCGGAGTGAGCGAGCGCGCGGGTTTTGTCCCAGTTGCAAACTTTGAGACCGAGAAAGTGCTCAACCAATTCGTGGCAGGCATGGGCGATGCCGGCGGTCGCGGAAAGCTGGCCAATCCGCCCAAATACACGATCGAGCGAGTGGAGCTTCAGGGCGTCATCGTTCTCGTCATTACGATTGAGGAGCTCGATCCGTCGAGCAAGCCCTGCTATGTCATAGAGCGGGGCGCCCAGGGCGGCAGCTACAAGCGCATCGATGACAAAGATGTGCCGCTTTCGTCGACCGAGGTGCTCGCATTGGCGTCATACGGTCGAGCGACTCCGAGCGATCGCGACGCGGTGGCGGGCGCGGGCGCGGACGATCTCGACGAGGCGCTGGTCGACCGTACGATAGATCGGGCTTTCTCGTTGACGCCTCGGGCAATGCGCGGCGCGCCGGACAAACAAACGAAGCTGGAGCGCCTAAATTTCCTTGATTCCCAGGGCAATGTTACCAAGGCTGGACTCCTAGTTGCGGGCACCTACCCTCAGCAGTTTTATCCCAAGCTCTTTATCGACATGGCTGTCTATGCGGGGACCCGGAAAGGCACGGCGGGATCGCTGAGGTTCATGGACCGCACAATCTGTGAGGGAACGTTGGGCGAGATGATCTCGGATGCCGTCGCGGCCGTCGCCAAGAATTTGCGGCGAACCTCGACCGTCCAAGGCGTCTCGCGTGTCGACTCGCTGGAGATTCCCGAGGAGGTTCTGCGCGAGGCAATCGCCAACGCCGTAATCCATCGAGAATACGGGGATCGGTTCTGTGGACAATCGATTACCGTCGACGTCTTTGACGATCGTGTCGAGGTGACGAATCCTGGCGGCCTTTACGGGGGAAAGACTCGCGAGAACTTGTTTGACGGCAGCTCCCGATGCCGTAACGCGACGCTTGTGAAGCTCATGTCGATTGTCCCGCTGCCGGATGGCGCAGGTTCGCCGGCTGAGGGCAATGGCTCGGGCATCCCGATGATGATCGATGCCATGCGCGCGCATGGTCTGGCCGAGCCCCTGTTCTGCCCGGGGTTCGATCGGTTCAAGGTCGTACTTTACCGTTCAAAGATCGAGCCGGTCGATCATGGCGGGGGCTTAATTGTGACGGCACTCAAACACTACGGCGAGCTGGGGACGCGCGAGCTGGCAGAGCACACAGGGCTTACAATTTCCCAGGTTAGGTCGCGCGTCAACGCGCTCATTGCTCAAGGCGAGCTTGAGCCCACGGCGCCGTCGACAAGCCGCAACCGCAAATATCGACTGTCAGAGCGCGTGGAATAAATGCGTTAGTGGACGAGGCGACTCAATAATCGACCCTCGATTGGCGCCCACTAAGGTAAAGCGGTTGTTGCCCAGTCGACGGTGATGCTAAAGACTCGGCTTACGCCGGCATGGCCCCGAACCCGTCTATCAAGAACAGCCTAAGAACCAGCTTGATGACATTTCCCGGTTTGACTTCAGCCGTGCCAAAGACGTGGCGCTCGGCGAGCTCGCTGCAGTATGCATAGATGTCGCGGATAAGGTCCGCGCCCGAAAGCGTAAACATGTAGCCTGCGTCCGAAAGCGCATTGGGCGCGGCGGGCAACTTGGCCATGTGGCAGAACGTTTGCAGGTCGGGCGCCATAGCGTCCTGGTAGCCAAGATGGTTGCCGTCTTCTTGTGCGGCGAGTTCCAGCTGGCGTACTCGATCCAGCGCCACTGCCAGCACAAAGCTCGGCGTAGGCGCATTGACGTCCTGAGTGGTCGCCACAAGCCTGCCCGCTGCCTGCGTGACAAGCCAAGCGACCTCGCGCTGGCAACGCACGGCCTTGCGCGTAACCGGCTTGATGGACGAAGAAGAAACGCTTCCCTTAGGCGGATTCGAAACAGCCACAAGAACCTCCCATGAACAATCCGGCCCAACAAGCCCGGATGAAACACGTGCTACATCAGTATACAGGGAAGTGGGGCAGCGGGGTACAAACGCGCCAGCGGCAAACCGAGAGCATCAACGATGTGCCGATCGCGGAATGAGATCTCGTAATAATTGACTCTCGGCCATATTATTGAGGGGCATGACTCGCGTTCGTATGGTTGTAGGTGCTGGCGATGAACGACATTGACCTTGCTGTTCCGTTGATGGATGGACCAAGCTATGACCGCGCCTGCAGTCTCGTGCCTTCCGAATACGTTGAGGCATGGGAGTGGTTTCTGGATGAGGAACAGCGCGGCGGCGTTTGGACCAGCCTTCCGCACCACACCAAGGAAGATAGCCCTCAGTATCAGTATCGTTTGAGAATTGGCTCGGCTTCTTTCCCGTAACGCGGGATTCAGGGATCTTCTGGCCGGGCCAGGATCGGGTGAAGCAAGATCCCAATAAGATCTTTGCGCTTTCGGTCCATAACTCTAAAAAGAGCTTCTACACCGATGTGCCTCCGCTCTATTTGGACGATGGTACGTGGGTCATTAAGTACTCGGTTCAAGCGCCGGGTACCGTTGGTTTTCGAGACCAGAATTACAACCGTAAAATGCTCAACTGCATGGAATGTGGCGTTCCGGTCGGAGTCATATTTGCAACCGAGGTGGGCTATAAGGTGCTCGGCCTTGCGTTTGTTGAGCGGTTCGAGCCCGAAAACGGATGGTTTGTTCTGCACGGTCCTGTTCATAAAGGCGGACCGGACCCTCGTTTTGCACCCGACATGAGTTATCTGAAGCACATGCCCGTCGATATTGAGTTTGCCGGACAGGGTGCGACCGACGACGAAAAGGTCCGCTATGCGTTAAGGCGCGAGCGATTGGGGCAGCAATGGTTCCGCAAGCAGCTCGTTGCCGCCTATGACGGACGTTGCGCGGTGTCGGACTGCGGCGTCAGCGAAGCTCTGGAGGCTGCACATATCGAGAATTACTCGGGACCCAAATCGCAGGTTGCCAGCAATGGCATTCTACTTCGGCGCGATCTTCATTCCCTATTTGATGCTCACCTGATTTCGTTTGAGCCTGTTTGCGGCGAATATCGGCTGTGCGGATCGTACCTGCTGGATAAGACCGGCTACGCTTCCTTTGCGGGTGCGACGCTAAGGCAGCCGAATGAGCGTCAGTGGCGACCCAATACGGTGTTTCTTGAGGCCCATCGCATTGAGTTCGATCGCTCGGAAAAGAAGCGTGAAAAGGCGGGGCTTCTGTCGTATTAGCGTATTTGGCTTTGGCATTCTTTGACGATCGTGTTGTTTGATCGGATCGCGTGGCGATGCAATCTCGCGCCCGCCCGCCGGTGCATGCTCTTCCTGTTTTGTATAGCGAGAGGGGAGCGTGTATGAGCTGGCGAGGCGATATTGCGATGGGGAAGTACGGAAAACTGCCGTGTGCCCTTATAGACAACAATATGTTTCCGAGCGTAGAGGTTGATTGCTGGTCGTTTGTCGTCACCTGCCCTTGCTGCGGCTCGCAAATACCGTGTCTCGACATTCGGTTCATCGATGCGCGCGACAGACTCAGCGACGAAGTGAGAAAACGGACAGGCGTTCATATGCCGGTGTATCCGGAGAAATGCCCTGTTTGTGGCCTCGATATCGTGTATGACGCCGGCGACGAGGGATAGGTGATGCGGAGGAGTTGGCTGTGAGTGTCTTTTGCCTCTACAAATAAATCCCCTCACCGAGTTGCTTGTGGAACTCGGCGTGATGGTCGCGTGCCCAGGTAAAGAGCGCCTGGTCAAAGTCGGTACGCGTGGCCGGGACGCCAAAGACGCCGGCAACTTCGACGCGCACAAACTCCAGTGCCGGCAGCTTGTTGATGGCAGTGAGGGCAAATGGGGACGAGGGCTCCTCGAACAGATAGCGGCTGCCTTGCAGCGCGTCGCAACTGGTGCACGTGTTGCCGAGCGACGGGGCTTTGGAGGCTCGCGCGCCTACGGGCTTGTAGCCGCAGCGCTTATGAAGGTAGTCGCGGATCTCGCCTGGCACGCAGCCAAGAGCGGGCACGATGGCGAGTGCGTTGGCGTTGGCCGTGTCGATGGCAATGTGCCCGGCTTCGTTGGGCGCGTGCGCGATGACGATGCTCTCGTCGTTATCGGCTCGATAGGGAATGCCGAAGGCCGCGACCGAGGTCTCTTTGTGACACTTCCAGCACTCGCGCTTGCCCAGTACTAGATATATATACGGCGCTGAGGGGTCGGATCGGTCAACACCGGGCAGCCACTCGGCAAAGGGTTCGGGGTTGACGCCGCTGGGTACATACCAGATCTTCTTGGTCCGGTCCCATTTGGCGCCCAGCGCCTTGGCTTCTTCTTTGTGCGAAAAGGGGACATCGAGCTCGGTGCGCATGGCGGCTCCTTGGTGCTGCAGGTGCAAGTGGCTCAAGGATACCGCAGGGCGCAGACATCGCGGCGTTTTGCTGAGAAGTTGCGGTGCGGACTGATTGGTTATGCCGATGGATAGATCGGCAAGTAGATGGTCGGCTTTTGGCTAGTTGGGCGGTTGGAACTGCCGGCGGATTTGGCGACATAAAACAAAACAGCCCAGAGGACATAGCCTCTGAGCTGCGAACATTTGGTGGGCGT
>CAJLAV010000032.1:0-18261 GCA_905204735.1 uncultured Collinsella sp. | reverse complement strand
GGATCACCGGTTACTTGGTGGGGACCCTGGATCGGTTTAACAACGCCAAGCGGGCGGAGGAACATGATCGGGTGAAGCATCACGTGTGAGATTTCTGCCCAAGGCGGTATATGACATACAATTTGAAAGAAATCATGCAAAAAGAGACTTGAAGTTTTCAAGTCTCTTTTTCACTTGCAAGTTTTTTTGCAAAGGTTGTGAGAAAAGGAACAAAAGAGAGACGAAAAGCCTGGGAAAATGTCAGATTTTTAGGGGAAAGTATACAAAAACTTTTGGCCAGTCGTGGAATTGGGCTTGCAAATCGTGTGCCAGGGGACTATAATTTAACCGATAATGTTTTGCACGCCACGGGGAAAATGAAAGATAAGATAAAAAAACTGTAAAGATGATAAACGAAATCCCCGTCAATCAAAGGAGTGAAAATAATGACCGAGTTCAAGTCAGGTGTTGACCTATCCCTGATGGAAGGCGTACTGCGCCAATATCAGGAGGATGCCACCAGTCTGATCATGATTCTCCAGCAGGCCCAGTCGATTTATGGCTATCTGCCTCAGGAGGTCATCTACCATGTGGCCCAGCGCACGGGCAACAGCCCGGCCAAAGTGATGGGAGTAGCCACCTTTTACAGCTATTTCCGCTTGCAGCCCATGGGGACGTATCAGATCATGCTCTGTGATGGGACGGCCTGCCATGTCAACGGATCAGAACGCATTCGGACCGCTATTACCCAGGAACTGGGAATCCACAATGGGGAGACCACGGAAGACGGAATGTTTACCCTCAACGAGGTGGCCTGTCTGGGCTGCTGCTCCCTGGCCCCGGTGATGATGATTAACGGCGATACCTATGGGAATCTTACCCCGGAGAAAACCATTAAGATTCTCCGCCAGTTGCGCCAGCGGGAAGCGGGCAATGGCATCCGTATCCTGGTGGGGCAGGGCAGCTGCGGGGTTTCCGCCGGCGCGGCCCGGGTGGCCAAAGTGCTTGCCGGCCACATGACCGCCACCGACAGCTTTACCGTGGAGACCACGGGCTGCATCGGTATGTGCTATTTGGAACCCATCGTGGATATTTACGAGGGAGAGCAGCTGCTCCACCGCCTGGTGCGGGTCACGGAGACCGACGCGCTGGGGATCGTGGAAGCGGTGCGGAAAAAGGATTTTTCCAAGCTGGAGGCCATGTTCATCAGTGATGAGGACGCCCGGTTCCTGAAAAAACAGAAGCGCGTGGCCCTGCGAAACTGCGGCGTGGTGGACCCCACCAGCATTGACGACTACATCAACCATGCCGGTTACCAGGCCCTGGACAAAGCCCTGAAGATGAAGCCGGAAGAGGTGATCGAGGAGATCAAGGTCTCCGGGCTGGCAGGCCGCGGCGGAGCGGGCTTCCCCACCTGGTTTAAGTGGGACGCCGCCCGGAAGGCGGAAGGGGAGCAGAAGCATCTCATCTGCAACGCCGACGAGGGCGATCCCGGCGCGTTTATGGACCGTTCGGTGCTGGAGGGCGATCCCCACTGCGTGCTGGAGGCTATGGCCATCGCCGGCTATGCCATCGGCGCCACCAAGGGCTACATTTACGTTCGTGCCGAGTATCCCATCGCTGTAAAGCGTTTGGAGATCGCTATTGGCCAGGCCCGTGAATACGGCCTGCTGGGCCAGAACATCTTCGGTACCGACGGCGTCCGTGGCGTCGCCAACGCCGATCTTTCGTGCGATCTTGCGTTTCGCCTGGGTCGCGCGGCGACCAAGTTCCTTGGTCCGGACATCTGCATCGGCCGCGACACGCGTCTTTCGGGCACCATGCTCGAGAGCGCTCTGACCGCCGGCATTATGGCCGAGGGCGGCCGTCCGCACTGCTGCGGCGTCATCCCCACGCCTGCCGTGGCACTGCTCACCGTTCAGAACGAGCTCGACGGCGGCATCGTCATCTCTGCTTCGCATAATCCGCCGGAGTTCAACGGCATCAAGTTCTTTAGCCGCAAGGGCATGAAGCTTCCCGATGCTGTCGAGGAAGAGATCAGCGCCTGGGTCATGTCCGAGGAAGCCATGGCTGCCGATACGCTGCCGACCGGTGCCGGCGTTGGCCACATCATCAAGATGAAGGACGCTCGCAAGGCATATGTCGATCATGCCATCGATACGCTTGATGGCCTGAGGCTCGATGGCTTGGTCGTTGCCGTCGACTGCGGTCACGGTGCTTCTTGCCAGACCACGCCCGCCGCGCTGCAGCGCCTGGGTGCTACGGTCCATGCCATCAACACCGATTATTGTGGCACCGACATTAACGTTGAGTGCGGCTCTACGCACCTCGAGCCCTTGCGCGAGCTCGTGCTGCGCACCCATGCTGACATCGGCCTGGCCCACGACGGCGACGCCGACCGCGTACTGTTCGTGGACAGCGAGGGCAATGAGATCGACGGTGACTACATCCTGGCTATCTGCGGTTCCGACCTCGCCGCCCGCGGCAAGCTCGCCAACTCCGAGATCGTCTCGACCGTCATGTGCAACCTGGGCTTCTCCATCGCTATGAAGGAGCAGGGCTTCGAGATGGTTCAGACCGCCGTGGGCGATCGCTACGTTCTGGAGCGTATGCTCGCGGACGGCGCCGTCATCGGCGGCGAGCAGTCCGGCCACATCATCTTCCTGGAGCACAACACCACCGGTGACGGTCTGGTGACGGCTCTGCAGCTGCTGGCCGTGCTCAAGCGCACCGGTCGTACCCTCACCGATCTTGCCGGCATCATGAAGAAGTACCCGCAGGTACTCGTCAACGTGCATTCCGACAACAAGGCCGGCCTGGACGATTGCCAGCCCATCTGGGATGCCGTCGCTGCCGCCGAGAAGGAGCTCAATGGTCGCGGCCGCATCTTGGTGCGCCCGAGCGGTACCGAGCCGCTGGTCCGCGTTATGGCCGAGGCCGAGACGCACGAGCTGACCCAGCGCGTTGTCGACGACATCGTCGAGGTTGTCAAGCGCGAACTTCCCTAATGGTCAAAAACGAGTGCCAAGTGGTAAACTGTTAAGGCTATTTTGGTCGATTGGTATGTCCGAGGGGGAGCATGTTCACTAAAGTCCTAAGGTCTTTTGGTATGCGTGGTCGAGTCCTTACGCTGGATGCTCCCATCTCGGGCGACGTCATTCCGCTTTCCGAGGTAAACGACCAGACATTTGCCACCGGCCTTTTGGGCCAGGGCGTGGCGATTCAGCCTACCGGCACGCGCGTGATTGCACCGGCTGATGCCAAGGTCGAGGCCATTTTTCCCACGGGACACGCTGTTGCGCTTAACACGGTCGATGGCTTGGACGTGCTCATCCACGTTGGTTTGGACACTGTTCAGCTTGAGGGCAAGCACTTTACCGTACATGCGCAAGTGGGTGACATCGTCCATAAGGGCGATGTGCTCATTGAGTTCGATCGCGAGGCAATTGCTGCCGAGGGCTACGATGTGACGGTTCCCATCTTGGTGTGCAACTCCGTTGAGTTCTCGAGCATCAAGGGCTCCGTTGGCGTGCATGTCGAAGAGATGGACCAGCTCATCGTTGCTCGCGAGCGCTAGCAAGTGCACGTGGCCATTAGCCTACAATTCAAACACGTTTACGGAGGGCGCCCTTGAAAGAGGACGCCCTCCGTGGCAAGATGAGATTTGTCCGAAGCTAAAAGGCTTCGGGTCACCGTGGACGGGCAGGGGCCTCGACGCGGCTAGACACGAGACACATACATTACGCGACCTCGCCCTGGTGGCCGCACACGTTGGTTGCGGCCGACGCGGGCCGCGGGCAAGTGCTTGTAAGGGGAGCCTTGCCTCTCTTGTACGAGAAAGGACGCGTAATGAAGATTATTAAAGCTAAAGACTACGAGGATATGAGCCGCAAGGCCGCCAATATCATCTCGGCGCAGGTTATCCTCAAGCCCGACTGTGTGCTGGGCCTTGCCACCGGCTCCACCCCGATCGGTGCCTACAAGCAGCTCGCTGCTTGGTACGAGAAGGGCGACGTCGACTTTGCCGAGGTCAGCACATACAACCTGGACGAGTATCGCGGCCTTTCGCACGACGATCCCCAGAGCTATCACTACTTTATGCGTGAGAACTTCTTCGATCACATCAACATCGACCTGAACAACACGCATGTGCCCGACGGTTCCAACCCCGGCGCCGCCGCTGCCTGCTCTGAGTACGACAAGATCGTCGCGGCCGCCGGTTACCCGGATCTGCAGCTGCTCGGCATTGGCAACAACGGCCACATCGGCTTCAACGAGCCCGATGACCACTTCTCCAAGGGCACGCACTGTGTCGACCTCACCGAGAGCACCATTCAGGCCAACAGCCGCCTGTTCGACAGCATCGACGATGTTCCCCGTCAGGCCTACACCATGGGTACCCAGACCATCATGTATGCCCGCATGATCCTGGTCGTCGCCAACGGCGAGGCCAAGGCTCAGGCCGTGCACGATATGTGCTATGGTCCGGTTACGCCCAAGTGCCCGGCTTCGATCCTGCAGCTGCACACCAACTGCGTTGTCGTTGCCGACGAGGCCGCCCTTTCGCTCTGCGAGTAGCGCGAATCCTGCACCTCGACATAGCCTTGCCTAAGGCCTCCGCTTTGCGGGGGGCCTTTTTGCTATCCCTTTCCGCCCGCTTGACCAAAATCTTGCCGCAAGCTTGACGAATGCCGGATGCCCGACAGCTTGATTCATTCCATATCAGATTCTATGCAAAAATGCCACTAAAAGGTCGTAGACGGTAGCGGGTGCTAGGCGAGTTGAATGACATAGCTGAACCTTGTTCATTTGCGTTACACTGCCGCTTAGATGGGACAAGCTGACAAGCCATTTACCTGCTTAAAGACCGATTAGTCGGGGGATTAATAACAATCGGCCCTCGCTGTACAAAAACTTGCCGCTTGCGTACCAAAAGACAACCTAGAACACAAGGTCGCTCTATTCATAGCGCGGCTTGTATGGTCTTGCGGTTACAGTGTCCATACGGTCGAGTTGAGGAGCGGGCATGGTAAACGATTTGGACAGTATAGACGACCTCGAGCTGATGCCGCTGGGCGGAGGCTATATGGTGCGACGCGAACGCTTGATGAATGAGCTTCTCGCCAAGGGCCGAAAGGCCGGCATCGTGGTTCTCTATGCGCCCGACGGGTTTGGGAAGACCTCGGTGCTGCTGCAGTACACCCATGAGGTTAAATGCGACCCGACGCGAGGCCCCGTGCGGATTATCGAGGCCGATCGCGCCACTGGGCGCGAGGTGTTTATGCAGCTCGAGGTGGTTACCGAAGAACTCAAAGACAAACCGCACTCCCTTATCGCGATTGATAATGTGCCAAACCTCGATCAGCACGATACCGAAGACCTCATCGACAGGATTCGCGGCCTGCGCGCTATGGGGGTAGGGGTCTTTATCTCCTGCCGTCCTTCAAATCGTCAACTGATTCATGGGCTGGGCGATTCGGTTAAGATTAATGCGCAGATGCTCAAGGTGCATGCCTATGAGTATTCGGCGTGGGCATCGGCGTTTTCGATCAGCACATCGCTCGACTTTTATCAGCTTACGCAGGGCGTGCCCGAGCTCGTTTCGGCATTGCAGACGGGTCTGTATGGCCAAGGCGACGTAGCCGGTCTGCTCGAAAACGAGATTGTCAACGTATATGGCGCGGCACTTGTCGACCTGGCTTCGCTCGACAATAATGCGCTGTTTTGCGTGGCATGTCTCATGATTTTGATGGGCGAGGGCAATATCGCAGAGCTCGAGGCTTGTGGGGTGAGACTGTCGATGGTCGACCAGTCCTACCTTGTACGCGATTACCCGATCTTTGGTTTAGATCCGGCCGACCGGAGCTTTACGTGCCTGGGCGCCGAGGATAACGGACGGCTTCGCCTGCGAAAGTTGGTGGCCGAGATCCGTCCCGAGCTAGTTCCGCGGGCGGCTCGAATTTTGCTCAAGGCAGGCCGATGTGATGCGGCGATGGACCTGGCCGACGCCTTTCTGGACCGTAGCGTGGTCCTTGAACTTGCCGGGCAGTATGGGGTCGATCTTGCTCTGACGGGGCACGGTGCCGATGTCTGCCGGGCGGCGTTGAGTACGATCGATGCCGAAGATCACGCTCCAGAGCCAACGCCTGCCGAGGCACTCGGGGTATATTTGGCGGCGGTCAGCGTGTCCAACACAAAGCTCGCCCGCTGCATGGCATCGCTCATTGAGCATGCGGGCGATCGGGCAGCCTGTGAAATAGATCCCGTTTCGTGGAAGGTCGCCCAGGTCCTTACGGCAGTTTGCTATGGGGACAACGGGCTTGGGCTTCCCATGAACCTTGCTGTGCCGGAAATCGAGACGGAACACACGGCACTCGACATGCTCTTTGCACATATCGGGGCCAAGCACTGGTTGGCTGAGCGGGGAGACGACGGTGGTGCTCTGCAGCAGCTCAAAACGCGCAAAGCATATGACTGCGAGCTCGATATCGCGGGGACTTTTATACGGGCCGATAGCATGCTAGTGGAGCTCTTCGATGGGTCGTTTGCGGGGATCGACGAGCGCGACGACGAGATGGCGCTGATACGGGACGCGCTCGATGTACGTGGACTTAAGGCGCCGGCTATCTGGGTGCGCATGGTGCTGGCGGCACGGCGGCTCCTTTCCGGCTTGCCGGTAACCGACGATGCGGCGTTCAACGAGCTCGATCGCTTTGCCGTACGCATGCGCGACAACCAGATTCAGCTGTTTGGCCTGCTGCTAGAAGGCTGGCAATCGCTGGCAGAAGGTCGGCCGGTCAATGCGAAGTTCCGCGCGGTCCAGGTGCTCAAACTGGCTGAGGAGCCAATTGCATACATGCGCGACAATGCGTTGCTGCTGGAGCGTGCGGCGTATCTGCGTAACACCTCGATGGTTTCGGTGCGCGAGGAGGCGGAGCTGCTCGATATAAGCCAGACGCAGGTTGGTGGTGCAGAAGCATGGATGGTGGCGCTGCATTTGGCTTGCGCGGGGCGAGATAGCGATCTTGCGGCCTGGATGTCCATGAATCGCGCGGGGATTCTAGAGCCATCGTATCGGCTCTTTGCACGCCTTGCCATGCATTGTCTGGGCGAGCCGGCGGCCAGAATTCGTAAGAAACTCCCCGTGCGCGAGCTATCGCGGTACTCGCTGCGTGACGATCTGGAAGGGGAGGGTGAGCGCCTGTTCCAGGCCGGCGAGGTTGAAGCCGTTGATACCATTGACCATATCGAGATTCGCATGTTTGGTGCGTTTCGCGCCGAGCGCGACGGGTTTCCCATCACGGACAAAATGTGGCGCCGCAAGAAGGCGGCGACACTTGCCGAGCGGCTTGCGCTGGGCATGGATGCGCTCGTCGATCGTGAGACGCTGGCCATGGAGTTGTGGCCCCATGCCGAGTTCAATAGCGCCCGCAACAACCTATACTCGACGATATCGCGCTTGCGGTCGGCTTTGGGACCGACGCCGGATGGCAAGTCGTGCGTGCTCATCCAAAATGAATGCATTGGGCTCAACAGTGACTACGTCAAGACCGATGTACGGCTGTTTGACCAGATAAGCCGCGAGGTTTTGGGAAATCGCACGGGTGCGCGCGGGCCCCATTTAGTTGAGCTGTGCCTTAAGATTGAGCAGCTTTATGCCGGACCGCTGTATGTTCCCAATGGCTGTAATCCCACCTACTTTTTGCGTATGCGACGCATTATGCAGTCAAAGTTCATCGATTGCATGATTAAGGGAGCAAATGCCGCTCTAGAAGAAAACGATTTGCAGTCGGCGATTTGGCTGGCGGAGTCGGGGCTTCGACAGGAAACGGCGCGTGAGGATATGGTGCGCTGCGCCATGCGTGTCTACAGTGCGGCGGGGCGGCGGCGCGATATCGTCGAGCTATACAGTGGGCATATGCACCATCTGAGGGAGCAGGTCAATGGCGTGCCCGAGCCCGAGACGAGGCGTCTATACGAGCGCTTGGTGGAGGGGCGGCTCAATCGCGTGTTGGTCGAGCGATAAAAAACGGGCGCCCGAAGTACTTGGGCACCCGTAAGCTTGCTATGTGTTGGCTCGCCGGATCATTGGCTCTTAGACGAGCTTGATCTTCTCGATATCCTTGCGCGAGGACTCGCGATACAGCGAGAACTTGCGGCCGATGACCTGGACGACCTCGGCGTGGCAGCGCTCGGCGAGCTCTTCGGCGGCTTCGCGGGCGGAAAGACTGGAGCCATCGAGCACGGAGCACTTAACGAGCTCGTGCTTCTCCAGATAGGCGACCGTCTGCTCGACGGTGCCCTCATTAATATCGGACTTGCCGATGATGATGGCGGGGTTGAGGTGATGGGCCATGCTGCGAAGCTGCTTGACCTGGGCATCTGTCAGTGCCATGGGTTCTCGCTTTCTATGTATGGGGCGCCCCGCGACGGGGCCTTAATCTACGTGAGCTGTCCCACGATAACGCAGGAACGGCGCGGTGTGGAGCGCGTTTGCCCAGTTCGCAAAGAATGCGGATGCCGGGCGGGAAGACGATGCAAGCTTTAGATGGGCTACGGGCGGGGTATGGAGACCGGCTCCCATGCAATAAACGCCCAACGGACCTTGCGGACGTGGTCGAGCATGTAACGCCCCTGCGGTACGCCCTTGGACCCTGGCTCGCCGGCATGGGGATTCTCAATCATATGCTGAGCGACGTAGTCGCGTAGACGGTCAATCTTATCCTCGTTACCGTGCTCGAGCATGCGGGAGAAGTCCGCCACTCCCGCCTCAAGGCTATCGAAGGTATCGCGACGAGGCGATTCAAAGTACGTAACCTGCGGCAGGGCGCCCATCTGAATGAGGATATTGAAGGCATACACAAAGCCATTACTGCGGGTAACCGAGGCACCGATAGCGTTCATCAGGTGCAGGTCATAGCGCGGGCTGGAGTTGGCGACCATCGTGACGGCACAACGCCGACGAGCCGTACGATCAAGCTTGGCAAGCGCGCCTTTTAGGTTGGTCGTGGTGACAGAGCGACTGGCAAAGGCAACATCTACCGCTTTCGCGACCGGTCCAACCAAATTCCAGTCATCATCCCAAGCAAGCTCAAGCGGCGTAATAAGATCCTCGAGCCCGTAATACTCAATGCCGGCATCAAGCGTGCCCAGCATGGCGGGGGAGAAATCAGCCGCAATCACAGGATGCCCGTCTTGCGCAAGCGGAATAGCAATCGACCCAGCCCCACACCCCATATCAAGCACCGATTCACCAGGCTCAAGAGCCAGCAATTTCATAAAATCCCGGGCATACGGAGCAGTCTCAAGAGGTCGAAAATGTCGAGCCCGCTTATCCCATTCAAAAGAATCATCAGCCCGATGCCGAGCGGCCTGCAGACGCATCCACTCCTGATTCCAATCAGCAGAAAGAAGCTCAGAGCGAGCATCCCCATCAACCACGGGCTAACCTCCTAGCAACAAAAAAGCGACTCCCCCCCAAAAGAAGAGCCGCAACCAGCATATATCAGAAAGAACCGATCCAACGCCAAACCGTCGCACCAGCCTAGTGGTGCAGGAGCGAAGCAACTGCAACCGGGATAGAGCCCAACCGAGGTCCCGTTGTGCGGGAGCCCCGGGGAGGGCAAATATATAAGGTCGATCGCGAGTTCCGCACGAGCCGGAGAGCACTTAATGTGCTCTCCGTGCGAGTCAGGACTGTCCGAGCAGGCGACCTTATATATTTGCCCTCCCCGGGGCTCCTCGCCAGTCCCCCTCAGCTAGTTCTTCAGCGAGTTCAGCGGTGCCGGGAAGCGTCCACCACGGTGGGCAAGCACGGTGCCGGCGTTGGGGTTCACCGGCATGATGGGCGCACGGCCAAACAGGCCGCCGTACTCGACGCAGTCGCCCACGCCCTTGCCGATGGCGGGAATCACGCGGACGGCCGTGGTCTTGTTGTTGATGACGCCGATGGCCATCTCGTCTGCGATGATGCCGGCGATGGTCTCGACCGGGGTGTCGCCGGGGATGGCGATCATGTCCAGGCCGACGGAGCACACGCAGGTCATGGCCTCGAGCTTCTCGAGCGAAAGCGCACCGGCCTCGACGGCGGCGATCATACCGGCGTCCTCGGACACGGGGATGAAGGCGCCCGAGAGGCCGCCCACGCTGGAGCTGGCCATGACGCCGCCCTTCTTGACGGCATCGTTGAGCATGGCGAGCGCGCAGGTCGTGCCGGGGCCACCGCAGGTGCCCACGCCGATGATCTCGAGGATGCGGGCAACGGAGTCGCCGATGGCAGGCGTGGGAGCCAGCGACAGGTCGACAATGCCCTTCTCGACACCCAGACGATGGGCGGCCTCGCGGCTCATGAGCTCGCCGGCGCGGGTGATCTTAAAGGCGGTCTGCTTGATCTTCTCGGCAACCTCCATCATCGATGCGGAGTCGGGCAGCGTCTCCAGGGCTGCGGCCATAACGCCGGGGCCCGAGACGCCTACGTTGATGACGGCGTCGGCCTCGCCACCGCCGTGGACGGCGCCCGCCATAAACGGGGAGTCCTCGACCATGTTGGCAAAGCAGACAAACTTGGAGGCGCCGACGGAGTCCTGGTCGGCCGTGAGCTTGGCGGCATCGATGATGGTCTGGGCGGCCATGAGCACGGCATCCATGTTGATACCGGCGCGCAGGCTGGCGACGTTGACGCTGGAGCAGACGCGGCTCGTGGTAGCGAGCGCCTGAGGGATGGACTGGATGACGCGGCGGTCGGCGTCGCCGATGCCCTTCTGGACGAGTGCGGAGAAGCCGCCCAGGTAATCGATGCCGAGCGTCTCGGCCGCGCGGTCGAGGGCATACGCGATGGGGGTGAGGTCCTCATCCTTGCAGCACGCGGCGATCTGCGCCACCGGGGTGACGGAAACGCGCTTGTTGACGATGGGGATACCGTACTCGCGCTCGAGGTTCTCGGCGGTCTCGACCAGATGCTCAGCCGTGTGCGTCACGTGGTCGTAGATCTTCGTGCACATGCGGTCGAGGTTCTCGTCGCCGCAACCCATGAGCGAAACACCCATGGTGATGGTCCTGATGTCGAGGTTCTGCTCCTCAACCATGCCGCGGGTTTCCGCGATTTCTGCGGGCGTGATCGCCATCCTTGCGCTCCTATCTGCCAAAACGAGCATAGTCTTATCTATTCTAACGTGCCGCACGTGCCAAGTGGCGCATGCGGCACGTTTTGGTGCTCGGTTGTTTCCGTTGTGTTACTGCCCAAAGACCTCTTCGGCAATACGAGCGCTTTCGGCGGCGTCCTTGGCGTAGTAGTCCGCGCCGATCTGCTTGGCGTATTCGGGGGTGAGTACGGCGCCGCCTACGATGATCTTGACGCCCGGAACCTCGGCATGGAGCAACTTGATGGTCTCTTCCATGGCGACGACCGTGGTAGTCATAAGCGCCGAGAGGCCGACGAGTTTGATATCGCGCTCCTTGACGGTCTTGAGTACCTCCTGCGGATCGACGTCGCGGCCCAGGTCAAAGACGGTATAGCCGTAGTTGTCGAGCAGCATCTTGACGATGTTCTTGCCAATGTCGTGGATGTCGCCCTTGACGGTGGCCACGCAGATCTTGCCCTTGTCGGCGATCTCGCCGGCGGGCATCAGGCGTTTGATGGTGTCGAAGCCCACACGCGCTGCCTCGGCCGAGGCCATAAGCTGCGGCAAGAAGAACTTGCCCTGGTCAAAGAGAACGCCAACCTCGTCGAGGGCGGGGATAAAGTGATTGTTGATGAGGTCCATGGCGTCGTGGTCTGCCAGCAGACGCTCGGTCTCGGCAGCGATCTCGCCTTTGCGGCCCGAGACGACCATGCGACGAATCGGGTCGTCGTTGCCGTCGGTGCCGGCGGTGCCCGCGGCAGGCGCGGCATCACTCGATGCGGCCTGAGCTGCTGCCGGGTTTGCGGCGATCTTATACGGATCGGTCCAACCGGCGTAGCGCTCGATGTATCCGGTCGAGCCCTCGTCCTCAACGCTCAGGACGCGATAACTGTAGACGGTATCCATAAAGCGCTTGGAGCCCGGGTTCATGATGGGGGCGTCCAGACCCGCGCCAAAAGCGGCAGCCAAAAAGACCGAGCCCAGCAGCGGGCGGGCAGGCAGGCCAAAGCTGATGTTCGACACGCCGAGCGCGCATTTGACGCCCAGACGCTCCTTGCACAGGGACATGGCGCGTAGGATCTGCTCGGCCTGGCGTTGATTGGTCGAGGCGGTCATGACCAGGCAGTCGATGAGGATGCGGTCCGGTCCGATGCCGTAACGGGCGGCCTCGGCCACGATGCGCTCGGCGATGGCGAAGCGAGCCTCGGCGGAATCGGGGATGCCGCCTTCGTCGAGCGTAAGGCCGACAACGTTGGTGCCGTAGTGGGCGAGCAGCGGGAAGATCTCGTCCATGATCTGCTGCTTGCCATTGACCGAGTTGATGATGGGCTTGCCGGCGTAGCGGCGCACGGCGGCCTCGACGGCTGCGGGGTCGGTGGAGTCGATCTGCAGCGGCAGCAGCGTGGACCCCTGGAGCTGTTCGGTCGCCTGTTGGATGATCTTGACCTCGTCGATCTCGGGCAGGCCCACGTTGACGTCCAGAATGTCGGCGCCCTGTTCCTGCTGGCTGATGCCCTGGCTCACAACGTAGTCCAGGTCGCCGTCGCGCAGGGCCTGCTGCAGGCGCTTTTTGCCGGTGGGGTTGATGCGCTCGCCGATGACGGCGATCTTGTGGCCGTCGCAGGGAAGGTCCACGACCGTTTGGGCGCTCGTGACCGACATACTGGGCTTGCGGTGGCGCGGGCTGGGCGT
Source organism: uncultured Collinsella sp. (assembly GCA_905204735.1). Classification (GTDB taxonomy): domain Bacteria; phylum Actinomycetota; class Coriobacteriia; order Coriobacteriales; family Coriobacteriaceae; genus Collinsella. Next base: position 5,470 of record CAJLAV010000032.1, on the reverse strand, counting down.
GTGGTTATCGATAAGCGTGCGCAAGGCCGCCATGTGCGCCGGCGTGGTGCCGCAGCAACCGCCCACGACGCTCACGCCGTCGGCGATCATGCCGGCGACGGCCTCGGCGTATTCGGGGGCTTGGATATCAAAGACGGTGTTGCCGTCGTCGTCCACATGGGGGAGTCCTGCATTGGCCTGCACCATAACAGGCTTGTCGGTAACGGTGAGCATACGTGCGGCGAGTCCCCGGAGCTCGGCCGGTCCTTGGCTGCAGTTGATGCCCAAAACGTCGGCGCCGATGGCGTCAAGCGTGATGGCGGCGACCTCGGGACTCGTTCCCAGGAAGGTGCGACCGTCTTCCTCGAAGGTCATGGTGGCAAAGACGGGCAGGTCGGAGTTCTCGCGGCAGGCGAGGACCGCCGCCTTGATCTCGGCCAGGTCGGTCATAGTCTCGATAATAAAGAGGTCCACACCCGCGGCGACGCCTGCGCGCACTTCCTCGGCAAAGAGGTCGTAGGCCTCGTCAAAGCTGAGGGTACCCAAGGGGCGAAGCAACGCGCCGATGGGGCCGATGTCACCGGCGACGTAGCGGGCGCCGGCCTCGCGGGCACAGGCGGCAGCGGCGGCAAAGACGTCTGCCACGGTGGCGGCGCCGTCGAGCTTGTGGGCGTTGGCGCCAAAGGTGTTGGCGGTGATCACGTCACAGCCAACCTCGACGTACTGACGCTGGATATCAGTGATAACCTGGGGTTCCTCAAAGTTGAGCAGCTCGGGCAGGGCGCCTGCCTTCATGCCGGCGGCCTGCAACATGGTGCCCATGCCGCCGTCGAACAGCAGGTGTCCCGTGCCCTCGATGGCGGCACGCAGGCGGTCATCCTTAATGCGAAGGTCGTCGATCGTGCGCGTCTTGTATGCAGCGCCATTACGGCGTGCGGCATCAACGGGTGCCGCCAGCGCGGCGCCGTCCAGATCATGAGTGATAAGCGGAGTAAACATCGATGGCTCCTAATGGCTGGAATAGCAGGTGGTGTGGGCGGCGCGGAAGCGGCAGTGCTCGCGCATGCGGCAGATATTGCAGGCGGGGCTGCTCTGGGCGTCGTGGACTTCGCCGTCGAACAGACCAATCACAGCGGTCACGCTCTTAGTGGGCATGAGCAGGCTGGTGGGGGTGACGGTAAGTCCAATGAGGCGCGTGGCATTGAGTGCATCCACGATCGAGCGCTGGGCAGAGAGCGGGCAGTCGCCATAGCCGGGACTGAAGCGCCAGTTGCCGGCGAGCCCGTGTGCAGCGGCTGCAGCCTTGACCTGCTGGTCCATCTGCTCGACGGCGGCCTCCACATAGGCAGAGCATGCGGCGTCGAGCACGGCGCCTTCCAGGGGTTGCTGGGCTCCCGTGGTGCGCAGACGGCGTTCGGCAGACATCCCGAGGGTGCAGGCCATGAGCGCCGCCAGGCGGGCGTCTTTGAGATGTCGATAGATATCACGACCCCGCAGCTCAACATTGGTGCCAACCAAGCGGATGCAGGGCTCGCCCTGCTCGTCGACGCCCGTGGCATCGACGGCAAACACGCGTCGCACGCCGCGGGGCTCGATATCCAGCTCTAGGCGCTCGACTACAAGCTCAATTCGTCGTGACAGCTCGGGCTCAATCTGCTGGCCGCCGTAGCCCAGATACCGCAGCATCTCGGCACGGTCGACACGAGGGCGGTGGGCAGCGTCGATACGGTAAAGCGCCGGCGACGCAAGGTCGGCCGGCACTTCAACAACGGTTGTATCGACGTGCGGTTTTTCCATTACCCCAGGCGCTCCATAATGGTCGCGGCGATTGCAGGACGGTTCATAGTGTACAGGTGCAGACCGTCGGCACCGTGCTCCTTAAGGTCGCAAAGCTGACGAGCAGCATAATCTACACCGGCTGCCTGCAGGCTCTCGGGGTCGTTCTCGTACTTGGCGAGAATCTTGATGACGGGGGAGGGTAGCGATGCGCCGCACATAAAGACCATGCGGCTGATTTGCGACTTGCCCATAAACGGCATGATGCCCGCGGTGATGGGCACGGTGATGCCGGCTTTGTCGGCAAGCTCGCGGAAGCGATAGAAGCACTCGTTATCAAAGAAGAGCTGTGTCACAAAGAAGCTCGCGCCGGCGTCTTGCTTTTGCTTGAGGTGCTCGACCGAGAGGTTGAGATCCTCGCAGGCAATGTGGCCCTCGGGGTAGGCCGCGGCGCCCACGCAAAAGCCGGCGTCGACGAGCTCGGGGATGAGGTCACGGGCGTAGGCGTAGTCAGAGGCGGGCTTGTCGTCCTCAGTCGCGCCAGCGGGAAGATCACCACGCAGGGCCAGGATGTTTTCAACGCCGGCGGTGCGATACTCGTCGATCTTGGCGGCGATATCGGCGCGCGAGCGGCCCACACAGGTAAGGTGTGCCACCGAGGGTGTATCGAATTCGCTCGTAATCATATGTGCGATGGGGGCGGTGGTGGCGCCGTTGCCCGAGCCGCCGGCAGAGCAGGTGACCGAGACAAAGCTCGGCGAAAGCTTGCACAGATTTCCTGCCACTTCGCGAGCCGTGTCGAGGGTAAGCTCGCCCTTGGGCGGGAACATCTCAAACGAAACGGGTGCGGTGCCCTGGGATGCTGCCTGCTTAAAAACCTCGTCGACGCGCATATCGTGCTCCTTTAGATACGCAATAGTGTGATGTGTTTTAAGGATTCTACAGCACCACTGTGTCACGGTGGAGTTTCACTCGCTATTTGGGGATACCAATCGAAAATGCTTTGCTATCGGCATTTCCTATAACAGAGCGGTCAATCTAGGATGGGGCTATATTGAATGGTATTTGATGCGAAATACCAGTTAATAGAGCCCCATCCCAAATTGACTACCCTTAAACTATGGGGAGAGGTCTGCAATTTATACAGTTGATTGGCCATTAAGGGCGGCAGCGCCGCTGTGATGCGGTAACCTCATTGATTGGTTTCGCGACAGCAACATAACGGTAATGTCGCGGAAACACGGCGAGCCTAAGCTATGACTCGTTCGTTAGTAATCAACACCGCTTCTCACGCGGTGCCGATACGAAGGGAGTTCCGTATGGCCGATCTTACTGACCGCTTCGGGACCATGGTGTTCTCTGAGGAAGTCATGAAGGACTACCTCCCCAAGGACATTTGGAAGCGCCTTGCTGCAACCCTCGAGGACGGTGAGCCGCTCGACCTGGATGTGGCCAACGCCGTTGCCCACGCCATGAAGGTCTGGGCCATCTCCAAGGGCGCGACGCACTACGCGCACTGGTTCCAGCCGCTTTCGGGCATTACTTCCGAGAAGCACGACAGCTTCCTCGAGCCCAACCACGACGGCACCGCCATTACCAAGTTTACGGGCAAGAACCTCATCCAGGGCGAGCCGGATGCCTCCAGCTTCCCCAACGGCGGCCTGCGCGCCACCTTCGAGGCCCGTGGCTACACCGCTTGGGATCCTACCAGCCCCGCCTTCATTAAGGACGATGTCCTGTGCATCCCCACGGCCTTCTGCTCCTACACGGGCGAGGCCCTGGACAAGAAGACCCCGCTGCTGCGCTCCATGACCGCGCTCTCGCGTGAGTCCAAGCGCGTTTTGGCGCTGTTTGGTAAGACCCCCAAGAAGGTCGTTCCTTCCGTGGGCGATGAGCAGGAGTACTTCCTGATCAAGAAGGACGCTTACCGCAAGCGCAGGGACCTGGTCATCACCGGCCGCACCCTCTTTGGCGCTGCCCCCTGCAAGGGCCAGGAGCTCGAGGAGCACTACTTTGGCGCTATCCGCCCTACCGTCTCGGCCTATATGAAGGACCTGGACGATGAACTGTGGGCGCTTGGCATTCCCGCCAAGACCAAGCACAACGAGGTCGCTCCCTGCCAGCATGAGCTCGCCCCTGTCTATGGCGAGGTCAACGAGGCCATCGACCAGAACCTGGTCATGATGGAGAAGATGAAGCTCATCGCCTCCCGTCACGACTTGGTCTGCCTGCTGCACGAGAAGCCCTTCGAGGGCATCAACGGTTCGGGCAAGCACAACAACTGGTCGCTTGGCACCGAGTCCGAGAATCTGCTCGATCCGGGCGACACTCCGCTCGACAACCTGCAGTTCATCGTCTTCCTCACCGCGGTGATCGAGGCCGTCGATAACTATCAGGAGCTCCTGCGTGCCTCCGTTGCCTCGGCCGGCAACGACCATCGTCTGGGCGCCAACGAGGCTCCTCCGGCGATTATGTCCATCTTCCTGGGCGACCAGCTTACCGAGGTCGTCGAGAAGATCATCGATGGCAAGGCTTCCGTCCATGCCACGCGCGGCGTGCTCGACCTGGGCGCCGATACCCTGCCCAAGCTGATGCAGGACAACACCGACCGCAACCGCACCTCCCCGTTTGCCTTCACCGGCAATAAGTTCGAGTTCCGTGCCTGCGGCTCCGAGCAGAACGTCTCCGACTCCAACCTGGTGCTCGATGCCGCCGTGGCCAAGTCGCTCAAGTCCTTCGCCGACGCGCTTGAGGGTACGCCCGAGGATGAGTTCCAGGACGCCGCGCTCGAGTACTGCAAGAAGGTCCTGACCGACCACCAGCGCATCCTGTTCTCCGGTGACGGCTACTCCGACGAGTGGCCCGTTGAGGCCGAGAAGCGTGGTCTTGCCAACAACAAGACCACGGCCGACGCCCTGCCCGCCTTTGTTTCCGAAAAGGCTATCGCGCTCTTTGAGGAGACGGGTGTCCTGACCAAGGCCGAGGCTCAGTGCCGCTACGACTGCAAGCTCGAGAAGTACAACAAGCTCATGAACATCGAGGCTACCACGATGGTTCGCGAGGCGCGTCGTACCTATCGCCCGGTCATTACCGCCTATGCCACCAAGGTCGCTAAGGGCCTTGAGACTATTCGTGCCGCCGGCGCCGAGGCCGCCATGCAGTGTGAGCAGAACACGCTCAACAAGCTCTGCAACGGCATCACCACCATCAACGACTCCATCAAGGCGCTTGACGCCGTGCATCAGAAGGCTGAGGCCCTCGATGGCCAGGAGCAGGCCAACGTGTACGCGCACGAGGTCGTTCCCGCTATGGATGCGCTGCGTGCCGCCGTGGACGCCATGGAGGAGATCGTGGCAGCCGACTACTGGCCGGTCCCGACCTACGACGACATCCTGTTCTACGTGTAGGGCGTAACTGACATATCGTCACGGTATTGAGCCGGGGTCCGCATCATGCGGGCCCCGGTTTTTGTTTGCGAAGGGCGCTTTGAAGCCCGTTTTGCTACCGATTTGCCTAGGTATAAAGGGCTATGGGCAAAAAACGTCAAATATGAGTACTGTCACAAGTCCTGTAGCATTATCTTTTTGTAAAATATGCAGTGTTACACAACATATGTCCAAGTACTTAGCCGATAAACGTCTGCAATTCTTCCACCTTAGGACCCCTGGCGGGTCGCGCGCGCAGACGTGGTGTAAGAGTGTCCTGAGGTCCGTCG
>CAJLAV010000031.1:0-18314 GCA_905204735.1 uncultured Collinsella sp. | reverse complement strand
CAACCATCCTGGGCACCGCCGCATTCGCGGCCGCAAGCGAACAGCAATTAACACCAACCGAGTTTGCGCCGTGTTTTTCGGCGTACAAAACGGCTGCCTCGATGTTGAGGCCATCGCCCAGCAGGTCGCCTTTATCGTCAACGACAAAACTCACCAGAGCAGGCATGCCGTCGGCGGCATCTCGGGCGCCGGCAAGCATGGGCTGCAGATTACGGATAGACGTCACCGTCTCGATCAGCAGACCGTCAACACCAGCATTGAGCAAGGCGTGCGCCTGTTCGCGCGCAATGCCGCGGATTTCACGATACTCGACAGAGTCCTCGGCAAACCACTCAATACCGATCGGGCCCATCGAGCCCAGCAGTAGCTGAGGGTGCGCCTGGCGGGCATCGTCGACGGCCCCGCGATTGACCTCCGCCACGGACGGCGCAATCTGGTCGTGCTTGAGGGCATAGCTCGATGCCTGAAAGGTATTGGTAATGAGCACCTGCGCGCCGGCGGCGACATACAAGCGATGGATACGAGAAACGGTCTGCGGCTCTGCCAGATTCCAAAACGCCGGTGGAATGTCGGCGGCATCGTACTCACTCAACAAAACACTGCCCATGGGGCCCTGCGCCAACAAGGTCTCGCTCGACAAGCGGCGCGTAAGTTCCTCGGCACCAAAGCGGTTGTAATAACTCGTATCCATATATATCCCGCTATTCCTCGACGCTGATTCCCTGCTTTTCGAGATAGGCGAGCCAGCGGCTCATCGTGTCCTCGGATAGCGCATGCTCCATCATGCAGGCCTCGGAATCGGCTCGCTCAAATTCGACACCGAGCTCCTGAACCAAAAACGTGCGGATGAGGCGATGACGGTACCAGATAGCCGTGCCAACCTCGCGGCCGCGATCGGTCAGGATCACCTTGCCGTAGTGCGATTGCTCGACAAGCTCGGATGCCTTGAGCGCCGAAACCGCTTTATTGACCGATGCCTTGGAGACGCCAAGGCGCTGCGCGATGTCGACCGATCGAACGCCGTTGGTTTCCCCCTCTTCGCTTTCAATGCGAACCATGCACTCCAAGTAGTCTTCGTTCGCCACCGTCAGATGTAGTTCGCGCGAGCTATTTGTCGTATCCATGATCTTCCGTCCCTTCTGCATTCAATGGCTGATTCTACCCCATCCAAGCGTCGCGGTATGCCGTGGCATACCGTGCTAGAGTTCTTGTTGCACACGACGACCAAGATTGGAGCGGTCTTTATGGAAAACACCACCACGAACCCCGATGTCCTCGAGCGCTTTTTGCGCTACGTCCAGATCAACACGCAGTCCGAGGATGCAAACTGCGACCAGGTACCCTCGAGCGCCGTTCAGTTTGACCTTGCCAACGTGCTGGCTGAAGAGCTGCGCGAGCTTGGTGCGGAAGATGCCCACGTGACCGAGCACGCCTATGTCTGCGCGCATATCCCCGCAAGTGCGGGCGCTGAGGACAAGCCCGCCCTGGGCCTGATCGCCCATCTCGACACCACCGAAGTTGCACCGGGTGCCGGCGTGAAACCGCACATCGTACACTACGAAGGCGGCGACCTGGTCTGCGGCACGGTTGACGGTAAGCCCGTTGCCATGAGTACCGCCAAGCTTCCCGCCCTGAACGACCTCGCAGGTGAGGACCTGGTCTGCAGCGATGGCACCACGCTGCTGGGCGCGGACGACAAGGCAGGCGTCGCCGAGATCATGTCGCTTGTCGCGCGTATCGCTCAGGACCCTTCTCTGCCCCATCCCGCACTCGGCATTTGCTTCTGCCCTGACGAGGAGATCGGCCACGGAGCCGAGCTGTTGGATATCGATACCTTTGGCTGCAAGTACGCCTACACGGTCGACGGCGGCCCCATCGGCGAACTGGAGTGGGAATGCTTTAACGCCGCCGAGGCGACCGTCTGCTTTGAGGGCCAGTCCATCCACCCGGGCGACGCTAAGGGCCGTATGGTCAACGCAGGCAATCTGTTCTGCGACTTCAACGCGTTGCTCCCCTACGTACAGCGCCCGGAGTATACGGAAGGCTACGAGGGCTTTTATCACCTTGAGGGTGTATCTGCGACCGTCGATCACGCCACAGCGCGCTATATCGTCCGCGACCATGACGCCGCCAAGTTCCAGCAGAAACTCGACCTTATTGATGCCGCTGCCTCGATGCTCAACCAGCGTCTGGGTGAGGAGCGCGTGACGGTCGAGATTAAGCAGCAGTATCGAAATATGGCCGAGATCGTTCGTGACTATCCCGAGCTTATTGATGTTGCCAAGGAAGCCTACCTTGCCTGCGGCGTTGAGCCCCAAGTGCTGCCAATTCGTGGCGGCACCGACGGCGCCCAGCTGTCGTTCCGCGGTCTGCCCTGCCCCAACCTTTCCACCGGCGGCTATTGCTACCACGGCGTCAACGAGTTCGTCCCGGTCAGTTCGCTCGTCAAGATGACCGACGTGCTCCAGGAGCTCGTCGCCCGCTTTGCATAGGGAACTCGAACAATCTAGGTAAGCAAAACCGCCCCGTCCTCAAAACCGAGAACGGGGCGGTTTTTGGTGCAAGGGGAGTAGTCAGCACCGCAGGTTGAGCCAACGTCAGCGAGCGACGTCCAAGGCGAACAAGTTGGCATGAAAAAGGCAGGGCATTGACCTTCTGGTCATGCCCTGCCTTTTGAATGACAAATTGTCGCCTTGGGCGGCGCGCAGCGTCGAGCCGTTACGGCGTTTGGTAAAACGCCGTAACTTAGTAGTTGGCCTCGTAGCCGTTACCGTCGCCGGTGGGCTCTTCGTAGTAGTCCGAATCGCTCGAATCGCCTGAGTCATCGGAATCGTCAGAGCTGACCGATGAAGTTGCGGTACCGTTTGCGTAGTCGTCAGACGTGTTGTTGTTCAGGTCGCCGATCGTAGAACTGGAACCGTCGGAAAGACCCATGGTGTTGGGACCCTTGGGATCCTTGCCGGCATCGACGCGCTCCATCATTTCCTTGAGCTCGTCCTCGTAGACAAAGACGTAGCTCACACCGTCGATCATGGTGCTGTCGTCGGCGTACGAGGGCAGGTTGGCCGAGTAGATACCGTCGACATCCATACCGCGCATGGCGTTGACCGTAGCCACGATATCCTGAACGCTCATATCGGTTACGAGCATATCGGACAGCGAATTAACCAGGCCAAAAATCTTCGTGGCATCGAAGTTATTGAGAATCTGGTTGGCAAGGGCGCCAAGCACCTGACGCTGGTGGCGCATGCGCGTGTAATCGCCGTCGGCATAGGTGTAGCGGCAGCGGGCATAGGTAAGGGCGGTGGCACCGTCCATATGCTGCTGGCCAGCGGTAATCTTAATATCCAGGTGCTCGGGGTCGTCAACATCATCGGTTGCGTTAATGTCGATACCGCCAACCGAATCAATCAGCGCCTGCATACCGTCGAAGCTGACCTCGGCATAGTGGGAAATCTGAACACCGCACAGCTCGTTGACCGCCTCGACCATGGCCTCGGCGCCGCCAACGGTATGGCAGGCGTTGATCTTCATGGTCTCGCCCTTGTACTCGACCTTGGTGTCGCGCGGAACGGAAATGAGCGTCGCCTGCTTTTGCGTGGGGTCGATGCGTGCCAGGATAATCGAGTCGGCACGATACGTATCCTCGCCCGGACGGCCGTCGGTGCCAAGAAGCAGCACGTAGAACGGATCCTTTGCCTCATCGGTGTCAACCAGAACCCGACGCAGATTATCGGTAATGACATTAGAATCGCCGAGCTTGCCCATAATGGTAGCAAACCACAGGCCGGCAGCGGTAGTGGCACTCAGCAGCACACCAAGCACGACAATGAGCGCGACGTGACGAATCGTGTGGCTACGACGACGTTGACGAGCGCGCTCGGAATAGCGAGCCACGTTATCGCGACTGTAGATCTTGGCCTGCGCACCAGTTGAGGGTCTTCGGGCGGTGGTATCCGCGAGGGGCTTTTTATTAAACATAGGCAACCTGTATTAGTAGATGACGGGATCGGGGACGGAAGCATGCTCGACATGCGCGCCGAGCGCCTGCAGCTTTTCGACAAACTGCTCGTAGCCGCGCTTGATGTGATGGATGGCCGAAACCTCGGTCGTCCCGTCGGCGATCAAGCCCGCTACGACGAGGGCCGCTCCGCCACGCAGATCGGGCGAGGTAACCTGTGCACCCGAGAAGCCCTTGACGCCATGAATCATGGCATGATGGCTCTCGATACGAATGTCGGCACCCATGCGCACCAGCTCAGAGGCAAACATAAAGCGATTCTCGAAGATGTTCTCGGTAATAACGGAACTGCCGTCGGCAAGGGCGGAGAGCACCATAATCTGCGCCTGCATGTCCGTCGGGAAGCCGGGGAACGGAAGCGTCTGGATGTCGACCGGCTTGATACGCTCGGCACGGTTTACATGGACGCCATCCTCGACGCGCTCGCAGTCGATACCCATGAGCTCCATCTTCTTGAGCACCATGCCCAAGTGAATGGGGCAAAAGCCCGTGACATCGACACCGCGATCGTCGGCCATCAACGCACCGGCAACGATAAAGGTACCGGCCTCGATGCGGTCGCCCACCACGCGATGGGTAACGGGATGCAGCTCTTCCACGCCCTCGATGGTCACGACGGGCGTACCCGCGCCGACAATCTTGGCGCCCATCTCGTTGAGCATGTTGGCGAGATCGACGATCTCGGGCTCGCGGGCGGCATTGTCGATAACCGTGGTGCCCTGCGCGCGCACGGATGCCATGATGAGGTTCTCGGTCGCACCGACGCTGGCGAACTCGAGCGTGACGGTGGTACCGCGCAGACCTTGGGGCGCATTAGCGTTGATGTAGCCGTGGGCGGTATCGAACTCAACGCCCAGGGCCTCAAGACCAAGAATGTGCATATCGATCTTGCGAGCACCCAGGTTGCAGCCGCCCGGCATGGCGATCTTGGCGCGATGGAAGCGACCCAGCAGGGGTCCCATCACGGCGGTGGAAGCACGCATCTTGGCAACGAGCTCGTAGGGGGCCTCCCAAGAATCGACCTGAGAGGTATCAATCTCGAGCGTGTGCTCGTCAAGGACATCGATTGTGGCGCCCATACCCTTGAGCACCTTGCCCATCACGTGGACATCGGAAATATCGGGCACGTTCTGCAGCGTCGTCTTGCCCGGCGCCAGAAGCGTTGCCGCCATGAGTTTGAGCGCGGAGTTCTTGGCGCCCGAAACGGGCACAGAGCCTCCGATGGCGTGGCCACCCTCAACGCGGATAATATCCAAGGTCTACCCTTTCAAAAAGCATGCCCGGGATGGCTGGGCCATCCCGGGCATGATGTGTTCGCAAATGGTCGAACGCTAAATCGTTTGACTATTGGGCAAGCTTGAGCTTACACCATGCGATTTCATTATAGAGGTAGGCGCGGCGTGCATCATCCTCCGACAAATTACCCAGCTTCTCTTCAAAACCTTGAATATCAGCTTTAAGCTTGTCGGCATCGACGGTCGCCAAATCGCAAGCGCGCTCGGCGAGAACGGTCACGACATCGTCCGCAACCTGGGCATAGCCGCCGGCCACGGCAAACGTGTGGTCGACAGTGCCCATGGCCTTATCGGAAACGCGAACGTAACCGCGGTCGATCGTGCAGATCTCGCTGGAGTGAGCAGGCAGAACGCCAAACTCGCCATCCGTGGACGGAATCGACACAAACGCAGCGTCGCCCTCATAGGCGCAGCTCACGGGGCACACGATGCGGATACGCATAACCTACTTCTCCCCCATCTTGCGGGCGCGCTCGCGCACGTCCTCAATCGTGGAAGCATAGCGGAAAGCCTGCTCGGGCAGGTCATCGGCCTTGCCGTCGACAATCTCGGCGAAGGAGCGGACGGTATCCTCGACGCGGACGTAGACACCGGGGTTGCCGGTGAACTTCTCGGCGACGTGGAAGGACTGCGAGAGGAACTGCTGGATCTTACGGGCACGGTTGACCGTAAGACGCTGCTCCTCGGACAGCTCGTCCATACCCAGGATGGCGATGATGTCCTGAAGGTCGGAGTACTCCTGCAGGAGCTCCTGGACCTTGACGGCGACACGGTAGTGCTCCTCGCCGACGATCGAGGGATCGAGAGCGTCGGAGGAAGACGCGAGCGGGTCGATAGCCGGGAACAGGCCGAGCGACGAAATACTACGCGAAAGAACCGTGGTGGCATCGAGGTGCGTAAACGTCGTGGCAGGCGCCGGGTCGGTCAGGTCGTCTGCGGGGACGTAGACAGCCTGGACGGAGGTAATGGAGCCCGTCTTGGTCGAGGTAATGCGCTCCTGGAGGTCGCCCATCTCGGTTGCCAGCGTGGGCTGGTAACCAACGGCAGACGGCATACGGCCCAGCAGTGCGGAAACCTCGGAACCTGCCTGGGAGAAGCGGAAGATGTTGTCGATGAACAGCAGAACGTCCTGGCCACGATCACGGAAATACTCAGCGGTGGTAAGGCCGGCCAGACCGATGCGCAGACGCGCTCCGGGCGGCTCGTTCATCTGACCATAGACCAAGCAGGTCTTGTCGATAACGCCAGACTCGCTCATCTCGAGGAACAGGTCGGTGCCCTCGCGGGTACGCTCGCCGACGCCGGTGAACACCGAGGTGCCGCCGTGCTCCTGGGCGAGGTTGTTGATGAGCTCCTGAATCAGAACGGTCTTGCCGACGCCGGCGCCGCCGAACAGGCCTGTCTTGCCGCCACGGATGTAGGGCTCGAGCAGGTCGACGGCCTTGATGCCGGTCTCGAAGATCTCGGTCTTGGTGGTGAGCTCGTCGAAACGGGGCGCTGCATGGTGGATGGGGTAGAACTCCTCCACCTCGGGCATGGGCTTGCCGTCGACGGGCTTGCCCATGACGTTCCAAATACGGCCGAGCGTCTTGGGGCCAACGGGCATCTTCATGGGCTCACCGGTATCGGTGGCGATGAGGCCGCGCTGCAGGCCGTCGGTCGAGGACATGGCGACCGTGCGGACGACGCCGCCCGGAAGCTGGCTCTCGACCTCGAGGATCGTGCTCAGATGACCGATCGGGGTCTCGGCCTCGACCGTGAGCGCGTTGTAGATCGGGGGCACCGCACCGTCAAACTTGACGTCGACGACAGGACCGATGATTCGCACGATGCGACCATCACCGGCAGTCGTCTTCTTGGTGGCTTCCTCGACCGCAAGCTTTACGGTGTTATTAGCCATTACTGTTCCTCCAATGCTGAGGCTCCGCCGACGATCTCGTTAATCTCGGTCGTGATCGAAGCCTGGCGCACGCGACTATACGTGCGGGTAAGGGTCGAGATGATCGCGGTGGCGTTTTCCGTCGCGGAGTGCATGGCCTTGCGGCGTGCACCCTGCTCGGCAGCCGCCGAATCGATCAGGGCCTGGTAGATGACCGTCAGGATATAAGACGGCACAAGCTTGCCGAGAACATGCTCGGGAGAGGGCACGAACTCGAACGTGGACGAGATGCGCTTAGGGGCGTCGGTCTCGTTCTTACGCGGACCGTGGGCCATAGCGATCATCTCGGGGTCGAGCGGCAACAGATGCTCGACGCGAAGCTCCTGATCCACGCGATTCTTGGCGTGGTGGTAGACAAGCTCGACACGGTCAAGCTCACCGGCACGATACGCATCGCAGATATGAGAGGAGATCATGCGGGCCTGGTTGAAATCGGGCTCAGAGGAGTTGCCCTCAAAGTGCATGACGACGTTTGCGCGGTCACGGAAATACGTGGCCGGCTTACGCCCGCACGCGATGATCTCGCACTCGATGCCGTCGTTCGCCCAAGAAGCGGCGAGCTTTTCGGCCGTGCGCTCCACCGTCGTATTGAAACCGCCGGCAAGGCCGCGGTCCGAGGCAATAACGACAATCAGGCCATGCTTGACGCTCTCATGCTTCTGCAGCATGGGATCGGTGCCCGAACAGGAGGCGTCGCCGGCGACCGTCAACATGACGTCGGTCAGCGCCTCCTTATAGGGCTCGGCCTGCTTGGAGCGATCGAGGGCACGACGGATCTTGGCCGTAGAGACCATCTCCATCGTGCGCGTGATCTGCTTGGTCGTGGTAACCGAGGAGATTCGCTTCTTAATGTCGCGAAGGTTGGCCATGGGGCTTAGTTCTCCTCTGATCCAGAAACATCCGAATGGTGCTTGGCCATGAACTGCTGCTTGAAGTCGCCGATGACGCGCAAGAGCTCAGCCTTGGTGTCATCATCGATCTTCTTGGCGCGAACCTTATCGAGCAGCGAGCCAAAGCCATTGTCCATGTACTCGATGAGCTCGGCACGGAAAGGCAGCACGTCGGCAATCTCCAGGTCATCCAGGAAGCCCTCGTTGCCAGCGAACAGCGTAACGATCTGCTCGCCAACCTCAAACGGCTTGTAGCGCGGCTGTTTCAGGAGCTCGGTCATGCGGGCACCATGGGTCAGCTGCTTCTGAGTAGCCTCGTCAAGGTCGGAGCCAAACTGCGTAAAGCCAGCGAGCTCCTGATAGGAAGCGAGGTCCAGACGGAGGTTGCCGGCGACCTGCTTCATGGCCTTGGTCTGCGCATCGCCACCGACGCGGGACACGGAAATGCCCACGTCGACTGCCGGGCGCTGGCCCTGGAAGAAGAGCTCGGACTGCAGGTAGATCTGACCATCGGTAATGGAAATGACGTTGGTCGGAATGTAGGCCGAGACGTCGCCGTCCTGGGTCTCGATGATCGGCAGAGCTGTCATGGAGCCGTAACCGTTCTTCTTGGACATCTTGACAGCACGCTCGAGCAGACGAGAGTGCAGGTAGAAGATGTCACCAGGATAGGCCTCGCGTCCGGGCGGACGATGCAGCGTCAGCGACATCTGACGGTAGGCCACAGCCTGCTTGGACAGGTCATCGTAGATGACGAGCACGTGACCGCCGGGGTTGGTCTCGCTGGCGGGCTTGCCGTCCTCGCCGTTGTACATGAAGAACTCGCCGATAGCGGCACCGGCCATAGGCGCGATGTACTGCATAGGGGCGGAATCGGCAGCGGTGGCCGAAACGATGATGGTGTAGTCGAGCGCACCGTGCTGAGCGAGGGTCTCGCGGATGTTGGCAACCGTGGAGGCCTTCTGGCCGATGGCGACATAGATGCAGACCATGCCCTTGCCGCGCTGGTTGAGGATAGCGTCGATGGCAATGGCGGTCTTACCGGTCTTACGGTCGCCGATGATGAGCTCTCGCTGACCGCGACCAATAGGCACCATGGAGTCGATGGCCAACAGGCCGGTCTGAACCGGCTCGCACACCGGGGTACGGTCGATGACGCCGGGGGCCTTGAACTCAATGGGACGACGGTGCGTGGCGACGATGTCGCCCAGGCCGTCGATGGGCTGGCCGAGCGGATTGACGACGCGGCCGAGCATGGCGCGGCTCACGGGGATATCCATAATGCGGCCAGTGGTGCGGCACTCGTCGCCTTCCTTGATGGAGTCGACGGCACCAAACAGAACGGCGCCGACCTCGTCACGGTCAAGGTTCTGGGCAAGGCCGAAGACGGTCTCACCGGTATCGGAGCTCTTGAACTCCAGAAGCTCGCCTGCCATGGCGCTCTTGAGGCCGGAGACGCGCGCGATGCCGTCGCCTACCTCGTCGACCGTTGAAACCTCATGCGTATCGACCGTCGCGGAGAGGCTCGTGAGCTGCTCCTGCAGTTTCTTGGCGATATCCTGGGCATTGAGGGTTTCGGACATTAGGCTTCACCTCCGTACGAATTAGCAGAGTTTGCGAGGGTCTCCTGCGCGATGCGCAGCTGCGTCTTGACGGTAATGTCACGACGCTCGCCGCGGGCCTCGAGCACCAGGCCGCCCACGATAGACGGGTCGACCTGCTCGATAAGGAATACCTTGCGGCCGAAGTCCTGCTCGCATTTCTTAGTGATGGTTTGACGCAGCTCGTCGTCGAGCGGGATCGCCGTGGTGACGGTCACGCCCACTACATCCTCGTCTTCCTCGGCAACATACTTAAAGGCAGCTGCCACCTTGGGAAGAAGGTCGAGCTGGTCGCGCTTGGACATGGTGTCGAGCACGGCGATGATCTCGGGGTTGGCAGAAGCCAAGCGCTCGATCATCTCGAGGTCCTCGAACACATGGTTCTCGGCCTTGGCGGCTTCCAGAAGGGAGCGCGCGTAGGTCTCGAGCACTTTGTCCTGATAGCGGCTAGTCGGCATTCAGGCTACCTGCTTCCTGGATGTAGCGCTCGATGAGCTTCTTCTGCTCGGCCTCGTTCTCGAGTGCCTCGCCCACGATCTTGGTGGCGACGGCAACGGACAGGTCGGCGATGGAGTTCGCGGCACCGGCGTAGATGGACTTGCGCTCGTCCTCGACGGTCGTATGGGCCTTGGCGATGATCTCCTCGGCCTCCTTGTGAGCAGCCTCGATGATACGGGCGCGCTCGGACTCGGCGTCCTTACGGGCCTCGAGAACGATGTCGGCAGCCTGACGACGGGCGTCGGTGACGATCGAGTCGGACTCAGCGCGCTTGGCGATAGCCTCCTGCTTGGTCTTCTCGGCCTCGTCGAGGCTCTCCTCGATCTTCTTGCCGCGCTCCTCCATGGTTTTCATGATGCCCGGCAGGGCGACCTTGGCCAGCACGATCCAGATAATCAGGAAGGCGATAAGCGCCGGGATGAACTCCGCCATCTTAGGGATGAGGATGTCCGCACCGGCGGCGCCGTCCTCGGCGAACGCGGAAACCGGCATGAGCAGCGCGGCCGCGGACGCGGAGAGTGCGATCGCGCTCTTCTGGGATGAAAGATTCATACTTGACGCTCCGTGCTATTTAACGATCAGCGCGACAACGAAGCCGATCAGAGCCAGAGCCTCGCCGAAGGCGGAGCCCATGATGAAGACGGTGAACACGCGGCCCTGGACCTCAGGCTGACGGGCCATAGCACCCGTAGCACCCAGAGCAGACAGGCCGATAGCAAGACCAGCGCCGATAACACCGAGACCGTAACCGATAACTCCCACGATTCCTCCT
Source organism: uncultured Collinsella sp. (assembly GCA_905204735.1). Lineage (GTDB taxonomy): Bacteria > Actinomycetota > Coriobacteriia > Coriobacteriales > Coriobacteriaceae > Collinsella. The sequence continues at coordinate 7,298 of CAJLAV010000031.1, read as the reverse complement.
TTGTCGTGCGTGTCTTATTTCACGCAGGATAACCTTTTTATAACTGCCGGGCTCCATGGGTACGGGCACCGGCGGTTTAACGAATTGCCTTACCTTTAAGGCGCGAACGGAAGACTACTCCTCCTCCGCGACCTCCTCTGCCTCGGAGACATACACGGCGGTAAGGACCGTGAAGACGTAAGCCTGGATGGCGCCGACCACAAGCTCGATCGCATAGATCAGGATGAGGATGGCAAGCCAGGCCAGCGAAGGCAGGGCGCCGACGGCGTGGGCCGCGGAAACCTGCTGAAGCAGCGGCTGCATGAACATGCTCGCCATGATGGCGAACGAGCCCATGACCACGTGTCCTGCGAACATGTTGCAGAACAGACGGACGGCGAGCGTGATGAGGCGCAGGAAGGTCGAGAAAAGCTCGACGACCCACACGAGCACGTTCATCGGGAAGCTCACGCCCTGCGGGGCGAGGCTCTTGATGTAGCCGATCACGCCGTGAGCCTTGCATCCGTAGTAGATGAAGTACACGAAGGCGAAGATGGCGAGCGCGGCGGTGGAGCCGATTGCACCGGTGCCGGGCTTCATTCCCGGGATCAGGCCGATCATGTTATTGATCAGGATGAACAGGAAAAGCGAGCACAGGAACGGGAAGTGCTTCTTCCAGTTCTCACCCACGACGCCCTTGCCGATATCGTTCTCGACGTACTCGATGATGTACTCGAAACCGTTGACGAAGAAGCCCTTGGGAACCAGGGCCTGCTTCTTCTTGAACACGGCCAGGACGATCAGGAGCACGATCGTGGAGACGATCAGCCAAAACGAGTACTGCGTGATGCCGCAGCTCAGATCGCCCACGACAGGGGTGGAGCTGAACTCGCTGACCAGATGATTAATCTCATCAGGCAGCTTTTCAAAAATTTCCACGACTTACCTTTCGACCTCATGAGGATCTCGCAGCGCCTTGGCGACGCGAACCGTGCAGGCGGCCATAAAGGCCACGAAGCCGATCGCCTCGCCCAGGAGGAACATGCGAAATGCCTCTCCGAACAACACAAACACAACCAAGGTAAAGACGAGCAGGGCGATTGCCGAGACCGCCAGACTCACCATACCCTTGAGCATGTCCGCATTCTGTTTATCGTCAAGAACCGGCTTGAGCGTAAAGACAAAGGGAAGGAAGGCAATTGCGCCCGCGATGGCGCCTGCAACGATAGCGAGCAGATCGGCTATCTGAAACATTGGCGTCCTCACTTTCCTTTTTTAACGCCTCACAGAACAGTTCCCGCCAAACATTGGTGACTATTGTACGAGCCAATCGCTAAAGTACAACCGAAAAAGCATCGGTTAATACGCACCTGTTCGTTTTCTTAAGACCTTCTTTATGCCGCAGGTACGGTAATACGTTTTTCTCGAACCCTGCAGGGCAAAACGTCCGTTAACAGGAGTGCGCGTGGACGTCTTTTGCTCGCCCGCGCGCACCATTTCTTCGTATTTGCAGCCGCGGCCGTCTTAGCCCAGCGACTAGAGCGTGCCGTAGATGCGGTCGCCGGCGTCGCCGAGGCCGGGAACGATGTAGGCAGCCTCGTTGAGATGGTCGTCGATGGCGCAGGTATAGATATGCACATCAGGGTCCTTCTCGGTCAGCGACTTGAGGCCCTCGGGGGCCGCGACGATGCACAGCATGCGGATGTCCTTGACACCGCGCTCGCGCAGGTAGCTAATGGCCATCTCGGCCGAACCGCCCGTGGCGAGCATGGGGTCGACGACCAGGCAGATGCGCTGGTCGATATCCTTGGGCATCTTGCAGTAATACTCGTGCGGCTCGTGGGTGACCTCGTCGCGCTCCATGCCGATGTGGCCCACGCGAGCGGAGGGCACCAGGTCGAGGATGCCGTCGACCATGCCAAGGCCCGCACGCAGGATGGGCACGATGGCGAGTTTCTTGCCGGCGAGCTGTTTGAACGTGGCGGTAGTGATGGGGGTCTCGACCTCGACGTCTTCCATAGGCAGGTCGCGCATGGCCTCGTAGCCGTCAAAAAGTGCGAGTTCGCGCACGAGCTGGCGGAACTGGTTGGTGCCGGTGTTTTTGTCGCGCAGAATCGACAGCTTGTGCTGGACGAGCGGGTGATCGACAAGCGTCACACGGGACGCATCGTAGGTGACGGTCATGGATTGATTGCCCCTTTCGTTGCGGCCGCAAAACGGCCTTGCTGACAAGGCGTGCAGCAATGTTGCCGCCGCACGCCATGCATTAGTTTAGCGGTTTGTTGTATCGAGCAGCCCATCGCAGCCCTACTGTGAGGTGCTGAGCGAGCGCCTGACTGCATCACGCCAGCCCGCAAGGTTTTGCTCGCGGCGCTCGGCGGACATGCGGGGAAGGAAGGTCCTAACGATCTGGGCATTTTGCTCCAGCTCTTCCAGGTCTTCCCAATAGCCGACGGCAAGACCCGCCAAGTACGCGGCACCGATTGCCGTGGTCTCCACCGTCTCGCATTGCAGCACGGGGATATCCAGCAGGTCGGCCTGAAATTGCATGATGAACTCGTTGCGCGAGGCACCGCCATCGACAGACAGGCGCTCGATCGAAAGCCCCACGTCCTGCTCCATGGCACGCAGTACGTCGTAGCTCTGGTAGGCCATGGACTCGCATGCCGCGCGCACGATGGTCGCACGGCTCGAGGCGCCGGTCAGACCGCACACGATACAGCGGGCATGCGGGTCCCACCAGGGAGCGCCCAAACCCGCAAAGGCGGGAACGAAGTAGCAGCCCTCGTTGTCGTTAATCGAAGCGGCGAGTTGTGCCGACTCGCTCACGCTCGAGATGATGCCCATGTTGTTACGAAGCCAGTTCATGGTGGAGCCGGCAGCAAAGATGGAGCCCTCGAGTGCATAGCTGATCTTCCCGTTCGCAGCGATACCGATGGTGGAGACCAGGCCGTTCTTGGATTCGACGATCTCGTCGCCGGTGTTCATGAGCATAAAGCAACCCGTGCCATAGGTGTTTTTGGTCTGGCCGGGACGGAAACAGCAGTGGCCGAACAGCGACGCCTGCTGGTCGCCCGCCACGCCCATGATGGGCGGCATGTTGGTCATGATGTCGCTCGCGACGCGGCCGTAGTCGCCCGAGCTCCAGCGAACCTCGGGCATCATGGAACGTGGAACGTCAAAGAGCGCCAGCAGGTCGTCGTCCCAATCGAGCGTATGGATATTAAAGAGTGCCGTGCGGCTGGCATTGGTGTAGTCGGTGGCAAAGACCTGGCCGCCGGTCAGGTTGTAGATGAGCCAGGTGTCGATGGTGCCGAACATGAGGTCGCCCGCCGCCGCGCTCTCGCGTGCGCCGTCGACGTTGTCGAGAATCCACTGCACCTTGGAAGCCGAGAAATACGGATCGAGTGTGAGTCCCGTGCGGGAGCGCACCAGCTCTTCTGCGCCCCGCTCGACCAGCTCGTCGATCAGAGGTGCGGTGCGACGGCATTGCCACACGATGGCGTTATAGATGGGTTGACCGCTTATGCGGTCCCACACCACCGTGGTCTCGCGCTGGTTGGAGATACCGATGGCGGCGATGCGGTCAGAATGGATGCCGCTCTTAAACTGGACCTCCATCATCACGCCGATCTGGCTGGCAAGCACCTCCATGGGGTCTTGCTCTATCCAACCGGGACGCGGGAAGTCGGTTTTGACGCTACGACGTGCCTGCGCGACGATGCAGCCGTACTCGTCGACGATGGTCGCAAGTACCGAGGTGGTGCCGCAGTCGAGCGCCATGATGTAGGAACCGCCAAAGTTAAACGAGGCATCTTCCATGCCCAGGCTGCCCAGATTCAACGACATCGCTTACACCTTTCTATTGCATCGGGTCGGACAGGACCCGTTCGATCTCTGATGCGGGAAGTGCGCCTTGGCGCAGGATCTGGAGCCCGCCATGCTGGAACGACACGATGGTCGAGGCGTCGCGACACGGGGTCTCGCCGGCGTCGACGGCAACATCGACCCCCTCCAGGATGCGACCTTCGACGGCGGCAAAGCTTGCCGGCGAGGGCGCGCCGTGTGTGTTGGCGCTCGTGCAGGCAAGGGGACTGCCGCAGGCGCGGATGAGCGCTTGGACCACGGGAGAGGCCGAAGCGCGCAGGGCCACGGTGTCGTCGGCAGCACGCATAAAGGTCGGCACGCAGGGAGCCGCCTTGACCACGATAGTCAGGGCTCCCGGCCAGCATCGTCGCGCAAGTACGCGGGCATCTTCCGGGATATCCACGCCATAGCGGTCGAGTGCTTCGACGCCATCGACCAGCCAAGCGACGGTTTGCGTGAGCTCACGTTGCTTGAGAGTGAAGATACGGCGATAGCCGGTGCCGAGCGCAGGAACTGCGGCGCCATTGACGGCAGCCTGCGGATCGCGCGGCCACGATGGGAATTCGCTTGTATCTTGGGGCACGGCGTCCGAGAAGGCGTTGACTGCCACGGCGACACCGTAGACGGTCTCGGTCGGAATCAAGGCCAGGCCGCCGCGGCCGAGCACCTCGGCCGTGCGCTCGACGGCAAGCCGATGCGGCTCGCGCGTTCCCTCGTATACCCGATAGACCGTCTGCATGTGTATGCCAGCCCCTTACGCTCCGGTGCAAGTTTGTTTACTGTGGGGCATTCTCGCACGAAACATTCAACCTATTTGCCCAGAGCGCATGTTGGTTTGGTGAGCGGCTCTAGTAGTCGGTGAAAGTGAGGGGGTTAATTGAAGATTTTTAGCGCGCAAGCGTAACGGTACGATCGGGAAACTCGATGCTTGCAACCAGTTTTCCGCCGAGGCTCTCTGCGTACCTGCTCAGCGTGTCGAGCCTCATCGAACCCAACTCCCCACGCTCGAGCTCGGATACACGTTTTTGAGAAACGCCCATCGACTGGGCGACCGACGCCTGTGTTAGATCTTTTAACCTGCGAATCTGAGCAAGCTTATAGGCTTCGATACGATCGCGAGTCCTCTCCTGCTCGGCGGTAATGGAGTCGCGTGTTATCCCGCGAGATTCCATATACTCATGCAGTTCCATCTCGATCGAGCCTCCTTACGTGGCGACGGTATATTTGCTCGGCCCTTGGAATGTTGATCGCATACCAACCGTTCCATTTTGCCCTTGACGATCCCGCTCGCGACTTATCACCCGCCAATAGCAATACCGCCTGGCGCTTGGGGTCAAAGGCGAAGAGGATGCGAATCACCTGCCCACCACACGACGTCACTCTCAGCTCCTTTAAATGATGAAGCTTCGAGCCCTTTACGCGGTCAACCAGCGGACGACCAAGGCTGGGACCTTCCTTCTCGAGCACCAAAAGGTCTGCATAAATCTGCTTCAGCGTAGCTTCATCCTGCTCATCAAGCCAAGGTTCAATGTAATCAAGCACGATACGGTACCGATGCAGCTGATTTGACATACCTTTCTCCTTCTATAGTAGAAGTTTTACGGTATATTGCAAGGACAAACTTGCGCAAATGTCTATTTATTCAGCTTAAATACGCTGTTTGGGCTCGGTGACGATGGCTCGGACGATGCGGGGGCGATCGGTGAGGTCGTGGACGATACGCACGTCCGAAAGGCCTGCCTGGCGACAGAGCTCGGCCGCGGCATCGAGGGCACCCTCGTAGAGCTCGCAGGCAAACAGGCCGCCGGCGCGCAACATGTAAGGCGCCGCATTGAGCAGGCGGCGGAAGATATCGAGGCCGTCGGCGCCGCCCTCGAGCGCCAGGTCGGGCTCAAAGTCCTTGACCTCGTGCGGCAGCGAGCGCATGACGCCGGTCGGGATGTAGGGCGGGTTGGAAACGAGCACGTCGAAGGTGCCCCACTCTTCGCGGGGAATGGAGCTCACCAGGTTGGTGAGACTAAAGGCAACCTCATCTGCCGTGAGGCCGAGCGCGTCGCGGTTTTTGGTGGCCAGATCGATGGCGCGCGGCTCGATATCGGTGGCGGTGCAGGTAACGTGGCCGCGGCGCTCCCAGGCAAGGGAGAGCGAGATGCAACCCGTGCCGCAGCCGACCTCGAGAACGCGGGCGATACGGGGCTCGGCTGGGGCAGGCGCAGCGGCATCCTGAGCCGAAGCAGTCTCCTGGCCGGCACCCTCGATGGCGATGCCGTATTCGTCGAGCTCGGGCTCGGCGGCTTCCGCGGCTTCGGCTTCTGCTGCCTGCGCGGCGGCTTCCTCGGCCTCGCGGTCGGCCAGCTCCTCGGCATAGGCGCGGCTGCCCAATACGTCGCCGCCTAGCGCCGCCTCATCGGCAGCCGTCAGGTTAGCGGCACGGCGCTCGGCGGCCGCGCGTTCGTCTGCCAGCGCGGCCTCGGCCTTGCGTGCCTCCTCGACCTCATCGTTCCAAGGCAGCTCCACGCGCTGACGGGCAGCAGCCTCGGGGCTCAGCACCTCGGCATCCAGATAATTGAGGACTTCCTCGACGAGCATCTCGGTCTCGGGGCGCGGAATGAGCACGCCGGGGGCGCACGCGACGTCGATCATGCGAAACTGCGTGCTGCCGGTGATGTACTGCAGCGGTTCACCTTTAGCGCGACGAACAACGGCCGCGTGCATGGTCTCGAGCTGAGCCGCGTTAAGCGTCTCGTCCATGCGCATATATAAGTCGATGCGTGCCAAACCCGTGGCAGCGCAGAGCAGCCACTCGGCAGAAAGACGGGGGTGCTCCTCGCCGCGCTCGGCCAGGTACTCCTTGGTCCACTCGAGACAACGCTTGATGGTCCAAATCTCGTTTGCCATGGGGCCCTCCCCTCTTAAGCGCCGGACGGCGCGCGAATGTCGGAGCAGATTGTACGCGAGGCCAGCGCTTGGCAAGGGACGATTGAAGGCGATTATCGAGAATCAGCCCAGATTTTTGCTTGGAACCTGCCTGAAATGTTCATTCATCGACGTCTAAATCTGCATTCGTCAAGCTTTTGGCAAAGTTGCCCCAAAACTGACCAATATCTAACCAAGAACTTGCCAAATCACTTGACGCGCGACGCGGTAAAAATCACCCCGCGACTTCTTGAACGATTTTTCGAGCAATATTTTCAATTGCAGATGAAGGCTGCTGATTACTTTAAGCAGTTAGACAGCTTAATTTCTAACAAAGCAGATTAAATAAACTTGAAAAGTAATTTACCCAACCTAGTCATTTAAGAACGTCCCCAATGACTACCTCTAAGGCGCCGCAGGTTGAGCATACCGCATCCGGAGCAAGGCAACGCCGCATGTAGAGGACGGACAGCGAGCGGGTCGCATTTGAGACAAGGTGACGTGAAACGAAAGGGCGCTGACCTTCTGGTCGCGCC
>CAJLAV010000030.1:0-18426 GCA_905204735.1 uncultured Collinsella sp. | reverse complement strand
GCACATCTTGCGCAGGGGCACGGCATGGCCCAGGTGCAGGTCGGGGCTGGTGGGATCGACGCCGAGCTTGATGTTGAGGGGCTCGCCCTTCTCAAGCTTCTTGCGAAGGTCGGCCTCGGGGACGATCTTAGCAGCGCCCGAGGTGATGATACGCATTTGCTCGTCAACAGACAGCATTGGGTATCCTCCTTTTGCTATAGCACCCTCGCCGGATACGGCGGTGCTGGAAGTCCATAAACTCTCATATGATAACAAACTGACGCGACGCGGCACCTACGATAGGAAAATCCTCGTCCTGCCGCATGCATCGACAGCGACCGGCAGACGCGTGCCGTCGCGCTCGACTAGGTAGCGCATCTGCCGACGGCGTTGGCAGTCACGACAATGGACCTGCCCCGTTGCATCGGTGGCACAGGTACCCTCGGCGGTCAGCAGGCAGTGCTCGCACACCATAAGCTCAGGGCGGTCGGCATCGACGGGGCCCAAGACGCCAGGGCGATCGGCGAGGCCGGCAACGCGCCCAGCGTCGTTGGCGACAAGCTCGGCAGGCAAGTGCACCCGCCGTGCGCCAAGCCCGCGCAGCCAAGCAAGCGTGGTGCGATTCGCGCAGAACACCGGCGCTGCCACGTCAAACGCCACGCCCAGCTCGCGAGCCATCGCCACCTGCCCCAAGTTGCGACAGACCACGCGCCCGGCACGCCGCATCAGCGACCGAGTCCGCTCGGCATCGCCAGCGCGGCAGACCTCGTCGAGCACCACGGTCGCATCGGACAGATCGAGCTCGTCGTGCGGGTCGGCATCCATCAGCTGCCAGGCAAAAGCCACGCGGGTGGGAACCCCCTGCCCCGGCGACTCCATCAGCTCCCCCTTCGATGCATCGCCATCCACTGCATCGCCTTCAAACGGCAGAACCTCAACGATGCGCTCAATAGGTACAGCCGCGTCCGCCTCGACCCGCATGCGCTCCAACGCCGTCGCCGTCTGCTCCAGCACACCGGCGCTGCGAATCAGATAGACCTCGCAGCCCGTATCCACCTTGCGCTTGCAGTGAACGACAACGCGCTCCCCCGCCGCGGCATTCACCGGGCAGGGCACCTGAGGCCAGCGCTTGGGCACGTCGGGCCGCGCGTCGACGCCCGGATAAAACCGGATCTCGAGCGTATCGCCCGCAGCCACGGCGGCATCGAGCTCGACGGCCACCTCTTCATGGCCCACAGCCACCAAGCAGCCCACGCGGACGCCCTGGTTAATCGCGCGCTCAAAGCTCATGAGCTCGGCACCCGATCTCCCCCGCAGATACGCATCGGTGAACCCGCGGTTGAACGACCTACCCAGCTCACGCTCAAGCTCCGCCACGATATCGGGCTCCCACGCGCCGTCGCGCACCATATCGAGCGCCCGGCGCCACACCCGCACTACGTTGAACACATAGTCGGGATTCTTCATGCGCCCCTCGATCTTGAGCGACGCCACGCCGGCGGCAACGAGCTCGGGCAGGTGTGCAATGCCCAGATAGTCACGTGGGCACAGCAGGCGGTCGCCCTCAACGGAAACAACGCTCTCCCCCGCCTCGTCCACCAAGTCATATGCCAGACGGCAGGGCTGTGTGCAGTCACCGCGCATCGCCGAGCGAGCGCGCCTCAGTGCCGAGAACTCACAGGCGCCCGAGTAACCGATGCAAATGGCACCGTGGCAGAAAACCTCAATCGGCACGCCCGTGGCGCACAGCGCGGCAATCTCGTCGACCGTCAGCTCGCGTGCCGTCGTCACGCGCTCGACTCCCAACTCGTCGGCAGCCAGTCGCACGGCGCCCTCGCTATGGACGCCCGCCTGCGTGGACAGGTGAATCTCGACCCCGGGAATCGCCGCGCGCAACGCGCAAGCCAGCCCGGCATCCGCCACGATCAAGGCATCGGCACCCAACGCATACGCGTGCGCTCCCAGCGCCACCGCGTCTGCCAACTCGTCGTCGAACACAAAAACATTGAGCGTCACGTACACGCGCACGCCATGGGCATGCGCCACGGCGCAGCCGCGCGCAAACTCGTCATCCGTAAAGCCATGCGCGCTCACGCGCGCGTTGAAACCGCCCAGGCCCGCATAGATGGCATCGGCGCCCGCCGCAACAGCCGCGAGCATCTGGTCGAGTCCGCCCGCCGGCGCCAGCAGTTCGGGCAGCGCCGCCCCAGCGGCCCCCGACCCGTTCATACATTGTCCGTTCGGCCCCATCGCCCGAATCGCCATCGGCAAACTCCTTACCAAGGTATGCATTCACTCTGAAAAATGCCGTCTTCCAGCATACACGAGGCCTCGGGCGCCCCGTTTGGTTTATCGTGTAATAACTTATGTCCATCCTGCCCCGACGGCACATCCGCCGTCCGGCGCGACATACCTGGAGGTCAATATATGGGTCCTCGCCAACGACAGGGACGCAGCCGTTCAAAGACGCATGCCCTGCCCATGATCCTGCTCTCGTTTTTGGGCTTTCTGCTGATTGCAGGCGTAGCGTTTGGCATCGGCATGGTCGGCAACGTCAACCGCTGGCTGTCCGACCTGCCCGACTACACCGACGCCAACGCCTATCTGGTGAGCGAGCCCACCGAGATCGTCGACTGCAACGGCAACAAGATCGCAAGCTTCTACACGCAAAACCGCAAGTCCATCACCAAGGACCAGGTTTCCCCGTACGTGCTGCAGGGCACCGTCGACGTTGAGGACGAGCGCTTCTACGAGCACGGCGGCATCGACCTGTGGGGTATCGCGCGTGCCGCGGTGGCAACCCTCGGCGGCGGCCACGAGGGCGCCTCGACGATCACCCAGCAGCTGGTGCGCAACACCATCCTGCAGGAGGAGCAGTTCGACTCGACCATCGAGCGTAAGGTACGCGAGGCCTACATCGCCATCAAGATGGAGGATATGTACTCCAAAGACGAGATCCTCATGATGTACCTCAACACTATCTACTACGGCCACGGCGCCTACGGCATCGAGGCCGCGGCCGAGACCTATCTGTCCAAGAGCGCCGCCGACCTCACCCTGAGCGAGGCCGCGCTGCTCATCGGCCTTCCCAACTCGCCCTCGCAGTACGACCCCACGGTCAATCCCGATCTGGCACTGTCTCGCCGCAACAAGGTTCTCGACAACATGCTGCGCCTGGACCACATCACCCAGGAGGAGCACGATGCCGCACAGGCCGAGCCCATCACCCTCAATGTGACCGAAATCTCGGGCAGCGGCGTCGACGTTTACTCGCAGCCCTACTTTGTCTCCTACGTCAAGCAGCTGCTGGAGCAGGAGTTCTCGACCGACGTGCTCTTTAAGGGCGGCCTGACCGTCAAGACCACCATCGACCCCACGATGCAGCAGGTGGCAGAGAATGCCGTCCGCGAGCAGCTCGACACGCTCTCGCTTGACGGCCTGGACATGGGCATGGTCGTCGTCGACCCCAAGACCGGCTACATCAAGTGCATGGTGGGCGGCTACGACTACAACGCCGACGAGAACCACGTAAACCATGCCACGGCCAAGCGTCCCGTCGGCTCCACCTTTAAGGCCTTTACGCTGGCAACTGCCATCCAAAACGGCATGAACCCCAACGTCACCCTCAACTGCAACTCGCCGCTCAAGGCCAAGGGCACCACGACCGAGGTCCAAAATTACGCCAACCAGAGCTATGGCAACATCACGCTTAAGCAGGCGACGGCATACTCCTCCAACACCGGCTACATCCAGGTGGCGGAAGCCGTCGGCAACAGCAAGATCATCTCGCTCGTCAAAAAGCTCGGCATCGACCCCGCCAAGGACAACATCGAGGACGTTCCCGTCATGACCCTCGGCACCGGCTCGATCTCGCCGCTCGAGATGGCCGCCGCCTACGCGACGTTTGCCAACGGCGGCTACTATCGCCAGCCGATCGCCATCACCGAGATTGACTCGCGCACCGGCTCGGTCCTGTACCAGCACACCGACAATCCCTCACAGGTGCTTACCGAGGGCGAGGCCGCCGCGGTCACCGATGTTCTGTCCGGCGTCATGAAGGGCAGCGGTACGGGTGCTGCCGGCGCCCTGAGTGTCAACCAGCCCTATGCCGGCAAGACGGGCACCACCGACAACACCACCAACCTGTGGTTCTGCGGCTATACCCCGCAGCTGGCGTGCGCCCTGTGGACCGGCTATTCCGCGGGCGAGATCCCCATCCAAAAGTACGGCACGGACCTGCTGGGCGACAGCACCAACCTGCCTGTCTTTAAGCGGTTTATGAACACCGTTCTGACCGGTACCGAGCGCGAGGAGTTTGCGACCGGAACGGCGCCCACCTACAAGAACAACAGCGTCTGGAAGTTCTACGGCACCAACAACACAAAGAAGTCGGAGAACGACGACAAGGACGAAGAGGAAGAGGAAGAGGAAACCACCACAACGACTACCACGACGACCACGACCACCGAGACCACGGGCGGCGACACCACCGGCGGCACCGGTACGACCGGTGGCTCGACGGGCGGCTCCACTGGTGGTTCGACCGGCGGCGATGGCGGCACGCCTACGCCTACGCCCACTCCCGACCCCTCGCCCACGCCTGACGATACGGTCGGCTAGAAATTCATCCAGCCATAAGCAACAAGGCCCCCGAGCAGCTTATTAAACTGCTCGGGGGCCTTTTTAGTTTAAAGCGACCTGATGGGCGATCTTTATACCGGCAGACAAAAAGGGGGTACCGACCAACGTCGATACCCCTTACAAGCCACTATGTCAGCGCGCACGGTGCCGAGCGCACGACCCGCACGCCTACTTGCGAGAATTGCTCAGCTTATTGATCAGCGCCTCAAGACGCTCGCCGTCCTCGGCCGTCTGGGCAATAACCAAAATCGTATCGTTGCCGGCAAGCGAGCCAAGCACATCGGGCAGCTCTGCCGCATCAACAGCGGCGGCGATGCCGGAAGCCGTACCAGGCTGAGCCTTGATCATAACCAGATTATCGGTGCGCAGAACGCCCGTTACGAGCTCGGAAACCATACGCTGCAGGTGCAGGTCCTCTGCCAGAACATAGATGCCCTCAGGGAGCTTACGCAGCCCCATATCGGCAATATCGCGAGAGACAGTCGCCTGCGTGCAATCAAAGCCCATAGCGCGGAGCTCATCGACCAGCACGCGCTGCGTGCGGACGTCCTTATTGCGCACAATATCTCTAATGGCATCCTGGCGCCCATTGCGTTTTTTAGCCATACAAACCCTCTCTCCAAAAGATGGCGGAGACAATCAATCAGTGATTGAATAGTTTAACGCTATTTGAAGGCTTTTGTGTATAAGAACGCATTTCGAAACAATTCTATGCAAATTTGTTTCGAAATGAGCCGTTTAGGCGGTTTTTGCGCCCGTCCGGTTAAGAAAAGCTGCCAGATGCGTACACATCACGCAGCGCGCGGGCTTGGCGCTGGCGATCGGCCCAAACAACAGACCGAGTCCCCGATGGTTGTCCTTGAGCGCGGCGACCATCTGACGGGTTCGAGGCGCCTCGAGCATATCACGCATGCGGGCGGAACGCTCAATTGACGACACCCCATGCGGGCTCAGACACAAATTCTCGATGCAGGCGACCAGTCCGGCAAAGTAGAACTTTTGGCTTGCCAGCTTGAGCCGACCACCGCTATCTGCTTCCGAGAGTGAGTCCGCAAGCTCGTCGAGCGCTCGAGTGTCATCGGATATCCTGGCATACATGGTGGGATCAAAGGCATCTGTAAGCTTAGGTGCCACCGCGTGGAAACGAGCGTCGCCGCAGCCGGACACGAATCGTGCCTGCGAGAGCGCATAAGCCATAAACTCAACCGTACGGTACGCCTTGCCGCGCGACAGGCATGCCTCAAACAGCGAGCGGCTGTACATCACGCCAGAGGTCTGAGCGACTAGGCCGCCTAAAATCAACTGAGGCAGCCCGGCCACCATCGAAGATTTGCTATCAATGGAAATATGAGTAGCATCCAAGACGCGCGAATGGCGCTCTCGATGTGCATCATAGCGGTCGAGCGACACCGTGGGGAACACCATGTCTGCCGCTGTATCGCACGCGATATCGACCATCTTGGAAAGGGACTGCGGAGCAAGCCACTCATCGGCGTTCATAGCGATGATTTGAGAGCCACGCGATGCAGCAAAACCGGCACGAAGACAAGCACCGCGCTTCGCGTCCTCGACGTCAATCAAATCAATATGGATGTCCCTGTCGGCAGCAACTTGAAGCGAATGGCGCACACCGGGCGCAGCATCGCGGCAGACAACGACAATCTGCAAATCGTAGAGGTCTTGGTTCTGGATACTCTCGAGCGCACGCATCGCATAGCTGGGCGAACCTTCTACCACAAGGATCACCGAAAGTCGCGGATGCGAGCCACGTCGAACCAAGTTATCCGTCCTCTCGACAGCAATGAATCAAATCGTGGTTCATGGTACACCCCGGCAATAAAAGCAATGAGACACCGGTTGTATTGCACGCCAAGAACAGATGTTGCACACGTGCAGCCCACAGATGACAGGCGTCGACGCACGACGCGTCGAGCCCTCCCCTAGTCGAGCACGACAAGCTCGGCGGGATCGTAATCCACGCCCATAAACGTAAGGCCGCAGGCAGGAGCCGTGGGGCCCGCAGCGGAACGGTCGCAAGCGTCGATGACCTCGCGCATCCACTCGGGTTCGCGGCGATGCATGCCAATCTCGACAAGCGTGCCCACGATCGTGCGGACCATCGAATGCAAAAATGCGTTGCCCTCAATGGTAAACGTCAGGATATCCTCGCCAAAGGCCACCTCATGGCCAAACTCGGCCCGCATCACGCAGCGGTGCGTGGGCTTGCCCACGGCAGAGGCGACCTTGCAAAAGCTCTTAAAGTCCTGCTCACCCAAAAGCGCGGGACAGGCCGCAGACATGGCCTCGACGTCCAAGGGATAGCGATGCCACCACACGGCACCCCGTGAGAGCACGGGACGCGCGTCGCGATCGGCAATACGGTACGTATATGTACGTGAACGCGCATCAAAGCGTGCAGAAAAGCCTTTACGGGCCTTGTAGACCTCGTTTATGGCGATATCTTTGGGTAGCAGGGCATCCATAGCCCGCAGCCACCTACGGCGCGTACACGCGAGCTCAGCGTCCGTTACAGGCACGCTGATGTACTGAGCCACGGCATGTACGCCGGCATCGGTACGTCCCGCGCACGTCAAATCGATCGGGCGGCGAAGCAGCGTCTCGATGGCTCGACGTAGCTCACCCGCAACCGTCGTCTGTCCCGGCTGCTCGGCAAATCCGCTATACGACGAGCCATCATAGGCCACGCGAAATACGAGCGTGGCGTCAAGCTCGGGGGTCGAATTGAAATCAGACGGCGCAGTCATGGGCGCTCCCAACAAACAAGTAACGGTATCGCGACAAAAAAAGAGGGGTACGCGAACGTACCCCTCGAATATAGCCTATGCAGACGGAATGTCTACTCAGCGGTCTCCTCAGCAGGAGCCTCCTCGACAGCCTCGACCTTCTTAGGAGCAGCGGCCTTCTTGGGGGCCGGAGCGGCCTTCTTGGCCTTAGGCGTGCAAGGCTCGGTGACGAGCTCCATGATGACGATGGGAGCGTTGTCGCCCTTGCGGTTGCCGAGCTTCATGATGCGGGTGTAACCGCCGTTGCGGTCCTGCCACATGCCCTGGGCAGCCTTGTCGAAGATCTCGGCAACGAGCTGCTTGTCGCCGAGCTTGGCGATAGCCAGACGACGAGAGTGCAGGTCGCCCTTCTTGGCCCAAGTGATGATCGGGTCGACGACCGAACGCAGCGCCTTAGCGCGGGTCTCGGTGGTCTTGATGCGGTCGTTCTCGAAGAGGGCCTTAGCAAGGCTCTTCTTCATGGCCTTGGTGTGGCTCGCATCGGTGCCGAGCTTCAGGCCCTTCTTAACGTTGTGACGCATGGTCTAGTTTCTCCTCAAATATGCGAAGCATTAAGCCTTCAGGCTCAGGCCCATGGACTCAAGCTTGTCCTTCACTTCCTCGATCGACTTAACACCGAAGTTACGGATGTTAAGCAGATCGTTCTCCGAGAACTCAACGAGCTGACGGACCGAGTGAATGCTGGCGCGCTTAAGGCAGTTGTAGGAACGGACGGAAAGGTCCAGATCCTCGATCTGCTTGTCCAGCTCGGCGTTGCCGTTGGTGACCTCGGGAGCGAAGATCGAAGCCTCCTCCTCGACCTCGGGGGTCTCGGCAAGGTTCATAAAGGCGGCCATATGCTGGTTGATGATATTGGCAGCCTGGACCACGGCGTCGCGCGGGGCGATGGAGCCGTTGGTCTCGATCTCGAGGACAAGGCGGTCGTAGTCGGTGTGCTGACCGACACGGCAAGCCTCAACGAGCTTGGCGCAACGGGAAACCGGCGAGTACAGCGAGTCGACGTGGATCACACCGATGGGATCGTTGTCGCGCTTGTTGGCCTCGCCAGAAACATAGCCGCGGCCATAGCCGATGCGCATGCTCATGGTGAGATGGCCACCCTCGGTGAGCGTAGCAATGTGCTGCTCGGGGTTGACCAGCTCAAACTCGGACGGAATAAAGAAGTCCGCACCGGTGACCTCGCAGGGGCCGTCAACCGAAATGGTGGCGGTCGCCTCGTCGGTCGTGCCGAGAGCCCTGAAGACAAGACCCTTGACATTCAGGACGATGTCGGTGACATCCTCGACCATGTTAGGGATGGTCATGAACTCGTGCTGCGCACCATCGATCTGAATAGCCTCGACCGCGGCACCCTCGAGCGAGGACAGAAGAACGCGACGAAGGGAGTTACCCAGCGTATCGCCGTAGCCACGCTCGAGCGGCTCAACGGAGACACGAGCAGACGTCTCGTTAATCTCTTCGACCTGAACCTGAGGCCTAATGAATTCTGACATGTATTACCTCCAGCCTCAGCAGCCCGGATGGACTACTTAGAGTAGAGCTCGACGATGAGCTGCTCGTTGATATCACCGCTGATCTGCTCACGCGTCGGCAGAGCGAGCACGTTACCAGACAGCTTCTCGATATCGACCTCGAGCCAGCCAGGGACCTCGAAACGCTCGGAGGAAATCAGAGCCTCCTTGATGGGGAGGAGGTCACGGAACTTCTCGCCGACAGCGACGACGTCGCCGGCCTTGACGCGGTAGGACGGGATGTCCACGCGCTTGCCGTTCACGGTGAAGTGACCGTGACGGACGGACTGACGAGCCTCTTTGCGGGTGCGGGCGAAGCCAAGACGGAAGACGACGTTGTCGAGGCGAGACTCAAGGATGATCATGAGGTTCTCACCGGTGACGCCGTTCATCTTACGGGCCTTGTTGAAGTAGCCGTGGAACTGCTTCTCCAGAACGCCATAGATAAACTTGACCTTCTGCTTCTCACGCAGCTGCATGCCGTACTCAGATTCCTTGCGACGGCGCTTGGGCTGACGGATAGATTCCTTCTTGCTGCTGTAACCGAGCTCAGCGGGATCGATCCCGAGCTGACGGCAGCGCTTAAGAACAGGAGTCCTGTCGATTGCCATATTGATACGATCCTTTCAGTTACACGCGGCGACGCTTCTTGGGGCGGCAGCCGTTGTGCGGGATGGGGGTCTTGTCCTGGATGCTCGAGACCTCGAGGCCAGCAGCCTGGAGGGAGCGGATGGCGGTCTCACGACCGGAGCCGGGGCCCTTGACGAAGACGGAAACCTTCTTCATACCGTGCTCCATGGCCTGCTTGGCAGCAGCCTCGGCAGCCATCTGGGCAGCGAACGGCGTGGACTTACGGGAGCCCTTGAAGCCCACCTGGCCAGCCGACTTCCAGGAAATGACGTTGCCCTGGGGATCGGTGATCGAAACGATCGTGTTGTTGAACGTAGAACGAATGTGAGCCTGGCCCACGGAAATGTTCTTACGGTCCGCGCGCTTCAGACGGGCAGCGCGAACGTTCTTCTTAGCAGTAGCCATCTATCTAGCGCTCCTTATTTCTTCTTCTTAGCACCGATCTGACGCTTCGGGCCCTTGCGGGTACGAGCGTTAGTGTGGGTGCGCTGGCCGCGGACCGGGAGGCCCTTGCGGTGACGAAGGCCGCGGTTGCAGCCGATGTCCATAAGGCGCTTGACGTTCTGGTTGCGCTCACGGCGGAGGTCGCCCTCAACCATGATCTGGTTCTTGTCGATATAATCGCGGATGGCGTTAACCTCATCCTCGGTGAGGTCCTTAACGCGCGTATCCACGTTAACGTTGCACTCGACGCAAATCTTCGTCGCAGTGGTGCGGCCGATGCCGTAAATGTAGGTCAGACCGATCTCAACGCGCTTCTCACGCGGGAGGTCGACACCATTAATACGGGCCAACGTAGTCTCCTCTCTTAACCCTGACGCTGCTTATGACGGGGGTTCTCGCAAATGACGAGGACCTTGCCATGGCGCCTAATGATTTTGCACTTATCGCACATCTTCTTGACCGAAGGACGTACCTTCATCGTTCTTCCTTTCGGTAGCGCTCAAACTACTTCCCTACTATCTACTCGCCCAGCCGCAGGCGTTTAAAACTATGGCTGGTCTTCACACACAATCCGACCGTAGGTTGAGCTAAGCCTGCAGTCGGAAATGGAGTGCGTGTATGCGTGCCGCTATTTATAGCGATAGGTGATGCGGCCGCGGGTCAGGTCGTACGGGGAAAGCTCCACGACAACCCTGTCACCGGGGAGAATACGGATGTAATTCATTCGGATCTTGCCAGAAATGTTGCACAGAACCGAATGACCGTTCTCGAGCTCAACCTTAAACATGGCGTTGGGCAGCGGTTCCTTTACCGTACCCTCGAGCTCAATTGCGTCTTCCTTCTTCACAAGCAATCATCTTTCTCTAGAAAACGACAGCGATTGAGTATTCTACAACACGTATGCACGCATCGTAATAACTTCGTAATGGCTCCACAACTAAGTGGAACTTGTTACATTTCTCCGCCTTGGAGCGAACACCAAGCACCTTGGGCATCCGTGGTGAGAATCACCGGACCGTCATTGGTAATGGCGACGGTGTTCTCGTAGTGCGCGGCGGGCAGGTGGTCGTTGGTCGTAACGATCCAACCATCGGAGCCCGTACTCACATGATTGGATCCCATCGTGACCATCGGCTCGATGGCAATGACCATACCGGCCTGGAGACGAACGCCCCTCCCCTTCTTTCCGTAATTCGGAACGTTGGGGTCCTCGTGCATCACATGGCCAATACCGTGCCCCACATAATCGCGAAGCACGCCATAGCCGTGAGACTCGGCGAGGGACTGGACGGCATAGCCAATGTCCCCAATATGATTACCGGGAACAGCCTGCTCGATTGCAGCCTTAAGGCAATCGCGCGTAACCTCGCACAGCGCCTTGGCCTCGGGCGTGGGGGTACCGACGAAAAACGTCCAAGCGTTATCGCCGACCCAACCGTCGACAACGGCTCCCGTATCGATGGAGATGATATCGCCATCGCGCAGGATCATGTCGGGATTGGGAATACCGTGGACCACAGCATCGTTAATCGATGCACAAATGGTACCGGGGAACCCGCCGTAACCCTTAAAGGCCGGGGTGCCGCCATGCATGCGGATAATCTGCTCCGCAAGCTGATCGAGCTCAAAAGTCGAAACGCCGGGGCGCACCATGGCTCCAACGTGGCGGAGCGCCATCTTAGATAGCGCTCCTGCCTTCTTCATCTGCTCGATTTGCGTTGCAGACTTAATCTTGATCATAGACCGAGAGCCTCTTTGACATCCCCGTACACGGTCTCGCGAGCCTGATCACCGTTGACCGACTTGAGCAGACCCTGGCCACGATAGTAGTCGACGAGCGGGCTCGTGGACTTCTCGTAGACGTCGAGACGGTTCTTGATGGTCTCGGGCTTGTCGTCGTCGCGCTGATACATCTCGCCACCACACTTGGGGCAGGTAGCATCGGCAGCGGTGCCGGTGTAACCGCAGGCGCGGCAGGTGCGACGCGAAGACAGACGGTCGATGATGACCTCGGGGGCCACGTCGACCAGAAGGGCGCAGTCGATCTCGCGACCCATGGCGGAGAGCTCGGAATCGAGCGTCACAGCCTGGGCGGTGTTGCGCGGGAAGCCATCGAGGATGAAGCCCTGCTGGGCGTCATCGGCGGCAAGGCGCTCCTTGACAAGGTCGATCACGAGCTGGTCGGGAACGAGCTCGCCAGCGTCCATGTACTTCTTAGCCTGAATACCAAGCTCGGTACCACCCTTGACGGCAGCACGCAGCAGGTCGCCCGTGGAAATGTGAGCGACGCCAAACTCGGCGACGAGCTCCTGTGCGACGGTGCCCTTACCGGCACCCGGAGCTCCGAGCAATACGAGGTTCATGAGCAATCCTCCTCTAGCCTATTTAAAGAATCCATCGTAATCATACATCTTGATCTGGCCTTCGAGCTTATCGACCGTGTCGAGCACGACGCCGACCATGATGAGGATGGACGTGCCGCCAAATGCCTGGATCAGATGGTTACCCGTAAAGGAGAAAATGATCGAAGGCACGATGGCGATGAGCGCCAAGAAGACAGCACTGGGAAGCGTAATCTTGTTGAGCGCGTTCTTGATGTAGGCCGCGGTAGCCCTACCCGGACGCACGCCCGGAATAAAGCCGCCCTGCTTCTTAAGGTTGTCGGCCGTGTCATCGGGGTTGAACACCATGGAGGTGTAGAAGTACGCGAAGAACACGATGAGGACAACGTTAAGCACCCAGTTGAGCCAACCGGTCGAAAGCGCGGAGGCAACTGCCTGAATCCAGCCGATGCCGGGGAAGAACACGGCAATCTGGGCCGGGAAGTACAGCAGCGCCGAAGCGAAGATGATCGGCACGACGCCCGCGGTGTTGACCTTGATGGGCAGGTAGGTGGTCTGGCCACCCATCATGCGACGGCCCACGACGCGCTTGGCGTAAGAGACCGGGATGCGGCGCTGGCCGCGCTCAAGGAAAACGATCAGCGGGATGACCAGCAAGATGATGGCGCAGATGATCACCATGGTGATGATGCCACCGGCGTTACCCTCAGTGCTGGAGAAGATCGCCTGCGGAAGACCGGCCATGATGTTCGCGAAGATGATCAGCGACATGCCATTGCCGATACCGCGCTGGGTGATGAGCTCACCAATCCACATGATCAGCATAGCGCCCGCGGTGAGCGTACCGACGATCATGAGGTCAAAGATGATCTCGGGAGCACCGGCACCGTTGAAGCTAATGCCGAAGCTCTTAAAGAGGAAGAGGTAACCCACGGAGTTGAGGATAGCCAGAGCCAAGGTGAGGTAACGCGAATACTGCGTAATCTTGGTCTGACCGACCTCGCCCTCGCGGGCAAGCTCATGCAGGGAAGGCACGACGGCCTGGAGCATCTGGAGGATAATCGAGCTCGTGATGTACGGCATGATGCCCAAAGAGAACACCGAGACATAGCTCAACGCGCCACCAGAGAAAAGATTCAGGAGGGCCATAGCACCTGCGGCGACCGAGTTGCTCCCGGTCGAGAAAAGGCCCAGCATCCCCTGGAAGGGAATGCCGGGCACAGGAACGTGCGCACCAATGCGGTACACGACGAGCATAGCTATGGTAAAAAGAATCTTTTCGCGCAGTTCTTTGATGCGGAAAGCATTCTTAAGACCATTTAGCACGGCAGCTCGACCTTTCCGCCGGCGGCCTCGATCTTGGCCTGCGCAGAAGCGCTGACCTTGTCGACCTTGACCGTGAACTTCTTGGTGAGCTCACCATTGCCGAGCACCTTGACGGGCTCGAACTCGCTCTTGGTGATGCGAGCGGCCTTAAGAGCGGCACCGTCGATCACAGCGCCGTCCTCGAACTTGCGCTCGAGACGCTCAACGTTAACGGCGGTGTACTCGATACGACGGGGGTTGCGGAAGCCCGGAAGCTTGGGCAGGCGCATAGCCAGCGGAGTCTGGCCACCCTCGAAGCCGGCACCCTTGGTGCCGCCAGAGCGGGAACCCTGGCCCTTCTGACCGCGGCCAGAAGTGGTGCCGTGACCCGAAGAATTGCCACGGCCGACGCGCTTGCGGTTCTTGGTGGAACCGGGCGCGGGAGTAAGATCGTGAAGCTGCATTTGCTACTCCTCTACAATCTCGACAAGGTGCTTGACCTTGAAGATCATGCCGCGGACGGACTCGTTGTCAGCAATCTCGCGAACCTCGCGGATCCTGTGGAGACCGAGGGCACGGACAGTACGGACCTGGTCCTGCTTGCAACCATTGGTGCTGCGGACCTGCTTGATCTTGATGGTGTCAGCCATGCTTAGTTCTCCTTACCGACGAACATCTCGGAGACCGTCAGGCCACGGCGAGCCGCGACGTCCTCAGGGCTGGAGAGCTCCTTGAGGCCCTCGACGGCAGCCTTGATGATGTTGAGGCCGTTGTCGGTACCGAGGGACTTGGACAGGACGTTCTTGATGCCAGCAAGCTCGAAGAGGGGACGCACAGCGCCGCCGGCGATAACGCCGGTACCCTCGACAGCGGGCTTGATGATGATGCGGCCGGCACCAAAGTGACCGAGAACCTCGTGCGGAATGGTGCCCTGATCGGTCACCGGCACGTGGAACATGTTCTTCTTGGCATCGAGAGACGCCTTGGAGATGGCCATGGGCACCTCAGCGGACTTGCCCATGCCAACGCCGACGTTGCCCTTGCCGTCGCCAACGACGACGAGAGCGACGAGGCTCATGCGACGACCACCCTTGACGGTCTTCGACACGCGGTTGATGTAAACGACGCGCTCCTCGAACTCGGAGGCCTCGCGCTGCTGCTTCTGATTACGAGCCATGTGCTACATACCTCCTAGAACTCGAGACCGGCGGCACGAGCACCGTCGGCGAGGGCCTTGACGCGGCCATGGTAGATACGGCCACCGCGATCGAAGGCGACCTTGGTGATGCCGGCCTCGATGGCACGCTTGCCAACGAGCTGACCGACCTTCTCCGCAGCCTCCTTGTTCGAGGTGTGGGTGCCCTTGAACTCGGCCTCGAGGGTCGAGGCAGAGACGAGCGTCAGGCTGGAGCCCTTGCTGTCGTCGATGATCTGGGCATAGATGTTGGCGTTAGTACGGGTCACGCGAAGACGCGGACGCTCGGAGGTACCCGAGACCTTGCCGCGAACACGACGCTGACGACGCTTGAGGCCTTCCAGCTTCGCCTTATGCTTGTTCATACGTAAACTCCTAAAAAGGTTGATCTTGCCAGCACCTGACGGGGTGCTGGTCTTATGCGAGTGAGTCGGTTACGACTACTTGGCGGCCTTACCCAGCTTGCGGCGGATGTGCTCGCCAACGTAGTGGATACCCTTGCCCTTGTAAGGCTCGGGAGGACGATGGCCGCGGATCTCAGCGGCGATCTGACCGACCTGCTGCTTGTTGATACCCTTGACGTTCACGTGGGTGTTGTCGGGAACCTCGAAGGTGATGCCCTCGGGAGCCTCGACGATCACGGGGTGCGAGAAGCCCAGGGAGAACTCGAGGTTCTTGCCCTTCTGCTGCACGCGGTAACCGACGCCGGCGAGCTCGAGCTTCTTCTCGAAGCCCTCGGAAACGCCAACAACCATGTTGTGGATGAGGGCACGGGTGAGGCCGTGGCGGGCACGGGTCTCACGCTCGTCGTCGGGACGGGAAACGGTGAGGACGTTGTCCTCGACGTTGATAGCGAGCTTCTCAAAGACATCGAGCTCGAGCTGGCCCTTGGGGCCCTTGACGACAACGTTGTTGCCGTTGACTGCCACTTCGACTCCGGCGGGAATCTGGACAGGCTTATTACCGATACGAGACACGGTGATCTCCTTTCCTTCTACCTACCGAGCGAATTACCAGACGTAAGCGATGATCTCGCCGCCGACGTTGTGCTTGCGAGCATCGCGGTCGGTCATGACGCCATGGCTGGTGGAAATAATGGCGGTACCAAGGCCACCGCGGACGCGGGGCATGTCGGCAACGCCGGTGTACTTACGCAGGCCCGGCTTGGAAATGCGGCGGATGCCGTTGATGACCTTAGCCTTCTTGGGACCATACTTAAGTGTGATGTGCAGAGTCTTCTGGGGAACGGTGTCCTCGACATCGTAGCCCTCGATGTAGCCCTCCTCGTGCAGAACACGAGCGATCTCGACGAGCTTCTTGCTGCTCGGCATGGAGACCGTGGCCTTGTTCACAGAGTTAGCGTTACGGATGCGCGTAAGCATATCTGCGATCGGGTCTGTAAGGTTCATACAGATTCTCCTTCGTTCTTGATGAACACGTGCTCTTGGTTCTTCGCCGCCCTTAACGGCAAAGCCTTTTTAGCGCGTTTTCCCTGTTCCAAACTGATGCTTGAAACGCTGGTAGTGACTTACCAGCTGGCCTTCTTAACGCCGGGAAGCTCGCCCTTGAGTGCAAGCTCGCGGAAGCAGACACGGCACAGGCCGAACTTGCGGTACACAGAGTGCGGACGGCCGCAGCGCTGGCAGCGCGTGTACTCACGAGTAGAGAACTTCTGCTTGCGATTGCACTTGACGATCATCGATGTCTTAGCCACTTATATCCTCCTCACATAGAGTATTCTTCGCCCCAAGCGCCGCCCCCTTGTGGGAACGGCGCTTATAGGGCAGGTGAACCTATTTCTTGAACGGGAAACCGAAGGCGTCCAGAAGGGCCTTGGCCTCCTCATCGGTGTTGGCGGTGGTCACGAAAGTGATGTCCATACCACGCTGGTGATCGACGGAGTCGAAGTCGATCTCGGGGAAGATGAGCTGCTCGGTGACGCCCATGGAGAAGTTACCACGGCCGTCGAAGCTCTTGGCGGAGATGCCGCGGAAGTCGCGGATACGGGGGATCGCGACGGAGGTCAGACGATCGAAGAACTCCCACATACGGTCGCCACGCAGGGTAACCTTGCAGCCGATCGGCATACCAGCGCGCAGGCGGAAGGTAGCGATGGACTTGCGGGCACGGGTGATCATCGGCTGCTGGCCGGTGATGGCGCGCAGGTCGCGAACGGCACCGTCGATGGCCTTGGAATCGGTAGCGGCCTCGCCGACACCCATGTTCACGACGATCTTCTCAAACTTGGGGATCATCATGACGTTCTCGTACTGGAACTTGTCCTGAAGCTGCTGCTTGACCTCGTTGTTGTACTTGGTCTTCAGACGCGGCACATACTTCTCTTCTGCCATTGTTCACTCCTTCTTGGGGTTTTAAGCACGGGGCGTGGCCACGATGGGTTGTCCTCGTGCCTCCTGGCTGCATCCGCGCCGCTCATGGCATTTTGCGGTTTGGACTCGACGCAGCAGGAGCCGACAAAACAATCGGTACTATACGCGCATCGGGAGCGTATTTCCAGAAAAACCTCGTCTGCCTGCACAACTCCACAACTCCCCCGCACAAATGGATCCCAAAAAGCAGTTGCGGTGAAATAGGGACTGTTTGGCGGCCTAACAGGCTTAAACAGTCCGTATTTCACCGCAACTTATTGGTGGGGATCCGATTAGCGCTTGCGGGGGACGAGTTTGGTGCGGCGCAGGTGGATCATCTCGGCGGCGATGGAGATGGCGATCTCCTTGGGGTCCTCGGCCTCGATGGCAACGCCGATCGGAAGGTGCAGCTCGTCGATCTGGGCCTGCGTAAAACCTTCCTGCTCCAGGCGGGCACGCACAAAGGCCGTCTTGCGGCGCGAACCCAGACAGCCCAGATAGGCAGGCTTGGCACGCATGGCCTGAATCACCACGTCGATATCGGACTTGTGACCCGCCGTGGCGACGACCACCAAGTCGCGCGGACCGATGGGACACAGCTCGCTCAGGTTCTTGTAATCGACCAGGCGACGATCGTAGACACCGGGCACCCATTCGGGCGTCAACGTGCCGGGGCGGTCATCGCAGGCCACGACGGCAAAGCCCGCCGCCGTGAGCACGCGCGCCGTCGCGGCGCCCACGTGTCCGCAGCCAAAGATGTAGGTCAGGCCCTCGGGGCAGAGCGTCTCGATGTGCGCTGCGGGAATCTCAGAGGCAGCGTTGGTGTAGGTGACGTTACTCCCCTCCTCCACCAGTGAAAGCCCGGGGCAGCCCGCAATGGTATGGCGCGATGCCTCGCCATGGTACTCGGCCACATCGCCCTCGAGCGCGCTCGCGATAAACGGCTCAAAGTCGATGACGAAGTCGCCGATGCGCCGATAGACCAAGACGTCGGCAATTTCCTGGAACAACGGTGCCTGGGTCGCATCCAGATGCAGATAGCACAGGCAAATGGCTCCGCCGCAGATCATGCCGGTATCGGAGTTCTCGCCGCCCATGGTGTAGCGGACCAGACGCGACTGTCCCGCGCTCAGGAGTTCGCGCGCCTCATCCAGCGCAAAGAGCTCAATCTTGCCGCCGCCGATAGTGCCCGCCTGGCTGCCGTCG
>CAJLAV010000029.1:0-18580 GCA_905204735.1 uncultured Collinsella sp. | reverse complement strand
CCCCGCGACCTAGCTGGTTCCATCATACCCACTTGGGCTAAACATTGTTCGGAAGTCAGAATGATTTATGCGGCTACTTCCAAAAGAGTACTGCAGATAGGCACAATTGCCGTACTGAGCCCGGTTGTCTTACGCCGCCGCCTGAGCCATACGGGACAGACGGACCAGCAGCAAAAAGCCAACAACCAGCAGAACGCCAATAGAAAGGACGCCCAGCGACGGGTTGCCGGTCAGGGAGGTGACAACCGACACCAGGAAGGTGCCCATAACGCTTGCGTAACGGCCAAAGATATCGAAAAAGCCGTAGTACTCGTTGGACTTTTCCTTAGGGATAATACGACCGAAGTAGCTGCGGCTCAGCGCCTGCACGCCGCCTTGGAACAGGCCGACCAAAATAGCGAGCACCCAAAACTCAAAGGCGGTCTTTAAGAAAAACGCGGCAAAGAGCACGATGCCCATATAGGCGGCGACGGCCACCATGATCATGTTGAGCGTGCCCACGCGACCGGCGAGCTTGCCGTAGATGATGGCGGACGGGAAAGCGACGAACTGCGTAACGAGCAGAGCCAGCACCAGTTGGGTCGAGTCGATGCCCAGAGCCGACCCGTAGCTGGTTGCCATGGAAATGACCGTGTGCACACCGTCGATGTAGAAGAAGAACGCGATCATGTAGACCAGCACGGTCTTGTTGTGGGCGATCTCGCGCATGGTGTGTCCGACCTCGGAGAACACGCCGCCCACGATGTGGCCGATGGTGTCCTGGGGACCGCGCGCGCGACCGTATTTTTGCTTATAGGTGCGAATGAGCGGCAGGGTAAAGATAAGCCACCAGGCGCCAGTGATGACAAACGACAGACGCGTTGCCAGCATGGTGGGGACGCCAAGAGCGGGGCCACCCATGATAAGCGCCAGGCAGATGATGAACGGCACGGTAGAACCGATGTAGCCCCAGGCATAGCCCGAGCTGGACACGGCGTCCATGCGCTCGTCGGTGGTAATGTCGGGCAGCATGGCGTCGTAGAACGTCATAGAAGAGTTAAGGCCGATGGTGCACAGCACGTACACGGTCAAAAATGCCATGGCGGACATGGGGATAGCCTGCGCCAGGCAAAGAACCAGGCCCGTGAGGAAGAAGCCCAAGAAGAACTTGATCTTGTTGCCGGCGTAATCGGCAAGCGCGCCCAGAATGGGCATGAGCATGGCAATGACCAGCGAGGCAATCGTCTGCGCGTTGCCCCAGGCGACCACCAGGTCTGCCGAGGAAGCACCGGTATTGATGGCGTTAAAGTAGATGGGCACCACCGAGGTATTGAGCAGCACGAGGGCCGAGTTGCCCACATCGTACATAACCCAGTTACGCTCGAGCTTGGTGTATTTCATGGACAGGGCCCCTTCGTATTCGCCCGATATGCAGTTAGTTCATCGTACCCCAATTGTCCAGAGGCGCCGGTAAGGATTCGGCAAAGGGGCACGCACGAGCCCTACTCCTCGCGGTCGAACTCTTCGTCGGCGCCGAGCACGCGACCGCTGTAATTGACGTGGTTGGTCACGGCTTCCATATCGCCGGTCTCGATAAAGCGGGCGACGGTGAGCTCGTAATCGAGCAGCGCGCGGTCAAAGACCTCGGGGAAGCTCTCGGTCGAGACTTCATCGGTAAAGGGATTCTTCCATGCCAAGTGGCCCAGATTGCCGGTACGCTCGGGCAGCTCGGTCGTCACGCGGTGCGCAAGGCCGTCGAGCAGCGAATAATCGTGCACCAAGCCCTCGAGCAGGGCAATCGCGCGCGTCTTGGCCGAACCGGCCGGCTCGATAGTGCGGTAGAGCAGCTGCATGTCGGCTACGGCGCCGGCGTACTCCCCCGCCGGGATGTCGATACCGTACACGCGCCCGGCGACGTAGCTCATCAGCACGCCGGCAACGCGATTGATGCGGTCGGCGGTGACGATCTCGCCCGCCGGCGGATAATCCTCGACCGTAGCCCCATCGCGCTTGAGCTGCAGCATCAGCACGTCCAAGTCGCTTTCGAGCACGGCATGAACTTGACTGCCCGAAGCCTCGAGCTCGGGATCGGACTCGACAATGCCAAACTGCTGCTCGTAGACAAAGGGGTGGGCATTGCGATCGAGCACATAGTGCGACAACAGGCCCAGCGCAAAGGCGCGACCCAGATTGGCATCGCGCGGCTGCAGGTGCGACACGCCGTCGCGCAGGCACGAGAACTGGCGCGACATGCGCGAGCGGTGCATGACCTGAGCAAGCGACATGCAGTCGGAAATGCGCGGCGTGAGCATGTGGAAGAAGAACGGGTCGGGGCCCTGGTTGCCCAGGATAAAGGCGATGCGTTCCTCGTCGGACGTGATAACGCCCTGCGGAAGACGGTCGATGCTTTCCTCGCCAAACAGATGATGCGTAATGAGCGCGGGCATAATAATCCTTTCGATTTCATTCGATGCAATCCATTATGCCCACCGCACAGTCATGCCAAACCTGTAACGGCAAACGATGGCACACCGACCCTTACGCAAGCCCCAAGTGCGATTTGACCTCGGCAGCGCGACGGCGGGACACGGGCACCATCGAGGTTACGCGATCGAGCCTGAGCTCCATCAGGCCCGTGGAGCCGATCTCGACATTATGTACGTCTTCCAAATTAACCAGATAGCTGCGGTGAACGCGGATAAAGCCCTCGGAGACCAGGCGACGCTCGAGCGAGGAAATCGACTCATTGATCAGGTACGTCCCCTCGGCGCAGACGGCGTTGCAAAAATCGGCGCGCGCCTCAAAGTAGCAGACATCCGCCACGGGAATGAACACCTTTTTGCCCCCGCGATCCACCGTCAGGCGCAAAGGCTGGCGCGGAGCATGGACGACGCGGCGAGCCCCCAGGGCAGTCTCGATCTTGTCGAGCGCCTTTGACAGGCGGGCATCCTCGACCGGTTTGACGATGTAATCGACAGCATCGAGGTTATAGGCATCGGCCGCATACTCGGCAAATGCCGTCACAAACACCACAACCGGCGGCGTCTTTAGGTTCTGCAGCGTCTCGGCAAGCTCAATTCCCGAGCGACCGGGCATGGTAA
The DNA here is from genome assembly GCA_905204735.1 of uncultured Collinsella sp. Classification (GTDB taxonomy): domain Bacteria; phylum Actinomycetota; class Coriobacteriia; order Coriobacteriales; family Coriobacteriaceae; genus Collinsella. The sequence continues at coordinate 15,500 of CAJLAV010000029.1, read as the reverse complement.
TGTCTAAAAACAGCACGTCGGGCTTGTTCGACAGAATCGACTCCACGGCTTCGGTGACATTGCCCGCCTCGGCAATCTGACCCACACGCGTATCCTTTTCCAACAGATAGCGTAGCTCAGCCCTAATTGGGGGCTCGTCATCAACCACCAGTATGTTCCAGCCTTCGGACATATGCGCTTCCCCTCTTTTTCTCTCAATCCAACCGCGTGCTACACCGTCAACGGCGCCGGCTCATGTGGCTCGCCGTTCAACTCAACGATGACCTGCGTCCCCACGCCCTCCTGAGACTTCACGCGCATACCAGAATCTTCTCCGTAAAAGAAATGGATGCGCTGAAGCACGTTGAAGAGCGCCAGGCCGCAACCTCGCTTGACGGAGCCGTCGGCGGTAATGCTCTCGGGCTCCTCTCGGCGATGCTGCTCAAACAGATGCGCGCAGACTTCTTCGCTCATCCCGATGCCGTCATCTTCGACGATGATCTCCAAGCCGTCATCGGTCTCAAAAGCCCTAACACGAATAGAAAGCGGCTCGGTCTCGCGCTGCGCATGCTTGATGCAGTTTTCGAGCAGCGGCTGCAAGATAAACGGCGGTACCAGGCTGTCGTGCACCTCAAAGTCGATGTCGACCGAAACGCGCAGACGGCCGTCGCCATACCGGGCCTGCATAAGATTGATATAACGAGTGCCCTGTTCCACCTCGTGCTCGAGCGTGGTGAGCGTATCGGAATCAGAAAGCGTCTGACGATAGTAATTGGAAAAGTCGATCAGCAGCGATCGCGCCTTGTCGGGCTCGGTTCGAACGAGCGACACGATGGTGCTGATGGTGTTAAACAGAAAATGAGGATCGACCTGCGATTGCAAGGCGCGCAGCTCCACGCGGGCCGTAAGCTCGTCCTGGCGCTCGAGCTCAAAGCTGGCGAGCTGCGTGGAAATTAGGTCGGCAAAACCCGAGGCAAGGGCCGTCTGGCGCATATCAATGCTGCTCAGGCGGGGATAGTACAGCTCGAGTGTGCCCACGCAATGCCCGCGCACGGTAAGCGGCGCGACAATGCCGGCGCGCAGGCGGGGAAAATAACCGCCCGTCTCATTGGAGGTGTCGCGCGAAAACACGCTCTGCTCGCCCGTCTCAATCACACTGAGCGTGGTCTTGAGCACGACCGGGGTGCCGGCGGGGCACTTTGCCGAGTCCTCGCCCCAGCTTGCCAACACCTGTTTGCCATCGGTAAAGCAGATGGCAGAGGCGATGGTCTCGGACAGGATAATTTTAGAGGCGCCCAGGGCCGCTTCGGGCGTAAGGCCGCGCGACGTGTAGGCGAATATTTTTGATGCGATGGCAAGCGTACGGTCGGTTGCGCTCGATGTGAGGTCGTCGGGGACCACAAAGACATACGAGAAAAAGAAGCACAGCATGACCATGCCGGCAATAACGACAACGCCCGGAACGGGATTGGGGTTATCGGTTAAATCCCAGATAAGCAGCAGGATAAGCGCCGGAACGACAACGCCGAGCAGGATGGCCTGGACCACATGCTGGGCCGTACGAAAGACCTTGGTAGAGTTGTAGCTCTTGCCCAGAATCAGCCTGTTTAAATCCACCGTCATCCCCTTTTATCTATCGCACCCATAGCAATAAAGAGGGCCGCAAGCGACCCTCTCCATTGCATTATGCAATCAAATACTGTGTTTTACATCCAGTCGTCGATGAACGGTAGTTTAGGCGCTGTATTTGTTGGCCTCGCCAAAGGTGCCAGCCTCGACGATCCAGCCGTCCTTCATGATGACGTCCATGTTGTCGGTGTTGAGCACGTGGATGTCGGCGGCAACGTCACCGTTGACGACCAGCAGGTCGGCGCACTTGCCGGCCTCGATGGAACCGGTCTCGTCCTCGATGTGGCACATCTTGGCACCGTTGAGGGTGGCGCAGGTGATGGTCTCGACCGGGGTGAAGCCGATCTTGTCGACGAACTCGTACATCTCCTCGATGGAGCAGGTGCCGTACGGGGTGACGAAGGAGAAGGAGTCGGAGCCGATCGTCATGACGACGCCGCGCTTCTTGGCCTCGCGCAGGCAGTCGTAGTTGCGCTGCAGCTCCTTCTCGACCAGGGTGCCCTCGTACTTGTCGTGCAGCTCGGGGACGTAGACGGGCGGATAAGTGGCGTACCAGGTGGGCAGGAAGGCGATCGTCGGGGTGAAGAAGGTGCCCTGCTCGGCCATGAGGTCCATGGTGCGCTCATCGATATCGAAGCCGTGAATCAGCTGCTCGCAGCCAAAGCGAACGGAATCGTAGGCAGCGGCGTGGTTGTTGTAGCAGTGGCTCCACACGGGGATGCCGACCATCTTTGCCTCTTCGACCACGGCCTGGATCTCCTCGGAGCAATAGTGCTGGTCGCGACCGGAGTCCCAGCGCCAGATGCCGCCACCGGTAGCCCAGATCTTGATGGCATCGGGGTTCTCGCGCAGGCGACGACGGACGGCCTTGCGCAGATCCCAAGGACCGTCGACCTGGTCGCCCCAGGGATGGGATTCCTTGTTGAGCTCCTGGGTGCAGTGGTGGGAGTCACCGTGGCCGGCAACGCGGCAGAAACCGAGGCCGGTGGCCAGAACGCGCGGACCCTTGAATACGCCCTTGTCGATGCAGTCACGGATCTGGATACCAAAGCGGCCGATCTCGCAGACGGTGGTGAGGCCGTGGGTGAGGCAGTCGTAGGCCTGCTTGACGGCGACGGCCTGCTTCTCGAGGAGCGGTTGCATGACCCAATCGGTGTCATCGTCGGTCAGGTTGCCCGAGAAGTGCAGGTGGGTGTCGATCAGGCCGGGAAGGACGGTCTTGCCGGCGGCGTCGATGACCTCAACGCCCTCGGGAAGGTCCTGCATAGTGCCGGCGTACTCGATCTTGCCGTTGTCGTCGACGAGAACGAGGGAGTTCTCGACCGGCTCGGCACCGGTACCGTCGATGAGCTTGCCGCCAACGATTGCATACTTAGTGGACATGGTTCCTCCTTATGGATCCATATAGTGGGCGAGGCCGTGTTGGGTTAAGGCCTCACAAAGCTACCCAAGTGGTGCCGGGTTCGGTGCGCGGGAGAGAGGATTCCGCGCACCCGATCCGCCCCGGCTAGGCGTTACTTTTTGCGGGAATTGGTGAAAGCCATGAGGGCCAGGCCAATAGCCAGCCAGCCGATCACGATGCTCCATTCCACCATGTTGAGGGAGGCGGGAGAGAACGGAATCACGAGCAGGCCGATGATGATGGCGCAGGCAGCGATAGCGAGGCCGATGCCAAACTTGCCGCCGGGCACCTCGTAGGGACGAGGCAGGTCGGGCTCGGTGAAGCGCATGCGCAGGCAGGCGAGAGCGACCATACCGCAGGAGAAGATGAAGGCGAGAGCCGACACGTTGGTCAGAGGGATGAGCATGTTCTTGCCCAGGAACGGACCGATGACGGTGATGACGCCCAGAACGACGCAGGCGAGCTTGGGAGCGCCGGACTTGGGGTCGACCTCGGCGAACTTCTCGGGCAGCTGGCCCTTGCGACCCATGGCGAGCATAATGCGGCTCGTGGCGCCGTAGAAGGAGTTCATCGGGCCCATGGGTCCAAGCGTGGCGATGATGAGCATGGCCAGGTACAGGAGCATGTTGATGCCCTTGAGGCAGGCAAGCGCGGGAACCGGACTCTTAACAAACTCATGCCAGTCGAGGATGGTGCCGAACGAGTAGATGCAGACCATGTAGAAACCGCCAGCGGCCAGCAGGGCCAGGGAGATGATCTTGCCGAACTTGTTCCAGTTGAGGCCCTCGGCTGCTTCCTCAGCCTGCTGAGGAATGGTGTCGAAACCGGCGTAGAAGAACGGGGTCAGAACCAGGACCGACACGATGCCGGCGAACAGGCTGGTGCCCTCGGTAGCGGCCTTACCGCCGCCAGCGCCGGTGACCTGGGAGAACACGGGCATGGCGTTGTCCGGCGAGCCGGTGAACAGCGAGACGCCCATGGCGAGCAGCATGCCGCAGAGCAGAGCCTTGGTCAGGAAGGCCTGGAGCTTGGCGGCCGAGCTGGCACCGCGGAAGTTGAGGAAGATGACGTAGGCTGCGAAGCCGAGCGCGATCAGCGTCGGGAACAGGTAAACGTCGGCGCCCAGGATGGTGTAGAGCTTAACGGCGCGCAGCCACTCAAGACCGGGCAGGCTGCCGAACATCTCGGACACGAGGGTCGAAATGGCGATGGCCTCCCACGGGCACAGGATGCCGTTGCCCAGGGCCAAAAGCCAACCGGTGATGTAGCTCAGCGTACGGCCAAAGCTACGATCGACATACTCGACGATGCCGCCCGAGATGGGGATAGCAGCCGTGAGCTCACCGAAAACAGCTCCGACGGGCACGAGGAAGATTGCACCCAAGAGGAATGCGATCATAGCGGGAACGGGACCGCCGCCCACGACCATCCAGTCGCCGACCTGCAGAACCCAACCGGTACCGATGATGGCACCGAAACCGATGGTGAAGAAGTTCCAGAGCGAAAGCGTTTTCTTCATGCCGCCGTTATCCTCGACTGCAACTTCTGCGTTCTTGTCCGCCATTGTTCCCCTCCTTTCCTTTTTGACGCCCCTTGACGTCACCCCTTGCGCGGTCTGTTTTGCCGCGCTCTTTTATTTCGTGGCTTTAAGATACGGCCATGGCGCAGCAGCTCCGCTTGTAGCTCGACCGAAGGCAGAACTGCAAAACGAGCGGCGCCGTTTTTGGGACGAACGGCACGGTTTGCCGCTCATTGTTGCCGCCCGTCCGACGGGCGTACGCTCATCGGACGCATATAGAGATGTTTTTGAGGCCGTGTGTTTTGCGCCTTTCATACCGTTTACCGAGCTTTTGACGCGCGGACCCATTTGTTGCACATCTTTTTTGTAGGATGGACAGGTTATACATGAGACAAGGCGGTACGAATGGCATACGGATACAACGACGGTGATCAACGGCGACAAAGCGTTCGCCTTGCTGGCCGTACCACGCCGACGCCCGGAAGTGCCACAAGCAGCAATCCGCAACGTCCTCAAGAGCAACCCAGGCCTTCGTCTCGGCAGCAGGCAAGCAAAACACGGCAAAGTGGCCGTCCGCGCACGGGCACAAGCGCGCAGCAAGACAGCCGCTTAGGCGCGCGCACTCGACAGCATCAAGCCGAGGTTCCGCAACTGCGCCGCAACGGCGCACGTCAGCCCGGCATCCATATCAACCGCTTCTTTTCGCATCCCCAAGGTGGACGCGACGGCAAGCCCTACCGCTCGACATCGCACGTGAATGCCCCCGCCCTGCCGGCTCGTCGACTTCGCCTCGCACTGTGCTCTATCCTCACCTGTCTGGTCTTTGTGTTTATGAGCTCCTGTATGTCCCACGGCTCGGCCGGTCTCGAGCCCACCGCCGAGGACAAGCTGCTCAAGGCCCCCGTCGCGCCCGGTTATTCTTTCGCCTTTTCGACCCCGCGCCCGCAATGGCAAGCCGGCACGATGCCCCATATCTATCAGATCGACCCTGCGTGGTCGGAGCTGCCTTACGCCGGCGGTACCATCCGCCAAAATGCTTGCGGGCCTACGTGCCTCACCATGGTCTATATCTTTAAGACGGGACGCACCGATATGACTCCCGTCGATATGTGCGCGCTTTCCGAGGCAGGCAATTACGCCCCCACCGGTGCAACCGAATGGTCGTTTATGACGAGCGGTGCGTGGCAGTTGGGACTTAACGGAACGGAGCTTCATAACGATCGCGACTCGATGACTCAGGCGCTGCGTTCGGGAGCGCCCGTCATCGCCGCCGTTCGGCCGGGCACCTTTACCAACGTGGGCCACTACATTGTACTTTACGGTATTGACGACGCCGACCAGATTGAAGTCTTCGATCCCAACTCGGCCAGCCGCAGCGCCCGACGCTGGGGCGTCGTAGAGGTCCTCAACGAAGTCGAAGCCATGTGGGCCTACTACTAGTCATTGGGCACTCATTGGGGACAGACTTAAATGAGTGGTCGTCGGGGACAGTCTTACGGACGCCGGCCGAGAGCAAACGAAAAGGGCCATCCCGAACTGCTTGGAACTGCCAGCACGGAAAGCGCATCCTGCTTTGGGGCCCAATAGCGGGATGCGCTTTCCGTTAGCGGCCCGTTTGGGAAACTAGGGACCGCTTTTCGACAAAAATCCGGGATGCATTTTCCGATTGAGGGCCTCAAGGGAAACCGCACCCCATGTTGGACGCTCATTCTGGGATGTGCTTTCCGCAGTTGATCGATGCGGCCTTTAAGGACTGTCCCAAGCTGCCGGCAGGAAAGGAACGCCCCCAAGTGCCGGGTTTCCGCAGCCTGCAATGCTCCTCATGAACAGCCGCCTCAATAACAAAAGCCCCTGCGGCCGAAGCGGACCGCGGGGGCAACAGACCTGCAAGAGTTAACTCAAGTCCTCGCCATTTGATGCAATGACCTTTTGGTACCAGCAGAAGCTGTCCTTTCGGTAGCGATCGAACGTGCCTTTGCCCGTATCATCGGCATCAACATAAACAAAGCCATAGCGCTTCTTCATCTGCCCCGTCGAGGCCGACACCAAATCGATACAGCCCCACGGCGTGTATCCCATCAGGTCAACACCGTCCTCGACAATTGCATCGCGCAGCGCAAGAATATGCCTTCGCAGGTAATCAATATGATACGCATCGTGGACTTTGCCGTCTTCCAGCGCATCGAGTCCGCCCACACCGTTCTCGGCGATAAAGAGCGGAAGATGGTAACGATCGTGGTAGCCGGCAAGCGTCACGCGCAAACCCAGCGCATCGATCTGCCACTTCCAGGCAGTCTCTTTATCCTTGAGGTACGGATTGCGCAACGTCGGGAACACGTTGCCCTCCGCCTTCTCGGCGATCACCTGATCATCGGCGCACACCAAGCGCGAGCAATAGTACGAGAACGAGATGAAGTCGACCGTATGCTCTGCCAGATACTCCGTATCGCCCGGCTCAAAGGGCACGTGAACACCCTCTTTCTCGAGTGCACGCAGCTTCCAAGCAGGATAGGCGCCCGCAGCCATCACGTCTGTGTAGAAGTAGCGGCCGCGGTCCTCCTCATACGCAAGCCATACGTCCTCGGGCGCACAACGGTACGGATAGGTCGCACCGGCAGCGACCATGCAACCCACCTTGTTTGCGGGATCGATCTTGTGCAGAATCTCGACAGCGCGAGCGCTCGCCATAAACATATGGTGCGAGAACGCCGCGGTCACGGCTGCACGGTCACGCTCATCCTCGAGCGTGACACCCGCGTTGAGATAGGACAGCGCCACGCTGTTGATCTCGTTGAACGTAAGCCAATAACGCACGAGGCCCTGGTACGCGCGTCCGACGGTCTCGACGTAGTGCGCATACCGCTCGATCATCTCTCGGCTTTGCCAGCCACCATAGCGCTCGACCAGAGCCAACGGATAGTCGTAGTGCGACAGCGTCACAAGCGGCTCGATTCCATGCTCGCGCAGCGCCTCGAATACCTGACGGTAAAACTCCAAGCCCTCGCCGTTGGGCTCGGTCTCCATCCCTGTGGGAAAAATACGGCTCCAGCAAATTGAAAGACGCAGGCACTTAAAGCCCATCTCGGCAAAGAGCTCGACATCCTCGTGCCAATGATGGAAGAAGTCGTTGCCCCAGCGGCATGGATACAGCCTGTCCGGATCGTCCACGGGCTTTTGCCTGCCAAACATTACATCCCAGCGGTCGGAACCCTGTGGGATCAGGTCGGAGTGCGACATGCCGCGGCCGCCCTCGTTCCAGCCCCCTTCGGCCTGGTTGGCGGCGAGGGCACCACCCCACAAAAAGCCCTCGGGCATACCGGCGGCAGACGTTCTGTCAAAGTAACTCATGCTACTCAGCATCCTCGGCAGAAGCTGCCGCGGCGTTCTCCTGCTCCTGAGCCAGGAGCTGGTTATCGTACACCTTAAAGAACGGGTACCAGACCACAGCCATGACCACGATCAAAACGATCGTAAACACCCAGATGCGCGGGTCGAGGCACTGGACAAAGCCCTGAACGAAGATGGGGAACGTGCCGCTCACCAAGATGTAGAAGTTAGAGACAAGACCCAGTGAGACCGCACCCCAATACAGCAGGGCCGAGATCATGCCGCCTAGCACAAACGGAATCATGAGGATCGGGTTGAAGATGATGGGCGCGCCGAAGATCGCGGGCTCGGAGATACGGAAGAAGCTCGGCACGATCGATGCCCTGCCAAATGCCTTGAGCTGCTGCGACTTTGCCCTAAACGCGCAGAGCGCCACAAAAGAGAACGTATTACCCGTGCCGCCGATGAGGTTGATGGCCAACGACATGAGCGCCGGGTGGAACTCAAGCGGCTGCCCGGCAGCATAGAGCGAGGCGTTGGCGGCAAAGGCGGCAAGCGTGACCGGGGCGGTGATGGGCATTACGATCATGTTGCCGTGGACGCCAAAGCACCAAAACAGCAGCGTCATGAAGCAGATAAGCAGTGCGCCGGGCACAGAGTCAACTGCGACGGAAAGCGGGGCAGCGAGCAGCTTCTCGATAACCGAGGGGATGGACAGCGCGGGATCGATCATCTGGATCAGCAGGTTGCCGCCAAAGAAGATGAGGATGTTGGCGAGCATAGGTACGATGGCGCCAAAGGTTTCGGACAAAAACGGCGGCACGCCATCGGGCATCTTGATGGTGATGCCCTTGGTCTGGCAGAAGCGCGTGACCTCGACGGAGACCAAGGCAACGATGATGGCGGTAAACAGGCCCTGCGCACCCAGATAGGTGCAGGGGACCGCCTGGAGCACGGACTCGTCAGCAAGCTGGTAGTAGGACGACGGCGCCGCGGCGATCAGGAACATCACCAGCGAGGTCATACCGGCGTTAAGCTTGGGCATCTTGTAGGTGCCCGCCAGGTTATAGGCGATTGCGAACGTCACGATCACCGACAGTATGCCCATCGTCATGTTGAAGGGAATGAGCAGCGTGAGCTTATTGGCCGTGGCAAAATCGAGCCAAGGGCCAAAGACGGACCAGAACCCGCCCTGCGCCACCAGGTCGGCCGTAACCGGCGGGTTGGCGAGGATCATAAAGACGGCAGATACCAAGATGAAGCTGATCGCGCTCATAAAGCCCTTTTGCATGGAGGCAAAGTGGCGCTCGGTGCCGCAGAAATTGGCGATAGGGGTCAGTTTTTCCTGAAGCAGGGTCATGAACTTCTCCATGGTTGCCTCCTAACCCAACAGCGACTGGGCGAGTGCCAGCACGTTGGCGGCGTTGCCCATGCCGTAGTCCTGTGCGGGGATGACCGCGGTCGGCTTACCGCTCCCCTGCTTGACGGTGTTGAGCTGGTAGGACACCTGCGGCCCCAAGAGCAGCACGTCATAATTGGCGCACGTCTCCTGATACTCGCCGATACCCACCGCATCGATATCGAGCTCGATGCCGTTTTGCTCCGCATATTTCTCGAGTTTCTTCATCAGAATGCTTGTAGACAGACCAGCTGCGCAAACAAGAAGGATCTTCATAAGGGATTCCCTTCGCATTGATTGGTTGGATAGTCACCGCACGCCGCTAGGCGTTCTTGGTTGCAGTGCGCTCATACAGGCAGATCAGCTCCTGCACGAGCTCCTGAGCAAGCATGGAGCACATGAGGTGGTCCTGAGCATGGACCAGCAACACATCCACCGACAGATGCTCGCCCGCTGCCTCAGTCGAAAGCAGCTGCGTTTGGATGTGGTGAGCCTTGATTCCCGCATCCTTTGACTGCTTCATGAGTTTGGCGGCGGCGTCAAAATCCCCCGCCTTTGCCTTTTCAAGGGCTTCGAAGGCAAGGCTGCGTGCCTCTCCCGCTGCAGCGACCAGCTGAAACGAAACCATCTCGGTTCCCTGATCGTCCATAACGGTCTCCTCTCCCGTGATGTTTGGTTTGTACTTGAATATTCGAAACGCCTATCTCCCGCCCGCAATCCTCGAGGTTTATTGCAGGTAGACTGACAGGGTCATCGACAAAAGAAGTCTTAAGCCGTATGCGCTTGCACAAGCGCCATCAGCTCATGCCAGGACCGGCGCTCGCGTAGGCGCTCGACCCCCTGGCGGTCCATAAAGATCTCGGCGAGCAGTGAGCTCAAGATCCGCGCCTCATCGCCGCCCGACCGGGCAAACGACACCATAAAGACGATATCGACCTCATGGCCGTATTCGTCCCAAAGAATGGGATGTTCGAGCAGGCCCACGGTAACAAAGGCCTCGGCGCTCAAGGGATGCATCCCATGGGGCATGGCTACCCCATTGCCAAACGAGGTGGCGCTCGCGCTCTCGCGCTCGGCGACCTCTTGGGCAAACTGGGCATCGACACGGCCGCTCTCGACGGCGCGCTCGGAGAGATATCGGAGAACGGCCTGCTTCGACGACGCCTCAACGCGGTTGAAGAACAGGGCACGGCTAAAGAAAGAGCTCACGGAGTCCGATTGCGCAGTGTCGTCGCTCAGCACCTTGCGGATAGCGTTGACATCGCTCGTCTCCAAGAAGAAATCGGCCTCGCGGACGGGCACGGGCAACTTGACGTTGAGCGGCACCGTTGTGAACACGTAGTCGATATGCGAAAAATCGAACGTTCCCACGCGGGCGACATCGCATGTCTCAATCGAATCGATATACATGCCAAACTGCTTGCGGTACTGGTGCTCGAGCATACGGGCGCTTCCCGCTCCCGAGGCGCACACGATCAGGATGCGTTTGCGACGCGGCTGGTCGGCTTGCTGCTCGAGGGCCAGGGCAAATGCCATGGCGATGTAGCCGAGCTCTTCATCAGAGGGCTGGCTGCCAAAATGACGCTCGAGTACCTGCGAGGTGCCAGCTGCCATCGAATAGGCCAACGGAAACCTCGTCTTGATATCGGGCAGCATGGGGTTATCCATATGCATGTGATATTCAAGGCGATAGCCCAGAGGGCCGATATGCCGAGCAAGGTTCATGCGAAGTTCAAGATCGCCGCTAAAGTCAAACCTAAACTCATCGTTGACCGCACGTACCATCTCGGAAGCAATCTCCCACATCTCGTCCGAGATAACGGCAGAGCCCTTCTCGGGCACGCCCGTGCCCCTGCCGAGCAAATGGATTGCGATAAAGGCAACCTCTTCTCGGGGCATGCTCACGCCCAGGGCATCCTTGATGTTTGCGGCAATCTGGAAAGCCGCGGCGTATTCGCGCGTTCCCTCCAGTTTTTGAACGTCCGATTCTGCAGCTGGGACATAGCAGCCCTGCTCGATGCGGCCAAGAGCAATGTAAAGATGCATGATGAGATTGCGGGATGCCAGCGAGCTCACCGTGACGGGCGAGGCCGTCAGGGCATCGTCCACACATGCGGCGATGGCCCGCAGGCGCTCGGCGAGCTTTGCATCGTCGGTGTCGGGCAACACGGGCCTCACCAGCGAGGCCAGGCACAGGCGCCGTTGCGACTCCCCGCCCGCAACGCGGATTCCGTAGCGTGGGCGCTTTTCGAGCGTTAAGTCAAATTGGGCGAGTTTCTGCTCTACCAGACGCATGTCATTGGACAGAGTTCGCGCCGAAACGTAGAGTAAATCCGCATACTCCTCAATCGTCACCCACTGGGACCGCATGAGGAGGTCGTTAAGAAGGAAGGACACACGGCCGTCGCGCGTATCAGGAATGCCCGGATGGGCCTGAGCCGCACCGTCTAGCAAGCGAGCAAGCTCATCTGCACGTGCAACATCGATACGATACTGCCCCTTGCTGCCAACGATGCGTGCAACCCCTGCAAGGTTGTCGTTTGCGCGATGGATATAGTTTCTCACGGCGCGCTCGCTTACCTCGAGACGCTTGGCAAGTACCGCGATAGCGACAGGCTGAGCGTCCTCGATCATATTTACAAGCTGCTTGACGCGAGCATCCATGTCCTCCTCCTTTCCCTGCGTCTAGTCTAACGCGGTAAAGAATGACACTCCACGTCGCGCTCGTTCCGCCAACTCGGAACAGGTTGCGGGGAGTCCAGCCGAACTTATAGGGAGCACGGAGAAAGGACCCGAAAGCCATGTGCCGGTGTGAGATGCGCTTTCCGCAGTCATTGGGGACAGACTTAAATGAGTAGTCGTTGTGGACGTTCTTGTTTGACTAGTCGTTTAAGAACGTCCCCAATGACTAGGTGAATAGCAAAAGCCCCGCAGTCGGAGCGGACCGCGGGGCTCATGAAGAGAGGCTAGTTTGTGGGCGCTTTGCCTGGCGCCCACGGGAGAGGCAACGGAGTAGGGGCTACTCGTGGATGCGGGTACCGGAGAGGCCGGCCATGGTCTCGGCGGCCTTGTCCAGGGCGCCGATGATGCAGGTGCGGCCCTTGCGGGAGCGGGCGAACTTGATGGCGGCGCGGACCTTGGGCTCCATGGAACCCTTGCCGAACTGACCCTCGTCGGCCAGGCGCTCGGCCTCGTCGGCGGTGAGGTCCTCGAGCTCCTCCTGGTTGGGCTTGCCAAAGTTGATGGCGACGTGCTCGACGGCGGTCAGCAGGAACAGGACGTCGGCGTCGCAGTCCTCGGCCAGCAGCTCGCCGCCCAGGTCCTTGTCGATGACGGCGGGAACGCCCTTGTAGCAGCCCTTGTTCTCGTAGTCGCGGACGACGGGGATGCCGCCGCCACCGCAGGCGATGACGATGAACTCGTTGTCGAGCAGGTTGAGGATGGAGTCGGCCTCGACGATCTTCTTGGGATCGGGGGAGGCGACGACGCGACGCCAGCCGCGGCCGGAATCCTCGACGAAGACCTTGGAGGGATCCTCGGCCATGAACTCCTTGGCCTGCTCCTCGGTGTAGAAGGGGCCGATCGGCTTGGTCGGGTTCTTGAACGCGGGATCGTCGGGATCGCACTCGATCTGGGTGACGACGGTGGCGGCGTGCCAACGCTTGTAGCGCTTGTGCATCTCGCGGCCGATGCCCTGCTGCAGGTGATAGCCGATGTAGCCCTGGGACATGGCGCCGCACTCGGGCAGCGGCATCTCGGGGGTGCCGATGGCGTCGTGGGCGGCGGCGAAGGCGTTCTGGATCATGCCGACCTGCGGGCCGTTGCCGTGGGTGATGATGATCTCGTTGCCCTGCTCGATGAGGCCGAGGAGAGCGTGGGCGGTGTTGCTCACGGCCTCGATCTGCTCGACGGGGTTGTTGCCGAGGGCGTTGCCGCCGAGGGCGACGACAATACGATCGGGCTTGCCAAGAGGCTTAGACATTGCTGGAATCCTTTCTGTAAAAGGCCTACAACCCATTAATAACCCGCGTCCGTGCGATACGCGAGTTTATTAGGGTTTATATTCTCTTTATCGCTCATTTTATTCATTTTGGAAATACCTAAGCGGCGAACGGTCGATTTTACCCGCTCAGCGTAAAGAAGCCCAGTTCAGGTATATCTACGCCATTTACGTGCAACTTTATTTAAATAGAGCAGGGATTAGACCAGATTATGCAAACTATATCTTTGCTAAACACAAAACGGACAGCGCAATATCTTACTCGCACTATACGCGATTCTATACATTAATTTGACGAGTATGCATCCCTGCAAAAACATGGGGCTTTTCATCCAACATAAGGGATAGCCGATCGCGCTTCACCCCGCGGCAAGCGACTGCGAGTTCGCAGTATGGAACTTTACCGTCGGCTTCTGCATGAACGCTGCCGACGCCCTTTCGCTCCTGCGCGCCCAAGCAGCCGAGAACGCTAACGGCGCCACTGCCAACCTGGCCACCCTCAACAACGGCGCTGCCAGCCTTTTCGCAAAGTACCGTGCTGGCTCGCTGGCTTTGAGGCCTAAGCGAGCTTTGCTATTTGCCAATTTTTGTATGATTTGGGTCAAATCTATCTGCCAATTTTTGTATGATTAGGGTCAAATCTATTTGCCAATTTTTGTCATTGAGGGGTTTTAATGCTACGCCGTAAGGTCACTGACAGGCTTTTGAGCTGGAAGAACAAATCCAATAAAGCGTTGCTTGTTACTGGCGCGCGTCAGATTGGCAAGAGCTATGCAATTCGCGCGTTTGGAAAGAGCAACTACGCTTCGTATTATGAGGTCAATCTGCTACTCGATGCCGAGGCAAGAGACGTACTTGTTGGCGCTAAGAACTCCATTGACTTCATCAACCGTGTGGCCCTTCTTGCGGATGCACCGCTTGTTGAAGGAGACACGCTTATCTTCGTCGATGAGATTCAGGAGTATCCGCAGATCGTTACACTTATGAAGGCGCTGGTCGAGAACGGACGCTTTAGCTATGTCTTCTCGGGGTCTATGCTTGGGACTGAGTTTAAGGGGATCTCTTCTTTTCCGGTGGGGTATGTCGAGCACATTGTTATGCGACCGATGGATTTTGAAGAGTTCTGTTGGGCAAACAGCATCAGCGAGAATGTGCTTGCAGACATTCGCAGCTGCCTTGTCGAGAGACGTCCCGTCGAAAACTATATTCATGAGGCGATGCTCAAAAACTTTAGAGCCTATATCGTTTGCGGCGGCATGCCAGAGGTCGTTCAGAACTATATCGATTCGGGCTATTCGCTCGTGAGAACGCGTGTGCTTCAAATTCAGCTAGTCGATCAGTACAAAAGCGATATCTCTAAATATGCATCGACTCGAGCGTTTAACGTTCGCTCCATTTTCGAGCAAATTCCCGTTCAGCTTGAGGCGGAGTCCCATCGCTTTATCGTCTCGTCTCTAGGCGAGGGAGCTCGTCTTCAAAAATACGAGCAGGATTTCCTATGGCTGGTGAACGCAGGCGTTGGATTGATGGTCCCCCAGGTGACGGAGGCCCGGAGTCCTCTTAAGAGGACAGAGAAGGCAGCCGCCTTCAAACTATACGAGTCCGATACAGGAATGCTCGCATCGCGATATCCCGGTAGCACGGCACGCGCTGTATATCTAGATATGAAAACCCCCAACCTCGGCGGTCTCTATGAAAACGTGGTCGCGCAGGAGCTTGTTGCCCTCGGAGCAGATACGTGGTACTACCAAACACGTGAGGTCGGTGAAGTCGACTTTGTAATCGAAGGCGCCCGAGGACATGTTGTCCCAATCGAAGTCAAATCGGGCAAGAAAGTTCGAGCACATGCGGCCCTCGATCGCCTGATGAGTGTGGGCGAGTACAAGATTCCCGAGGCCGTTGTGCTGAGCCACGAAAACCTTAGCGAAGAGGGCAAGATCCTGTACGTTCCAATCTATATGACATTCTGCCTCGATGAGTTTATGGAAAAGGACGACCCCAACAACGATTTCTCATTTGCACCCATATCTCTCTAGATCATCTGAACCAACAACCAAGCCCCCTCCATAACCAAAGTAACGCGTGGTTTCGCGGCCGCGCCGCGAAACAGCGACGGGGACAAAAGGCCCCCACAACCACGTCCCTCATGCAGCCCCACAATCCGAGGACGTAGTCGTAGCAGGATCTGAGGGCTGACCTTCGCGGACATTCCGCACTGATATCTTCTGTATTGAAGACGTCGATG
>CAJLAV010000028.1:0-18606 GCA_905204735.1 uncultured Collinsella sp. | reverse complement strand
AGAAGGAGTAACATCGGGACTTGCAGCGACGGACCTCAGGACACTCTTACACCACGTCTGCGCGCGCGACCTTGGATGAACTAACGTATCTCCCCAAATGTACAATAAAATGGATTTCTAACGAGAAACAATCTCGTTAGGAGTCCATTTTTTAGTACAAGCAAATGTGACAATCTAGGCAACAGTACTCATATTTGGCATTTTTTGCCCACTGCCCCTTGCGCGAAGGTCCGCAGCGGAAAGTATGGCCCGTTTCGATGCACAAAAATGGGATGGATCTTCCCTGGCAACCGCCCAGAAAGGTCCACCCCAAAGCAAGCGCTCGTTAGAACGTTCCACCGCCGCCTCCGCCGACGCCGCCGCCTCCGCCGCCCGAGAAGCCGCCGCCACCGCCGCCGCTCGAGCTGTCGGAACTCGAAGCCAGCTCACGGATGCTCTCGTGATACACGTCATCGAACGAATCGAGCGGGGACTGGTTTCCGTAGTGATGGTAGTACCACCAGTAGCAGGGGTAATTGTCGTAGAACCCGTCGGCCTCGCGCACCTCGGGAGGAACAGCCTCGGCAAGCTGACGCAGGACTTCCTTCGAAACGCCCAGTGCCGCACCCATCACCAGAAGTTTATTCCACAGGACCAGATCGCCGGGGACGGCCTCCTTTAGGCGCGTGAAGTCCTCGAGCCAATGCTTAAGCGCCTTGCAGCGGGCCGCCACCTCGGCACCTTCCGGCGTAAAGCGGCGGAACGTAAGGCCCACGCCAATACCCACCAGCACAATCGGCACCGAGATAATCGCGGCGATAATGTTCGCCTGTGCGCCGTCGGTAAAGAAAATGGATCCCATGGGAACAAAGGCGATCAGAATACCAAGAACCAAGCAAAACACCATTGCGACAATGCCGTCCGAGGCAACGTACTCGCTATCGGCCAGCTTGCCCTTAACGGTGTTCTGATAGTCCTCGAGCTTGTCGCCCACGGGCGTAGCGTGCTGCTTGACGTAGTGCTGCAGCTCGTCAAACGTGCGCGAGCGATCGCCGTTCTCGTCGGGCTTAACACCGGCAAAGAAGACCTTGAGCACCATGCGGTCAATGCCCTTGGCCGACTTCCAGCCCGCATCGCTCACCGTCACGCGATACGTCTGCTCCTCTTTTTCGCGCCCCAACAGACCCTTCTTGGCCTTGGTCACGGTCGCCTGTTCTAGCTTGATCACACGGTCGTCAGTGAGCTTCATGAGCGTGGCGATATATGCCTGATCGGGCACCTCGTTCCAGCTCATGAGGGCCGAAAGCACGGCGGGATGGTCGGCCGAGGGCACATCGCGGAAGTATTCGTCTTGGAAAAGCGGCTTTGGCTTGCGGCGGCGCAGCTTGAGCACAACGATTGTGCCGGTAAAGGCCACCGCCGCGACAACACTTAGCACGGCAAGCGCATTGGCAATCATGCGAGCGTGAGCGCGGCGGGCGTTAGCTTCGTCGGCCCATTCCTTCTCTTCGCTCATGATCGTTGACATGCGTTCTTCGCCCGAGGCGGCAAGCTGCGGCACCCAGTCGCTAGGGAAGGCGATGCGCGCCTCGGCGAATTCGCCCTGATGCACGCAGGGAATGGTATAGGTGACCATGGGTTCGTCCGCATCGAGCGACACGTCGCCCGTCAGCGGACCATGGCCCCATGCGCGGAAGTTATCGCCTTTGACGGCCGCCGTCCCGGCAGCGGCATTTGCGAAGCGCACTTCCATCTCGACATCGTCAGAATCCGCAGACCAGCCGTCACCCACAAACTTCCAATAGAGCTCGGCGGTATCGGCCCAGTTCATGACCGCACCGGTCATGGAATAACTCACGTAGTAGATTGCGCTGTCGCCGCTCTCGTGAGGGCTGAACACCTTAATCCTTACGCCGTCACCGGTCTGCTCGACCGTGTAGACGCCAGAGTCACCCTTGTTCGCGCTATCGACTTTGTTAAACGCGGTGTCTTCTTCCTCGACACTCAGCACATCGACGCCCGCCGTGCCGCCTTGCTGGTTAGAGCCTGTATTGATCTCCCAAAACACGCCGTTGATGTCGTCGTCGAAATCAAACTGGCGTCCCTCGACAACGGTCAGCGATCCATCGGCCTCGACCGTGGCACTGATGTAGGTTTGGGTCATGGAGTAGCCGTCGGCGTGCGCGGCGGCAGGCAGCAGCAACAACGCAAGCGCAACGAGCGCGCAGACGGAAGCGAATCGCGCAAACAGGCAGCGCTGCCGGCTGACTTTGGCGGCGAGGGTGTTCATAGGCACATCCTTTGTCTGTAAAACCAACAGCGCCATTGTCCCACGTTTGCGGGCACACATGACGAACATCTAGGCGACCGGAGTGCCAAACGGGATGAAAGTCACACCCGCACCCCAACAGCCAGTCATTGGGGACGTTCTTAAATGACCAGTCATTAGGGACACCCTTGGCATGGCCTGCGCCAGCAATAGATACCACTTCACAGCTCCGTCACAGGTGTAGCGGCTTTGTGTGGGCGCGGCATGCGCTGATTGAGCCGCCAGTTGAGGGGCATAAAGCAGTTGAGCGAAAACGGTTTGCCCCTTTGCCGTTCGCTTGAGGATCATGTCCCCCTTTTCCGCGGAAACCCCGGCAGTTGCGAAGAGCTGCCGGGGTTTCTGTCGTTTGAGGGGTTGAAGGGGCTGAACTTGGGGCGGTAATCGAGGTGTTGAGTCGGTGCCCGCCGCGCACAACACGCAGCCTCGGCAACTCGCGAGCATCGACGACGCCCCCCACCTCACCCCGCGCTATACTCGTCCGCATGGATATCAACGCATGCAACATAGCAACGCCCGCCGTGGCCACGTCGACGGCGCCCAACAGCAAGCTCGCCCCCGCCCTCGCGCCTGTCGTGGGCCGTTTTGCCCCGTCGCCCTCGGGCCGCATGCACCTAGGCAACGTGTTCAGCTGCCTGTGCGCATGGCTTTCGGCCCGCAGCCAGGGCGGCAGCATCGTGCTGCGCATCGAGGACCTGGACGATCGCTGCAAGCGCCCGGAACTTGCCGCTCAACTGATTGACGATCTGACCTGGCTGGGGCTCGACTGGGACGAAGGCCCCTACTACCAGCACGATCGCCTGGATCTGTACGAGGACGCCCTGCGCCAGCTGCAAGACGCCGGCCTCACCTATCCCTGTTTTTGCACGCGTGCCGAACTCCACGCCGCGAGCGCGCCGCACGCCAGCGACGGCACGCCCATCTACCGCGGCGTCTGCAGAGGTCTTTCTGCTGAAGAAATCGCCCGCCGCAGTGCTCTGCGCGCTCCCGCCACGCGCCTGCGTGTGCCCGCCGTCGACGACCTCGCCGGCGACGTAATCGAATTCGTTGACCGCACGTACGGAGCCCAATGCGAGGCACTCGCCACCGAGTGCGGCGACTTTTTGGTGCGCCGCAGCGACGGCGTTTTTGCCTACCAGCTGGCCGTGGTGGTCGACGACGCCGCCATGGGCGTCACCGAAGTTGTGCGCGGATGCGACCTGCTGGGCTCCACGCCCCGCCAAATCTACCTGCAGCATCTGCTGGGACTTCCCACACCGCACTACGCGCACATTCCGCTGCTCATGTCGCCGGACGGCCGCCGCCTTTCCAAGCGCGACCGCGACCTGGACCTGGGCGAGCTCCGCACCCGCTTTGGCGCGCCCGAGGCACTGCTGGGCTGGCTCGCCGGGCAAACAGGCATCGCGCCGGACGCCACACCGCGCTCTGCCGAGCAGCTGGTCGAGCACTTTAGCTGGGATGTTATCCGCAAGCACAGGGAAAACATCACCGTAACGGCTGAGTAATCAGGCACTCCACCCCTACGCAACATCCCAGGGCCGGAGTTCGTCACCCAGGCGAACGATGCAGTCGTAGAGCACGGTATGGCGCTCGGCCGGGTTGGCATCCCGATGAAAATGCCCGTAATACCAGCGTTTGTAGTCCATACGATCTTCCAGCTCATCGAAAAATGCCGTAAGTCGATCAACCGTGGGGCAATTCCAGCCGGGTGCCGGATAAAGCGTGGGCGAAAGCATGCGCGTAGAGCAGGTGTGGGTGATCACGTAGTCGACCTTCCAGCCCATGCTGTCGAGCTTTGCCCGCGCCTCCTCAAAGTTGCGCTCGTCCGGCAGCTCCTGCGGCCACCAGCTGGAATAGGGAATGCGGTATTCCTTGTCCACGCTCGTGGCGCCGCCCATGGTAAAAATCGTTGAGCCGTCGAGCTCAAAAACCTCGCCGCGCGTCAAGCGCCGTATGGGAGAGGTGTCCGACAGGCGCTGTGTCAACCCACCGTGCCACAGCTCCATGGGACGCTCCGCCCAGTGATCGAAACGCTCGTGGTTGCCGTCGACAAACAGCACGGTGTAGGGGCGCGACTCCAGCCAAGCAATATCGGCACATTCCTCGGTAGAAAAGTCCCAGGGAAAGCCAAAGTCGCCCGCGATGATGAGATAGTCGTCGCTCGTCAGGCTTTCCCCAAGATCCCAATCGCGCAGCTTTTGCATGTCGAGGCCGCCGTGAATATCGCCCGTCACATAGACCGTCATCGGATCACCACTTCCCTGTAAATCGCTAGCCCGCATTCTGCACGATCGCCAAGCAAACCGTTCCAGCCCTTCCGTCCCTTAGGGCTTACCCTTCGTTCTTCCATCCAAACGGGTCAAGTACCCAAAAACCAGATCGAGCACGCCGCCGGTCATCATGGCGCCGGCAAGGGCTATGCAAACGTGCAGGGAACTGGCACTTCGAAGCACGTCGAATGGCCCCAGAACAGCCAGCAGCGCGACCGCTGCGCCGGCCACGCACAGCGCAAGACACGGCCCCGCGTCCTTGACGCACTTCTTTGCGAGGTGCTTGGTGTTGTCACTCATCGATATTGAACTCCTTAGAGGATCGTTGTTCAGGTACGTGCCGCCGCGGCAGAGCCGGACGGCAGGGTAAGTGTCACATGTCGTGCGGACATCAATGGAGAAACCGCCTGCTCGACCAACCTTTGACGCCGTTTTGCACCGGCACCACATCCCCCGCTATCGAGGTCTAATACTTTTCCGCGAAGTGAACGGCTGTTTTTGGACCCCTGAAGCATCCACATTTTTCGTCGGCAAAATCGCAGGATTTCAGCATCGAAACCGCAGGAAACGGCACCTCTAAAGTGTCGATGCTTCGGGGGTCCGATTTAGCTCGTTCACTTCTCGGGAAAGTATTAGACCTCGCTGCTAGCTACCCAGAAGGGCACCTCCCCCTTCCCCACCGCCACCCAAAAACTCATCCAACATTAATCTTGGCTCAAGAATCGCTTAATCTATAACCTGCACTATAGAGTTCGACCAAGGGCGGGGCGGCGCCGCGCAACGCAGGCCGCCGAACGCAACGCTCGCGCCCGGGCAGATCGCCCGGCGTCGCGCCCATCGAACGAAAGGACAGGTCATGGACAACCTCGAAAAAGTTGAAATCATTCGCACCAAGTGCAACGTGAGCTACACCGATGCCAAGGCGGCGCTCGACGCTGCCGACGGCAACGTTCTGGACGCCATCATTTGGCTCGAGTCGCAGGGCAAGACCCAGACCACGTCGGCGCACGCCGCCACCGAGTCCGAGCCGGTCGATGAGCCCTCGGCCGAGATGGTCGCTGCGCAGGCCGCCTACGAGAAGTCGAGCGAAAAGACCGACTTCTCCAAGAAGATGGACAGCGTGTGGGAATACCTCAAAAAGCTCTTCCGCCTGAGCCTGGATACCAAGTTTATCGCCACGCGCCGCGACGCCATCATCCTCAACATTCCCATCCTGATCCCCATCGTCGCCCTGTTTGCCTGGGGCGCCACGATTTGGCTGATGCTGCTTGGCCTGTTCTTTGGTATGCGCTACCGCATCGACAGCGACGGCGACGTGCCCGGCAGCATCAACAACCTGATGGACCACGCCGCCGATGCCGCGGACGGCATCAAGCAAAATCTGAACGACGACAAGTAATCGCAGATAGGGGCACGTATGGCACGAATCCTGATCGTAGAGGACGAAGAGAAAATCGCCCGCTTTGTGACGCTCGAGCTTGAGCACGAGGGCTATCAGGTGGAACACGCTGCCGATGGCCGCACCGCCGTTGACCTGGCGCTGGAGCGCAACTACGATCTGATTCTGCTCGATGTGCTGTTGCCGCAGCTCAACGGCATGGAGGTGCTGCGACGCGTCCGCAAGCACAAGGATGTGCCGGTGATTATGGTCACCGCGCGCGATGCCGTGATGGACAAGGTGGCCGGGCTCGACGCCGGTGCTGACGATTACCTGACCAAGCCGTTTGCGATTGAGGAGCTGTTCGCACGGATCCGCGTGGCGCTAAAGCGCTCGGAGGCCGTGCGGGCGGCTTCGGGCGTTGGTGGCGTTGAGGCCGGGGCTGGCGTAGCGAGCGGCACGGCCGCCGGTATCGCCACAATGTCCCCAGCAACCGACACAGCCCAGACCGCTGCCACGCCCTCCCCCGCCACGCTTGCCGTGGGCTCGGTTGCGCTCGACCCCAACCGCCGCGAAGTCACGGTCGGCGGCTCGCCCATCGCGCTCACGGCCCGCGAGTTCGACGTTCTCGCCCTGCTTATGGCGCATGCCGAAACCGTGCTCACCCGCGAGCGCATCGCGCACGAAGCGCTGGGCTATGAATACGTGGGCGACACCAACAACGTCGACGTACACATCGCGCACCTGCGCGCCAAGATCGAGGACGCCGGCGGCGCCCGCATCATCCAGACCGTGCGCGGGGTGGGCTATGTCTGCCGTGCGTAACGCCGAGGCCAAGCGCGTCACCTCCATCGCCCGCGCCATCAACTGGGGCTATATGTGGCGCCGCCTAATGAACTACGTCTGGCTCGATCTGCTGCTGATGGTGATTGCGGCGGCAATCCTCGTCTATGGATACAACCAGACGCTGCCCGACGGCTCGTTTACCGCGGGATGGATTCCCGGCGCCACCGTTCACGGCATGTCGCTGACGCCCGCACGCGGCTGGAACCTGACAACGCTCACCTATACCGTCGAGCTTGCGCGTACCACCAAGACTTTCCCCCTCGCACAGGACCTCGTCACGTTATGGCCTCTCTACCTTGTCGTTACGGGTTGGCAGGTCATCAGCGTGCTCAACATGCTCGGCGGCGCCCGCCGCGTGCGCCGCACCATGGCACCGCTCAACGACCTGGCCCTGCGCGTGGACGAGCTCGGCCGTATGCAGCTCTCCGGTGGCAAGATGGAAACGCTGGAGCAGGCCATCGAGCGCGCAAGCGTCGACTCGCCGAGCGTCACCACCGGCGACGCCGACCTGGCGAGCATCGAGGTCGCACTCAACCGCCTGCTGCGCCAGATGCAAGAGGCCAAGCTGCAGCAGATGCGCTTTGTCAACGACGCGAGTCACGAACTGCGCACGCCCATCGCGGTGATTCAGGGCTACGTAAACATGCTCGACCGCTGGGGCAAAGACGACCCGGACGTACTGGCGGAGTCCATCGCCTCACTCAAGGCCGAAAGCGAGCATATGCAGGAGCTCGTGGAACAACTGCTGTTTTTGGCACGCGGTGATGCCGGCCGCACGGCCCTGCGGCGCGCACATACCAACCTGGCCGCACTGGTCGGCGAGGTCTGCGAGGAATCGCAGATGATCGATGCCGCGCACACGTATCGACTGGCCTTTGACGCTGCACTTGTCAGCGACCCGCACTGCGACGCGCCCGTCGACGTGGCACTCGTGAAGCAGGCTCTGCGCGTGATCGTGCAGAATGCCGCCAAGTACTCGGATGCGGGAACGACCGTCACATTTGGCGTAGCGCCGGATGCGGGCGTGGGCACGATCGACATAAGTGTTGAGGACGAGGGCATCGGCATGAACCAGGAATCCGCAGCTCACGCGTTTGAACGGTTCTACCGCGCCGACAACGCACGCGATGCCGGCGCGCAGGGCTCGGGTCTGGGGCTTGCCATTGCCAAGTGGATCGTCGATAGCCATGGCGGTGTCATTGGCGTGACCTCAGTCGAGGGCGTCGGCAGCCGCCTTACGATTCGCCTGCCGCGGTAGGAAGCCCCTCGGCATAAATAAAGGGATAGGGCCACGCGGCCCTATCCCTTTTTGCTAGCTATGGCAGCTTGTGCACTACTCGCGGCACAGATGCACGGCGAAGCCGGCGAACTCGCGCTTAAAGTACACGAGCTTGGTGCCGCCGTCGGGCAGCAGCACGCGCGACTCCTCGTTGACCTCGAGCCCGCGCTCGGCAAACCACTTCTCGGCCGCATCGATGTCGTTGACGGCAAAGCCGATGTGGCCCTTGGCGCCACGACCGTTCTGCTTCATGATCTCGACCAGCGAATCGTTAAAGTGCGAAACCGGGGTCTCAATAACGGGCAGGCCCATCATCGTCGAGAACAGCTCCGCGATCTCCAAGGCATCTGCCGGGTCGGTGGCGTTAATGCCCACATGGGCAACGCGCATGCCAAAGAGCTCGACCGGATTGGCGTTCTGCTCATTCATACAGGCAGCGCCTACTGAGCCATAACGTCGAGAACGGCCTTCTCGGCAGCGACGCGGTTCATGCCGGTCATGAAGGGCACGCCGCTCACGTACGGGCAGGTGAGGCCCTCGGGGGCAACGGTGGTGGCGATCAGCAGATCAGCGCCCTCGTCGCAGTAATCCTTGGCCTCGGAGATGGCGCACTGCACGATCTCATACTTGTCGGCGTAACCGTTGGCGTCGAGCAGGGTGGCGACCTTCTGGGCAACGAGCGTGGAAGTAGCAGCGCCAGCACCGCAAGCCAAAACGATCTTCTTCATAGGTAATATCTCCCTTCATGGTTTACTTTAGGTAAGTGTACCGCAGCGAGCGATGGCACTCAGCCTCGATGAGCTTTTATGCTAGTTTGCTTGCGCGCTGCGTATAATACATCTAGTACGTGTTGTCATACCGCTTGTTTTACGAGCGACTAAGGACCCTAATATGCCCGATTCCCGCACACTCTGGACCGCCGTCGTTATCATCTGCATCGCCGTGTCGGTGTTCTTTAGCGTCAAAAAACGCACCACGTTTAAGCGCCTGCAGCAGCTTATGGCTGCCAAGCAGTGGGACGAGTTCGATCGTTTGCTCGACGGCAAACTCACCAGCATGCTGTACCCGCGCTACAACCGCGACTACCTGCGTCTGAACTCCTATCTGCTGCGCGAGGACCACGAGCGCGCCAGCGAGATGTTCGACCTGCTGCTGGGACTCAATCTGCCCAAGATGCAGCGCGTCGACCTGGTGATTAAGGCCTTTAACTACTATGTTGGCCAGGAGGACCGCAAAAAGTCCAAGGAACTGTTGCACGAGATCAAGGGCTTTGAGGGCGGTCAGGCCGAGGCAGTTGCGCACGAGTGTCAGCTGATGTACGACACGATGATCCTCAAGCGCCACAACGACATTCCCGAGCTGGAGCGCATGCTCGAGGAGGCCGGCGACGATAAGGTTAAGGGTTGCCGCTTGGAGTACCTGTTGGCCCTACAGTACAAGAACAAAGGCGACGAGGCCAAGTTTGCCGAGTACTTGGAAAAGTCGGGCCGGCACTCGATGGCCGTCAACGCGTAATGAGCGGCTTGTGCTAGACTTCTAGTCTCACGGGGGCGTGGCGGAATTGGCATACGCAGGAGACTTAAAATCTCTCGCCGCAAGGATTGTGGGTTCGAGTCCCACCGCCCCTACCATATGGAGCTTTCGAGCCCGTGTCCCCAAGGGATGCGGGCTCGTTTCTTTTACACGCCGGTGGGGCTCTAAGTTGCGGTGGAATAGTTCCTGTTTTGGCAGTTTACCAGCCCATTTAGGAACTATTCCACCGCAACTTAGGTTGGTGTTCCCACATTTTCCAATGGAAAAACGTGGCTGTCTCCCACATTTTCCGATGGAAAAACGTGGTTGTCTCCCACATTTTCCGATGGAAACTCCCAAATGGCCTTATACTAGCCGAGAGGGTTGGGAGGCAATATGCAGCGACAGCTTATGAGTGAACTTATCGCTTGGAAATCAAAGGCGAATCGCAAACCTCTCTTGCTTAAGGGAGCCCGCCAGACAGGAAAGACTTGGCTTCTTAACGAATTCGCAAGCCAGCAGTATCGAAACGTCATTCGTTTTGACTTTATGCTCGAGCCGAGCACACGCTCGCTGTTCGATGGGAACCTCGACCCCAAGCGCATCATCTCCCAGATAGAACTCCTACGTGGCCAAACCGTAACGCCGGAAGACACGCTCATCATCTTCGACGAGATCCAAGAAGCGCCACGCGGGATCACCTCGCTCAAGTACTTCAACGAGCTTGCGCCCGAATACCACATCGTAGCAGCCGGTTCCTATATGGGCCTCGCGCTCCGACGCGAAAACGAGTCATTTCCCGTCGGCAAAATCGACCAGCTCACCATGCGTCCCATGGGGTTTGCTGAGTTCGTTCGTGCCGTCGACGGCAACCCGCTCGCCGACGCCATCCTTGCCGCAGACATGAACCTTCTAGCAAACGTTACCGAAAAGCTCGAGCACTTGCTCAAGGAATACCTTGTTGTCGGCGGTATGCCCGAAGTTGTCTCCACTTTCGCCGAGACACGCGACTTCATCGAAGCCCGAAGGCTTCAACAGCAAATCATCGAGGCTTACGAATCCGATTTTGGCAAACATGCACCCGCCCGCATCGTCGAGCGCATGAGGTTGGTTTGGAAATCCCTTCCCGGCCAGCTTGCAAAGGAGAACAAGAAGTTTGTCTATGGCGCCCTTCGTCCCGGAGCGCGCGCACGCGATTTCGAGGAAAGCCTCCAGTGGCTCACGGACTACGGAATCGTTCATAAGGTGCCACGTGTTTCCGCTCTAAAGGCGCCGCTCTCGAGCTACGAAGACCTCTCGGGCTTCAAACTGTTCTGCATCGACACCGGCATCCTCGGAGCGCTCTCCGGTCTCTCTCCGGCCATCGTTCTTAACGGATCCGCTGTTTTTCCGAGTTCAAAGGTTCGCTGACCGAACAATACGTCGCGCAGGAGCTTTTGCTCCAGGACAAAACTCCCGCGTATTGGTCCTCTACCTCCGGCAATGCCGAAACCGACTTTGCCATCGACCATGCGGGAACCGTGCTTCCGCTTGAGGTCAAGGCGGCAGAGAACCTTAAAGCGAAGAGTCTGAAAGTAGCCTGCGAAAAATTCAAACTCGAGCGTTGCGTGAGGAGCTCCCTGGCGGCATATAGAGACGAGGGCATGCTCATCAATATTCCGCTTTGGGAGATTGGGCAGATCGACAAGCTGGCATAGGCGCTGTGGGGACGCCCCGCAAGGACTGTCCCCAGGTGCCGGCTGTTGAGTTGCGGTGGAATAGGGACTGTTTGGTGCCCGAAAGGGCGATTTTAGTCCGTATTTCACCGCAACTTATTGGAGGGTGCTGAGGCTGGGGGTCCAGGCGATGGTGGGGGTCGCGCCGTCGAGAGTCTCGTTGATGGTGGCGGCCATGCCGGCGAGTAGGCTGTTCTCGCTTACGGTGAGCGTCTTGTAGCCACCGACGCGCATGAGCTCGCGAATCACCACGGCGCCGGCCAGAATCACGCCCGCGCGCTTGGGCTGCACGCCCGGCAGCGCAGCGATACCCTCCACATCCAGCGTAGACATGCGCTCGATAGCGGCCGAGACCTGCTCCAGCGACAGCTCGCGTAGGTGCACAAAGCTCGAATCGTACGGTTCCAGCTCGTGGACCAGAGCCACCAGCGTAGTCACCGTGCCGCCCACCGCGACTAAGCGCTCGGCGCGCTCAAAGTCGACAGGCAGGCCCTCAAAGTAAGCCCCGAACTGCTCGCCCGCCCATGCGCCAGCGGCGGCAAGTTCACTGTCCGTTGGCGGCAGCGCCGAGAAAAACCGCTCCGTCACACGACGGCAACCAATGTCCAGCGAACGCGTTCCCTCCAGCGCGAAGACCCCGCGCTCCGGCGCGTATACGCCCGTCGCGAGCTCCGTGGAGCCGCCGCCCGAATCGGCAACAATGATGCGCTCGCCGGCAAAGTCGTGCGCCACGCCAAAAAACGTCAGGCGCGCCTCGACCTCTCCTGGAATCACCTGCGGCTCGAGACCCAGCTCGCGCAGGCCGTCCAGCAGCAGCACGGCGTTGGACGCATCGCGCGCGGCACTCGTGCACGTGGTACAGATGCACACGGCCCCAAAGGCACGCGCCTCGTCCACAAACATGCGGCATGCGGCGAGCACGCGCTCGACCGCCGCCTCGCAAAAGCGGCCCGTCGCGTCAACGCCCTCGCCCAGATCGGTAATCTCGGTATGCTTGGACGATTCCACGATCGCCCCGGCCTCGACCTGCGCCAGCACCAGTCGCGACGACACCGTTCCCAGGTCGATCGCCGCCACCTTATATCGTTTGCAATCTGCCATTGCGGGCTCCCCTCCGGGCGCTACTCGCCTACTCGCCGCTGGACGCGACCGTCTGACCCTCGACGCCGTTAAACCCAAACAGCATGTCGAGCGCCTGGATGTACCACGGCGCGTCCTTGCCGACTTCTTCGATCTCCTTGGCCACCTCGCTGGCCTTCTTGGCGTTCGACGACTTCTGGCTCGACGAGGCATCCGAATCGCCGTCCAGGCCCTGCACTTCAATCCTCTTCTCGCCGGGCATCACCAAGCCCAGGTCCTCGGATGCCGCATCCTTGATACCCTCCTCCGAGAGCAGCTTGTCGACGCTTTTTTGCAGCCCATCATTGTATTGCTGGCGAATCTCGACCTGCTTGGTCAAGATATCGCTCGAACGCTTTGCCACGTACAGGTCGCGCACGGGGAAATACAGGCTCACGAGCACCAGGGCAACGACGATGCCGATGAATAGCCCTCGCTGAGGACCGTGGGTAAAGTCGTAGATCGCCTTGACCACCGCGTTGTCGTTGGCGTAGTGCATAAAGTCCGAGCCCGAAAAACGGTTCGAGGGCCTGCTCGACCTATCGTGCGTTTGAGCCGACGAGCGCTGAGCATGCGACGAACGTGCCGGGCGCACTGGTCCATCTGTCGAAGTATTCACTTGAGCATTGGGGCGCGAGGTACTTGTCGGGCGCTGCATGGAGCGGTCGGCGCCGGCGTAGGCGGACCCACCGAGCTGCACCGTGCGCGCACGGCGAGGCGACGGCTCACGCGAACCGGCGGAATAGTACCTGTTGTCGTAAATCTGATCCATGTGCGCCTTGTGCGGTTGAGGTTTGTTTGCGCTAAGTATTCTAGTTATAGCACGAGCGCCCGCACCGCCTTCGCCAGCCTTTGCTCGACATAAAAAAGGCGCTGAGCCGTATGGCCCAGCGCCCATAGCGCTTTGCGGCATCCTGCCAAGGCGAGGCGGAACCGAGTCAGCCTCCCCCTCGCCAAATTCGCCCGTTTAGCGAATGTTGTAGAACGCGGCCTTGCCGGCGTAGCGCGCACTGCCCTCGAGCTCGTCCTCGATACGGATGAGCTGGTTGTACTTGGCAATGCGGTCGCTGCGGCACGGAGCGCCCGACTTGATCTGGCCGGCGTTGACGCCCACGACCAGGTCGGCGATGGTGGAGTCCTCGGTCTCGCCGGAGCGGTGGCTCACGATGCAGGCGTAACCGGCCTCCTTGGCGCTCTCGATGGCCTCGAGCGACTCGGTGAGCGTACCGATCTGGTTGACCTTGACCAGGATCGCGTTGGCGGCGCCCAGCTCGATGCCCTTCTTGAGGCGCTCGGTGTTGGTGACGAACAGGTCGTCGCCCACCAGCTGCACCTTGTTGCCAATGCGACGGGTGAGCTCGACCCAGCCGTCCCAGTCCTCCTCGGCCATGCCGTCCTCGATGGAGATGATGGGATAGGTGTCGACGAGCTTCTCCCAGTAATCGACCATCTGAGCGCTCGTATACTCAACGCCCTCGCCCTTGAGCTCGTACATGCCGGTCTCGGCGTTGTAGAACTCGGTCGAGGCCGGGTCCATGGCGTACATGAAGTCGACGCCGGGCTTAAAGCCAGCCTTCTCGACGGCCTTGGTGATGTACTCGAACGGCTCGGCATTGGTCTTGAGGTTGGGGGCAAAGCCGCCCTCATCGCCCACGCCGCCGCCCAGGCCGGCCTCGTGCAGCACGCCCTTGAGGGTGTGGTAGACCTCGGCGCACCAGCGCAGGCCCTCGGCAAAGCTCGGGGCGCCCACCGGCATGATCATAAACTCCTGGAAGTCGACGTTATTGTCGGCATGCACGCCGCCGTTGAGGATGTTCATCATAGGTGTGGGCAGCAGATGAGCGTTGACGCCGCCCAGGTACTGGTACAGCGACAGGCCCGACGACTCGGCAGCGGCGCGGGCGACGGCCAGCGACACGCCCAGGATGGCGTTGGCACCGAGCTTGGTCTTGTTGGGGGTACCGTCCGCGGCAATCAGCGCGGCATCGACGGCACGCTGGTCGAAGGCGTCGAGGCCCACGACGGCGTTAGCGCACTCGTTGTTGACGTGCTCGACGGCCTGCGAAACGCCCTTGCCCAGGTAGCGGCCCTTGTCCCCGTCGCGCAGCTCGCAGGCCTCAAAGGCGCCGGTCGAAGCACCCGAAGGCACCATTGCGCGGCCAAAGCTGCCGTCCTCGAGCACGACCTCGACCTCGACGGTGGGATTGCCGCGGCTGTCGAGCACCTCGCGACCGTAGGCGTCCAAAATATCGCTCATGTTGTCTCCCTCTCACTTGGAAACGTAGTGGATGCAAGCGACCGGCCGACCGTGCACCATCGGTGCGTCTCCGTAAGTTAGCCATGTCGCACTTTTTGCATTATGCCCTAAGTTAGCCGAGGGATACACTTGATTTTCGAAAAATTTAGCGGGAACGATGAGGCATGTCAGCCCGTCGTTCCCGCAGTCTTACTCCTCCGCCTTTGCGGCATCCCACAGGTCGTTGAGGCCGTGGGTCGAAAGCTCGGCAAGATCCACGTGGGCGTCGGACGCCATCTGCTCCATCGCGGCCCAGCGACGGCGAAACTTGGCCGTGCTCGCGCGCAGGGCACTCTCGGCGTCGATCCCCTCTTTGCGCGCGACGTTGACCAAGGCAAAGAGCAGGTCGCCAAACTCCATTTCGCGCTCGGGCGAGCCAGGGGCCTCGGCCTCAAACTCGGCACGTTCCTCGGCGACCTCATCCCACACGTCCTGGACCGTCTCCCACTCAAAGCCCACGGCAGCCGCCTTGCGCGACACCTTCTGAGCCTGCATCAGCGCCGGTAGATGCGTGGGCACGCCGTCGAGCAGACCCTCGGGCGCGGCCTCGCCCGCTGCCACGGCCTTGTCCTTGGCGGCTTTCTCGGCAAGCTTGACCTCGTCCCAAATCTTGAGTACCTCGTCGGAACTGTCGGCATCTACATCGCCAAACACGTGCGGATGACGGCGAATGAGCTTGGCATCGATATCACGCGCCACGTCGGCCAGCGTAAACTCGCCGGCGTCCGCCGCAATCTGCGCATGCAGCACGACCTGCATGAGCACGTCGCCCAGCTCCTCGCGTAGGTGAACCGCGTCGTCCGCCTCGATGCAGTCGAGCGCCTCGTAGGCCTCCTCGATCATGTTCTTGCCAATGCTGCGGTGCGTCTGCTCACGGTCCCATGGGCAGCCATCGGGCTGACGCAGACGCCAGATGGTCTGCACCAGATGCTGCAGCTCGGTCGACGCGTCGACTAGCGTGGACAGATCGCGCGAGCCCTCGGCATTTTGCTGAGCCATGTGCTGCGCCATGGTTAGTCCTCCTCCAGGATCACGTGGCGGAACGCGCCGTCCTCGTAGATGCCGTAGCTGTGCGTGCCGTCCTTGGGAATGCTCACGCTACCGGGGTTGAAGAGCCACAGGCCCGGGTGCGCGGCGCTTTCCTCGTTGACCTTGATGTGCGTGTGGCCGTAGACGAGCGCCGAGCCCTCGGGCAACGCGGGCGCGTGGTCGACGCTGTTGTGCATGCCGGCGCCAAAGACATGGCCGTGCGTCAGGAACAGCTCGCGGCCGGTCTCGTCGAACAGCGTGGCATAGTCGGCCATGACGGGGAAGTCGAGCACCATCTGGTCGACCTCGGCGTCGCAGTTGCCGCGCACCGCGATGATGCGGTCGGCTAGGGCGTTGAGCAGCGGAATCACGCGCTTGGGAGCATAGTCGCGCGGCAGGTCGTTGCGCGGACCGTGGTAGAGCAGGTCGCCCAGCAGAACGATGCGGTCGGGCTGCTCGGACTCGATGGCGGTGGCCAGGCGCTCGGTCCAGTATGCCGAGCCGTGGATGTCGGAGGCGATGAGGTATTTCATGGTGGTCCTTTCGGTGAGGTTGATGGGGTGGGTGTGGCGCGTCGCCGACCGTGTCACTCAAATTGCAGAGCCGCGGCTTGTGCTGCCTGCATCACGCGCTGGAGCGGCACACCGTGCTCGCAGGCAAGGCGGGCGCAGTCCTCGTACTCGGGCGCTGCA
The DNA here is from genome assembly GCA_905204735.1 of uncultured Collinsella sp. Classification (GTDB taxonomy): domain Bacteria; phylum Actinomycetota; class Coriobacteriia; order Coriobacteriales; family Coriobacteriaceae; genus Collinsella. Next base: position 2,165 of record CAJLAV010000028.1, on the reverse strand, counting down.
CGCTCGCTGCCGTCGGGCAGGGTGGCCACCTTGACGGACACCTCGCCCCATGGCGTCGTCACCTGCTCAAAGCGGCGTGGCAGGCAAACGCGTTCCATGACCTGGCGACGAATGCCGTTGGTCGTGGTTTCCAAGAAGATGATCGTCTGCAGGCGCTCGATATCCCCGTAGGTGCAGATTACCTGCAGCTGCCAGCCGGGGCGGCCTTTCTTGCAATAAACGGGCAGCCAGTGCACCTCGCGCGCACCGGCCTCGCGCAGGCGGTCGGCGGCGTAGGCGAGTACCTCGGGCGACGCATCGTCGATGTCGCATTCCAGCTTGACGATGGTCTCGGGCGCATCGGTCTCGCGAGACAGCGGAGATTTGCTATCGCATGGCATACGGTCCGGCTCCTTTCCGCACGGGCTCGTTTTGTTCATCCAAACGCTAGCACATCGCGGGCGGCGCAGGGGCGGCGTCATGGGATAGGTGCGACTTTTGCTGGGCGCAAGTGCTGGCGCGCTCCAACGCCGGCCCGCTCCACTCAAACGTGTACGTCAGCCTCCAAACATGTCATTTTTTGCAGCTTTTGGAGGCTAATGTACATGTTTTGAAAGCGCAAGCGAGGCCGCACCACGCGCCGCGCACCCTTTCCAATCGATTTCGGCACCCCGCGCGTACGACGCGCCGAGGCTGCGCCATTACAATGGAGCGGATTCGCCAAATGCAAAGGAGCCGCTATGCCTATGTGCCCGCTGGTCGATTGCCATACCCACACCTCGTTTTCGGACGGCCATGCCTCATTTGAGGACAACGTCCGCGCCGCTGTCGCCGCCGGCTGCCGCGCCATGGTCTCGACCGACCATCTCACCCTACCTGCCAGCATGGATGCCAACTGCGAGGTGCAGGTCGTCGAGGGCGACCTGCCGGCACATCGTCTGGCTTTTGAGGACGCTCGCAATCTTGCCGCTCAGATTGCGCCAGAACTCACCTTTATCTACGGTTTCGAATGCGATTGGTACGAGGGCTGCGAGCCTTTGGTTGAGCGCTGGTCCCAGGGCGCCGTCGTGCGCCTGGGCAGTGTGCACTGGATTGGCAACCCAGGCGATATCATGGCCGGTGCCGCGGGTACGGCGGGAACGGAGGACGTCGCTCGTCCCGATACGCCCGATTCGCGCTGCGGCTGGATCGACGATGACACCAACCTGCACGTTTGGGAAAACCTGGGGGTACGCGGCGTGTGGGAGCGCTATGTCGATGACTGGTGCCGCGCCTGCGAGAGCCCGCTCAACTTTGATGTGATGGCTCACCCCGACCTGGTCATGCGTTTTTCGAAGGAAGGCTTTGCGCCCGATTTTGACCCCGCACCGTTTTGGCAGCAGATGGCAGAGTGCGCGCACGATACGGGCCGCCGCGTTGAGGTCTCGACGGCCGCACCGCGCAAGGGCTTGGGCGACTACTACCCCGCAACCGGTCTTTTGCGCTGCTTTGCCCATGCCGAAGTGCCGATCACCTTTGGCTCGGACGCGCACCGCGCCTGCGATATCTGCTGGAACATCCGCGAGGCCCAGGCGCACGCCTACGACTGCGGTTATCGAACCTTCGACATCCCCCACGCCACCGGCGAATGGGAATCCACGCCCCTCGCCTAGCCATCCCTTCATAAGTTGCGGTGAAATAGGGATTGTTTTGCTTGATGAAGCGCTTAAACAGTCCCTATTTCACCGCAACTTCCATGACCCCGTTACACCAACAAAGACTGTCCCAAACGACTAGTGGCGGCGGGCGTTGAGTTCGCCGGCAAGCTCGTCGAGGGTGATACCGTAGCGCTCGAGCGTCACGAGCAGGTGGTAGACCAGGTCGCCGGCCTCGTAGCGGATGTGATCGTGATCGTTATCCTTGCAGGCCATGATCACCTCGCTCGACTCCTCGGCAAGCTTCTTGAGCAGCTCATCCTCGACGTCGGTCAGCAGACGCGCGGTATAGCTCTCCTGCGGCGATGCATCACGACGACCGTGAATCACCTCGGCCAGACCTGTCAGCGTCTCACCGATATTTCCATCCTGAACGTTTGCGGTGCGCACACCCATAGTTCAATCCTTTCTGGTTGGCCAAGCGCCTAGTCGAGCGCCCGTCCTACGCGAGTTTCTTAAAGAAGCAGGTACGGTTGCCGGTGTGGCAGGCCG
>CAJLAV010000027.1:0-19265 GCA_905204735.1 uncultured Collinsella sp. | reverse complement strand
AATGCAGCCGGCGCTTGCATGTGCATATGCTAGCTATGATACCCCGAGCGGGGGCGCGCTCCTAGAATGTCGCGGACCACAGCCCGTGCAGGTTGCAGTAGGCATAGACGGTACCGGTCTTGGAGCCGCCCGCGAAAAACGTCGCGGGTTTCATGCCGGGCTCAAGGTAATGGACCTCTAAGCGGCCCTCGGCCTCAAGGGCGATCCACTCAATGTAGTGCTCGGGCAGGCTGGGGTGCTCGACCGAGCCAACGCGTGCGCGAATCACGTGACCGTCGCGCTCGGTCTCGACAACAGGCACGTGCTTCTCGTGCGCCGCGTCCTCAGTGTTTGCGGTCAGTTCCGTGCAACCGGCAGGGGTCGCAACGTCGTCGCTAAGGGCGGCGATGAGCTTGCCGTCGGGGTCCCTAAAGAATTTCGCCATGATGTTCTCCTTTGCTGATGTGCCAATGTTCTTGATGGTTCTTATGCCCAAAGGCAGACAAACCATCCACGGCATTGCAAATGAACACATAACGGATCAGGCAAGCGGTCGGGCCAAAATGCGTCGACCGTCCTGCCCACTCCAGCAGTCCCACCCCGCGCGCGGCTAGCGACCGTCGCCGCCGAGCAGCGCCAGAACATCCTCGCGCGTGAACAGTGCCGACGAGATGCCGTCGCCGCCGAGCACGCTGTTGACCAGATCGCGCTTGGACTCCTGCATCTGCATAATGCGTTCCTCGATCGTGTCCTTGGCGATGAGCTTGTACACGGTCACGGTATGTTGCTGACCAATACGGTGTGCACGATCAGTCGCTTGGTCCTGCGCCGCCACGTTCCACCACGGGTCGTAGTGGATGACCACGTCGGCAGCCGTCAGGTTAAGGCCCACGCCGCCCGCCTTGAGCGAGATCAAAAAGACCGGCACCTCGCCCGCCTGGAACTGTGCGACCATCTTGGCGCGGCTCTCTTTAGACGATGCGCCCGTGAGCTTAAGGAAGGCGATATCCTCCTTGGCCAGGCGCTTGCCAATGATATCGAGCATGCCCGTAAACTGGCTGAACAGCAAGATGCGATGGCCACCGTCGAGCGCGCCGTGGACGAGCTCCATGCACGTATCGAGTTTGGCGCTTCCCGCCTTGTAATCCTCGTAGTGCAGACGCGGGTCGCAGCAGATCTGGCGCAGCTTGGTGAGCTCGGCGAGCACCTTGAGCTTATCCTTCTTAAACTCCCCGGCCTCGCGGTGCTGCACCTGCTGGGCGATGCGGTCCTGATTTGCCAGGTAAAGCTTGCGCTGCTCACCGGTGAGCTGAGCCACGACTGTGTCCTCGATCTTTTCGGGCAGATCGGCCACCACATCCTCTTTGACACGGCGCAGCACAAACGGCGACACAAGCGCCTGCAGGCGGGCGGCGCTGTCACCTTCGGCGTGCTCGACCGGGCTTTCGAAGCGCTTTGCGAACGATTCGCGCGTGCCAAGCAGGCCCGGCATCAAAAAGTCGAAGATGCTCCAGAGCTCGGATAGGCGGTTTTCGATGGGCGTGCCCGTCAAGGCAAAGCGCACGCCGGCCGGCAGACGCTTGGCAGCGCGCGCCACCTGGGTGAGCGGGTTTTTAATGTACTGGGCCTCATCGAGCACAACGCGGGCAAAATCCTGCTCGGCGTACTCATCGATATCACGGCGCATAAGGTCATACGACGTCACGACCACGTTATGCTCGACCACGCCGGCGATTTGCACGCGACGCTGCGCCTTGGCGCCCACGATGGCGCACACATCTAGCGACGGGGCAAAGCGCTCCAGCTCGGCGGTCCAGTTGTACACAAGCGACGCAGGGCACACCACAAGCGTGGGCTTAGTGTCCCCCGCTTCCACGCGCGCCAGAATGTGCGCGATCATCTGGAGCGTTTTGCCCAGGCCCATGTCGTCGGCCAAGATGCCGCCAAGGCTCAGGTGTTCGAGCGAGCCGAGCCACTGGTATCCGTCGACCTGGTAGCCGCGCAGTGTGGCCTTGAGCGAGACCGGCACCGTAAAGTCCATCTTGCCGAGCGTATCCAAGCGCTCGACGGTGCGGCGGAACGCGGCGTCACGATCGGCCTCGAGCGCGGGCGTGCGCGCGAGCATGCTATCGACGAACAGGGTACTCGACGCGGGAAGCGACACGCCGTCGAGCAGGTCGACAGCATCGACCCCCAGATCCTCGGCAAGGCCAAACGCGGCGCGCGCCCCCTCGTCCAGGCGAATGATGTCGCCCGACGTGAGACGCGCAAACGTCTGGTGACGCTTGTAGGAGTCCAGATAGATGGCAAGGTCTGCCGCCGAAAGCCCGCTCGCGCCCAATTCAACATCGAGCAGGTTACTCTTGACGGTCGCACGCACCGAAAGCTTGGGCGCGGGGCGGACCGAAATCTGGCGCAGACGGTCGCTGAGCATGACCTCACCAAGCTTGGACAGGACGGATAGGCCCTCGGTCAGCAAGCGGAACAGGCTCTCGTCATCGCGTTCCTCAAACGCCAGGCCGCCCTCGTAAAAGTCGAAATACAGGGCCGCCGTGTCCATAACGCGAAACTCTGCCACCTCGTCGCGCGGCGGCACGCCCGGGCGCTGCTCTTCGAAGGGGCTGCCCGGAGCGCCCAGGCTAAAGAGATCTGCCGACCAGTCGCCGTAGGTAACCGTAATTTTGCAGGTCACGAGCCCATCGTCGACGCCGATTGCCATAGCAAAGCTCGGCTCGGGCGCCACGGTATCGAGCGCAGCGGGCGCGGTAAGGTCGGTATAGTCGCGCAAAATGGGCAGAGCCATACGACAGAACTCCCCCACCTGGTCGGCAGCGATATGGACTGGCGTGCGACAGGGCAGCAAGCGCGATAGGAACGGCGCCGCATGCTGGGCAAACGCTACATCGGTGCGGCGCGCACGGCGGGTGTCGACCAGATAAGCTACGTCGCCCGAAGCAAAGCAGTATGCATCGGCCGGCAGGCGCAGATCGTAGCTACCACCAGCCGCCGGCGCGATTTTGGCGGCAAGGAGCGGTGGGCGCTTAGCGGACGCCTCGTCCTCCCCTTGCGGAGACAGCTCAACCGCCACGTCATAGGTGCGATGCGTCGTCGTCCCCCGCGACCAGGCGGGCTCAAAAGAGATGGTCTGGCCGCGCAGCAGGTCCAGCACATATACGATGCTATGCTCGGACAGCGGCAACTGACGCTCGGCGACAAAACCGCTGCGGGCAAAGTCGTACGACGCCGAACGCGAGCTTGTGATGTCATCGAGATAGGCAACTGTCGTCAAGACAAGGCTGAGCAGCTTTGTCGACACATCTTCGAAGGCTTCGGGCGTATGGACAAACGTGAGCTTCTTACCGTACGAGAAGGTGCCGCCTCGGACATAGGCGTCGGCCATGCCGTCGATATCCTTGACCACGTAGGACACCGAACCGCAGCGAATGCGGAACTCGAGCGCCCAACTAAAGCGGTCTGCGAACAGCGGATTGTAGTACGGCACCAACGAGGGCTCCAACGCCGCTTTGGGGGCGTCGGGACCAACGGCACCGGCAAGCTTGCGGCGCATGCTCGCCAGCTCATCCATGCGCGCGTCCGAAAGATCGGAGAGCGCCGCCATGAGGCTGGGACTCGTGGGGACAGGTGCTGGGAAGGGAAAGTTGGGGTTGACCGTGGGCGTTGTAGGCGCGGGACGCGCGGACTGTTTGGGCTGAGCCGCAAACGTGCGGACCGGCGTGCGCAAACCTTCGACGGGCTCGGCGCCGCTGGCATCCAAATACGCCAGAGCCGTGGCAATGGCGTGCTTGCACATACCGGGGTAGCGATAGGCAGCGGGGCAATCGCAGTCATAGTCGATCACCTCGTGCTCGTCCATGTCGAGCGCCACGTGCGTCTTGTACAGGTCGCCGCGCGAACCGCGCACCGAGCCCTCAACCGTCACGTTTTTGGAGAAGCGCGAGCCGCTGTCCTCGATCGACAGCACGGCGCCGTTGAGCATGAGCGAACGCCCCTTCATAAAGGTGCCGCTCAACGCCGCCTCTTTGCGAAGCGCCTGCACAAACGTCCCCTGCGCCATCACTTCCTCCAATCCACACAAGGTAGCTAATTTGGGACGGGGCTATTTTAGCTACCCCCATACATCGGTTGAGATGTATTCCGACCCCGACTCATTCGCCGTCAGTCAAAGGGTAGCTAAAATAGCCCCGTCCCAAATTAGCTACCCCGGCAAAATCATTTTAGATAACCGTCACGCGGCCTTGGTTGCCGACGATGGCCTTTGCCTCTGCCAGCAGCGGAATCGAGCGTGCATTGACCTTGGCCGGCACCTCGGCACGCAGCACACGCCCGTCGACTTGCTCAATAAAGATCTCCACGCGGTCGCCGCCCGGGTTGGTGGTGAGCACCGTGGCCAGGCGCGCCATATTGCCCTGGCTAAATCGGCTGTTGGGCACCATGACCTCAAAGACCTTGGGCTTGTTTTTCTCCTCGCTAAGCTCCAGCGACACAATCTCCTGCGCGATGATCTGGTCGCCGCGGTCCGAGCGCTCGAGCTTGCCCTTAATGCGCACAAACGCGTCGGACAGCTGCGCGCCGGTCTCGGGATCGACCTCGCCGTACAGATACCCCTCGGCCTCCTTGTAGGTCTTGGGGAACACCACGACCGTGGCCTCGCCTTCCATGTCCTCGAGCTGCACGATGCCCATGGGGTCGCCGTTTTTGGTCACGCGCTTGGACACGCTCGAGACCATGCCGGCCCACCACAGCGCCTTGCCCTCGGGAATCTCCTGGTTGATGGTGCCGCCCGTAGGATTCTGAACTTCGTAGCCGGTGTCGATCTGCGAGAACGAAAAATCGCGCGCCTTGGCTAGTGCATACTCAAACGGACGCAGCGGGTGGTCCGAGACATAGATGCCCAGAACCTCTTTCTCCTGGCTCAGCTTAAGGTGGCGGTCCCATTCCTGGCCATCCGGATCGGGCACGCTCACCTCAAAGCCCGAGCCCTCAACGTCGCCAAACATATCGAAGAACGACGTCTGGCCGCTCGCGCGATCTTTCTGGCGCTTTACTGCGGCATCGATGATGTTCTCGGGGTTGTTCTTGTCCACAAAGTGCATCATCTGGCGACGCGGATACCCCGTGGAGTCGAAGGCGCCTGCCTTGATGAGCGATTCGATCACGCGACGGTTGGCCTGGCTCGAGTCCACGCGCTCGACAAAGTCGTGCAGCGTCTTAAACGGACCGCCCGCCTCGCGCTCGGCGATAATCGCCTGCGCCACGCCGGTGCCCACGCCGCGGATGCCGGCCAGACCAAAGCGCACGCCTTCCTTGGTAGCCGTGAACTCGGTGCCGGACTCGTTGACATCTGGCGAAAGCACGGGGATGCCGTCGTGACGGCACGCCGAGACGTAGTGCACGATCTTGTCGGTCTTGCCCGTATAGGACGTCAAAACGGCCGCCATGTACTCGTGCGGATAGTGCGCCTTGAGCCACGCCGTCTGCATAACCAGGATGGCGTAGCCGGCGGAGTGCGACTTGTTGAAGGCGTAGGATGCGAACTCGAGAACATCGTCCCAAATCTTCTGGGCGACCTCGCGCGTGTAGTTGTTCTTGATAGCGCCGTTCATCCAGTGGTCGTAGGTGGTCTCGTCCGAGCCATCCTCCCAGTGCAGCACCGTCGACGTGAGCAGCTTAATCTTTTTCTTAGCCACGGGCTTACGGATACGTGAGTCCGATTCGCCCTTGGAGAAGCCGCACATCTCGACGGAGATGAGCATAACCTGTTCCTGGTAGACCATGGTGCCGTAGGTTTCGCCCAGGATGTCGTCCAGGCGGTCGTCGTAGGAGACGGCCGGCTCCTTGCCGTTCATACGGTTGATGTAGGACGAGACCATGCCGGCGCCCAGCGGGCCCGGGCGGTACAGAGCGATCAATGCCACGACGTGCTTGTACTCGGTGGGCTTCATGTTCTTGATCGTGGCCGTCATGCCGGCGGACTCGACCTGGAAGACGCCGGCGGTGTGGCCGGAGCCCATGAGCTTAAAGATCTCGGGATCGTCAAAGGGAATCTCTTCCTCTTTGATGTCGATGCCGAAGTTCTTTTTGATGTTTGCCTTGGCCTTAGAGATAACCGTCAGCGTGCGCAGGCCCAGGAAGTCCATCTTGAGCAGGCCCATGTCGGCAACGGTATGGCCCTCGTACTGGGTAATCTCGACGCCGCCCTTGGTGTCGAGCTTGGTGGGCACGTGCTCGTTGACGGGGTCGCGGCAGATCAGAACGGCGCACGCGTGCACGCCCTCGCCACGGGTGAGGCCCTCGATCGAGAGCGCCGTGTCGATGATGCGGCGGGCGTCGTCGTCCTTTTTATAGGCCTCGGCAAAATCGGGGTTAAACAGATCCTCTTTGCCGGGTTGCTTTTCGAGCACCTGCTTGAGCTTGACCTTGGGATCGCTCGAGACCATCTTGGACAGGCGCTGGCCCATGTAGACCGGGTAGTCCAGGACGCGCGCGGCGTCGTTGATGGCCTGCTTGGCCTTGATGGTCGAGTAGGTGATGACGTGGGTGACCTTCTCGGGGCCGTAGAGCTGGCGAACGTGCTCCACGACCTCGAGGCGCCGCTCATCGTCGAAGTCCATATCGATATCGGGCATCTCGGTACGCTGCGGGGACAGGAACCTCTCGAACATCAGGCCGTTCTCGAGCGGGTCAAACGCGGTGATGTTCATGGCGTAGGCGACGATAGCGCCGGCGGCCGAGCCACGGCCGGGGCCGACGCCGATGCCGTTGTCCTTAGCCCATTGCACGTACTCGGCGACGATCAAAAAGTAGGCGGCAAAGCCCTTGTCGCAGATGACCTTGTATTCGTACTCAAAGCGCTCTTTGATGTTGACGCCGCCGATCTCGCGCGTGGCCCAGTCGTCACCGTAGTGCTGGCGCAGGCCTTTCTCGCACTCGCGGCGGAACTGGCTCTCGTGCGTCTCGCCGGGATCGAGCAACGGGAAGCGCGGCAGGATGATGGAGTCCCAGTCCAGTTCCACGTAGCACTTGTCGGCAATCTCGAGCGTGTTGTCACAGGCCTCGGGGCAATACGGGAACATCGCCCGCATCTCCTCCTCGGTCTTCATATAAAACTCCGAGCCGGTCATGCGCATGCGGTTGGGGTCGTCGACCTTGGCGTTCATGCCGATGCACATGATGACGTCCTGCACGGGCGCATCCTCGCGGCGCAGGTAGTGAAAGTCGTTGGTAGCGATGACCTTGACGCCCACCTGTTTGGCGATGTCGATGAGCGTACGGTCCATCTGCTCGTCGGTCAGGCCATTATCGGTGGTAATGCCGTGTTCCTGAATCTCGATATAGAAGTCGCCGGGATCGAAGGTGTCGCGGAAGGTTTCGGCCCACTTGATGGCGCCTTCCATGTCGCCGCGGTCGATGTATTTGGGGATGATGCCCGCAATGCAGGCGCTCGTGCAAATCATGCCCTTGGCATGGCGACGCAGGTTGTCGAGCGTCACGCGCGGCTTGTAGTAAAAGCCCTGCACGGCGGCCTCGGAAACCGTCTGCATCAGGTTGACATAGCCCTCCTGGTCCTTGGCCAGAAGGATCATGTGGTAGAGCTCGGGCTTGTGGTCGCGGGCAAGGGTCTCGTCCGGCGTAAAGTAGACCTCGCAGCCAAAGATGGGTTTGATGACCAGGGGCGGCTTGAGCTCGTCGATATTGCCCTTCTCGTCCCACATGGCCATGTCCTTCACATACTGGGCATGCTCGCGCGGGTTTTCCTCGGGATCGGGCTCCACCAGCTCGTCACGACGGTCCTTTTCCAAGAAGGCCTTGTCGTGGCTCCAGGTTTTGTACTCGGGCGTGTTGTGGTTGACGGCGTCGCAGGCCAGCGCCAGGTCGGGCACGCCATACATGTAGCCGTGGTCGGTAATGGCCACGGCGGGCATGCCCAGCTCAACGGCACGGTTGACCATATCCTGGATACGGGTTGCGCCGTCGAGCATGGAAAAGACAGTGTGGTTGTGCAGATGGACGAATGCCATGTGATGAGCTCCGATGCGGGTTCGTGATCTTAGGGTTACGATTCTACCGCACGGCGCGGACGGCACCCGAACCTAGCCAAACCAACACGGCTCCCCTTGAGTTGCGGTGAAATAGTTCCTGTTTAGCGGTCTATGGAGCCCAAACAGGAACTATTCCACCGCAAGTTATTGGGGAATGGAGTGCGGGCAGCCCCGGTCGGGCTAAAGATTGTAGGTGACTACTTGGGGTTCGGCGGGTTCGACGAAGATGGCTGGATTCGCCTGCTCCACGCGAACGAACTTGACCGTCACCGTCTCAAAGCCCGCCTTGTGCAACACGTCGGCGTAGACGCGCGCCTGCAGGGCGTGCTTCTCGAGCAGCTGGTCCGGCGTCTCATCCGGCGTGCCACCCGTCTTGTAATCGATGACCAGTGCGCGTGACGGATCGGCCGGGTCGGTCGCCAAAGCGTCGATGGCGCCTTCGGCATATGCACCGTAGCGGGCGATGTCCTCGTCCTCGCAGCCCAGCGAGAAGAACGGCACCTCGGCGCGAACGCACGGCCACGCGAACAGCTCGGCACGAACCGACGACTTGAGCCAGCGCTCCAGAGCAACGTCGAAGCGTTCGCGCTGCTCCGGCGTCAGGCGCCACAGGCGCGCCAGCGCATCGGCACGCTCAGCGGGCAGCGCATCGGAACCCATCTCGATCAGCCACTGACAGGCGGCATGGAACGCCGAGCCCAGCGCCATGGGGTTGCCGGCGAGCTCGACAGCGGCCACGTCCGCATCCGTCATCTCGGAACCATCCGACTCCGCATCATCGCCGGACTCGTCCATGGGAACACGCGCCTCGGCGGCGCGGTCTTCCGTCTCGGCATGGAGTGCCGCGGCGATTGACGAGTAGCTATACGAGTCACGCATCGGATACGGACAGATGCCCATGCGCACGCCCACTGCCCGGGGATACACAAGCTCAAACGAATCGGGCTTGGGGTCGGCAGGACCGGGGACGATTGTACTGGCCGAATCGTCGGCAGCATCTGTATCGGCATCGCCACGAACAAGCCTGCCTTCGGCATCCAGCGAAGCGTTAGCCTCAAACCCCTGCTCGCCAAACGTAAAGTCCGACAGCGAGATGAGCTCGTAGTCGCCCGGCTTGGAGTTGTCGAACACCAAACGGTCGCTATCGAGCTGCGGCATGTCCAGACTGTCGGTCGGCAGGATGCGGCGAAGCACGTCGTAGGTCAGATCGGTCTCGACATCGAAGGTCGGCGCCGTCACCTTGCCGCGGCTCACGCCGGCATCCATCGCCAGAATGACCAACTCGCGCGCTCGCGTCATGGCGACATAGAGCAGACGAGCCCGCTCCTCGAGCGAAAGCTGCAGGTCGTCGTTACGCAGGCGGGCAAATGCCTCGGCGGGAGAACCCGTCGCGCAGACGTCCTCCATGAGCTCTGGCGGCAGCCACAGCGACGTGCCCTTGCCCTTAAACGCGTGTTCAAACTGCTTTTTGACGTCATCGCCCTTCACGAAGGTCCCGTCGGCAAGCTTAACGCCATCGAAGCGCGCCGGCAGCGCCACGACTTGCGCCCCACCGTCGACGCGACCCATCTGTGCCGCACCCGAGGACTTGCGCACGCCAAAACACTCGGCAACCGCTACGACCGGATACTCCAGACCCTTGGACGCATGCACGGTCATGATGCGCACCGCGCCGTCGCCCTCCTCGTTGAGGGCGCCCGGGGCCTCCTTGCCCGACAAGAAGCGGTCGAAGGCCAGCGCGATGGAACGCGGCGAGTTGCCGAACTCGGCCTCCTCCTCGGCCACGGCGTCGAGCGCCTTGAGCACGTTGGCGGCGATGGCCTTGCCCTCGGGGCCGCGCTGCGCCAGGCGCACGAACCAGCCGGAGGCATTGACCGCGTCGCGCGCGATGGCGGCGAACGAATCACGCCCCACGCGACGCAGTGCGTAGCGCAGCACCTCGCGGGCACGCGTCACAAGCGGCAAGCCCTGCAAGCCCGGCACATCGGAATCGCTCATGATGCCCATGTCGATATTCCGGCGCGAGGTCTCCCCCGTCTCGCCATCGAGCTTGGTCGCCAGCGCCAGGAACTCCTGGGCGCCGAGCGCAAACATCGGCGAGGCGAGCAGCGGCATAAGGCCCTGCGCCGTATCGGCCGGATTGGCGAGCGCGCAGACCAGGGCACGCACCGTCTGCACCTCGGCTGCCTGGGCAAAGACCGAGCCGCCTGCGATGACGCAGTCGAGCCCCTGATCGCGGAAGGCCTGGGCGTAGACATCGGCGTTGGTCATGCGGCCCAGCAGCAGTACCATGCCGCCCTGGGGCTGGCCGGCATCGGCAAGCGCGCGGAAGCGCTCGGCGATCGCGCGGGCCTTGGCCTGTGTGCGCTCCTGCATACTGCCGCCGGCAACAAAGAGGGCCTGGCGGCGCGAGGCGTCCGCCACCAGCGTGTCCTTGCGGCCGTCGCTCGCCTCAAGATCCAAAAAGCTCTGCATCAGGCCGCCGTCATCGCCGTCGAAGACGCGTGCCACGTAACGCAGCACCTCGTCATGGCTGCGGAAGTTGCGCACGAGTTTGACGAGTTCGCCGGCAGGGGCATCGGCCACGGCAGTCGCCTCGGGCGCGGCAGACGAGCCCACCTTGCGCTCCTGACGACGGAACACCTCGACCTCGGCGCCACGGAAGCGATAGATGGACTGCTGCGCATCGCCCACGGTGCACAGCGCGCGCTCCCCCGCACCCGTCAGGTAGCGTATCAGATCGACCTGCATCTGGTCGGTATCCTGAAACTCATCGATCATGACCATCTTAAAGCGGCCCTCGTACGCAGCACGGATGGCAGGGTAATCGCGCAGGGCCTCGTAGGCCATACGCAGCAGGTCGTTATTATCGAGGGCGGACTGGGCAGCCTTCAGCGCGCGATACTCAGCCTCCACGGAACGGGCCAGGCCCACCAGCGCATCGAGCGCCGGGCCACCGCAGGCAAGCACGATATTGATAAACGCATCGGCGGCCTCGGCCTTGAGCAGCTCGACCTGCTCCTTAGGGAATGCCTTGCTCGCGCGCGGCATGGTGCACGACATCATGAGTCGCGCTGCATCGGCCATGGTCTTGCCGCTCGCCTCGAACGCGTCAATGGCGTCGAGTGCCATCTGCGCCTTCTCGGTCGCGGCCTTGCTTGCGCCCAGCGCCGCGCGATAGGCATCGGCGAGTGCCGAGGTATCGGCCTGCCCGCGCGCCACGCACACGTCGTCCATACCGCCCGGCAACTGGCTCGACAGCTCCAGCAGGTCGCGCACCAGGCCCTTGATGGTCGCGCCAGCGCCAAAGGAACCGCCCTCGCCCGCCATGGGATACCAGGCATAGAGGGCCTTGAGCGATGCCGCGAGCTCGGGGGCGGCATCGGGCGCCGTCGCGCGGGCCAACACATGCTCAACAGCCTGGTCCATAAGCTCGTCGGTATCGGTGAGCACCGTGAACTCGGGGTCGATGCCCAGCTCCAGCGCATGCGCGCGCAGGATACGCGAGCACATGCCGTGAATGGTCGAGATCCACGCGTCGTCGACGGTCAGTGCTTCCTCGTCCATGCCCTCGTCGATAAGCGCACGGCGCACGCGGTCACGGATCTCGGCCGCGGCATCTTTGGTAAAGGTAATGGCGAGCACCTGGTCAAGATGTTCAACGAACGGACCGGATTCAGGCGAGAGCGCGTAGACGATGCGACGCGTGAGGGTAAAGGTCTTGCCCGAACCGGCGCCCGCCGAGACAAACAGCGGACGGTCGAGCGTTTTGACAATCTGCAGCTGTTGCGGCATCAAAGTCGAAAGATCCATGGTCTACACGTCCCTCCTTACAAACGTTCCTTCGTGGTTATACGAGCAGCGCGCATGCGCGGCCTGAGCCGACGTCGGGTCGACGGCGGCAACGTTGCCTGCCTCGAGCTCGCGCAGGCGCTCGGCGATGCCGGCCTCAACGCGATCGAGCAGGGCGTCGAAGTCCATGCTGCCACCCTCGCCGGGGAAACCTTTCTTAAGGCCCGGGATGCGACCGTCGCCGCGCTCTTCCTCGAGCAGCTCGGCGCTCGCGGCACCGCGCAACGCCGGCTTGCCGCCCTTGGTCGAAAAGTAGAGCGCCGCGCGGGTGTCCAAATCCAGCGCCCGGCGCATGGCCTGGGCGTAGATGAGCGTTTGGGTATGTGGTGGCAACCAGCGCGGATCGTCGATGGGCGCCGTGCCCGATTCCTCGTCGCGCACCGTGGGGTCGGCGAGCTTAAACTCCTCAACGCCCGTGCGATGCTTGTAGTCGATCACCACGGCACGATTCTCGGCGTCCACGTCCACGCGGTCGATGCGCCCGCCAAGCGGCCAACCGGCATACTCGACCTTGAGCTCGTTGAAGGCGAACTCCAGGTAGCGCGGGGCAAAGGGGGCAAGTGCCTCGGACTCGTAGGCAAGCACACCCTCCAGCTGCGGCAAGATCTCGGCCACCTGGCGTTCCTCCACCGCAGAGAGCGGCACCAGCGGGCCCTCCGTGCCGCGCTTGCCGGCGTGCTCGGCCAACGTCTCGTCAAAGACCTCGTGCAGCAGCTCCTGTGCGCGCGGCAGATTCTCGGGCGTCACGCGCTCCATGCCCTCTTGGGGCAGACGGGCATGCAGATGCTCCAGCACGTCGTGGACAAAGTTGCCCTTCTCCATGTTGCCAAAGCCCGCGTCGATCGACTGGGGCTTCACGCGGTACGAGACGAACCAGCATAGCGGGCAGGTCGAATAGGCCTCGATCTGCGAGGCGGACGTCAGACGCGGCACGAGCGGCGCGTCCTCACCCTCGCCATCGCGACGGCGCAGGACCAAATACGGCACGGCCTCGGCACTCAGATGCTGAGGGGCTTCACAGGTCACGCGCTCGCGCTTGAAGCCTTCACCTGCCGCGGGATCAAAGTCGGCGATGATATCGCCCTCGCCCACGCGCATGGGCTTGGCAGCGCCAGCGGCCTCGGCATGTGCCCACAGCTCGGTCCATACGGCTGCCGGGTAGCACTCGCGTGCCTGGCGATCGTGCGTCACACGGGCGAGCGCGACCGGACCGCTCGCCGCCTGCATCGCACGGCCAAAGCGCACGCGCAGCAGGGCAGCGGGCTCCAAAGACACGCCGTCGCGGCGCAGCTCGGCTGTCAACGTGGCAAGCGGGCCCTCTTCGTGCGAAAGCGGATAGCTGTCCAGGTCGACATCGGCAAACAGCACGGCATCGTAGCTGCCAGGGCGAAGAACCGACGCATCGGCAAGCGACGCGAAGCGCACTTGTGCTCGTGGTGTGCGATCGACCTCATAGGTCTCGTAATCGTAGGCGGTACTGCGCTTGTCCACCTTGGTTCGAACGCCGTCGAGAACCGGCACGGTCGCGGCCTGCGACACGTCGAGCGCGCGAGCATCGTTCATAAGGATGTCGATGGCATGGCGCAGCAAAGCCGTCTCTGCCTGGCGACGGGCCTGGCCGTCAAGGCCGCCTAGAGCGCGATCGGGCAACGCCTCGGCAACGGCAAGCATGGCCTTAAGCGCCGTCACGGGCTTGTCACGCCACAGCGCCTGGAACACGTCCGAGACCACACACGGTACGTTCTTAAACCAGTTATCGTCGCTCGTCGCCTTGCGCGCGCCCCTCACCTGGCCCTGAACGCTCTGCAGCAGGCTCTTGACGCCCGCGGTAGTCTTGCTGCGCGAGAGACGCATATTCTTATCGAAGGTACGGGCATTGACGGCATCAGCGCCCGAAAGCGGACTGTAGATCCAGTCGGTAAGCTCCGGCGCGGGCCACCACTCAGTCTTGGAAGCGGTGCCCTCGTCGGCGGCTTTCATACGCTCGATCAGGTTGGCGAGCGCCGTAAACTGCCTGCCCGCGATGGACTGGGAAAACGCCGTGAACTCAGTCGTCTCGGCCGCAATGTGACGCGCCGCCAAACGGGCGGCGAGCTCGCCGAACAGCTGGGGTGCCCGGGCAGAAACGACGAGCACGCGCACGGGGTCGGCGGGCGTTGCAGTAGCTTTATCGGCCTTGGACTCCTTGTGCGCTTTCACCAACTTATCGATGGCGCCCGCATAGACATGAGCACGGGCATGGGGGCCGGCGACCTCAATAAAGGCAGGCTGAGCGGCGGCCCCGCAAGCGACATCAGACGCGACGGCGTCCTCCCCCAGCGGCGCGATCTCAAACAGCACACCGCGGGCATCAAATGCCGTGGCAAGCTCCTCGCGCATCGCCGCCTGCTCGCGGGCAAGCAGCACGACGACCTCTCCCCCATTGTTCGCCACGGCAGACAGCAGCTCGAGTAGACCGTGCGTAAACGACGTGGTACCGCGCACGCATACGGCGCGGGCGCACGCCGGCAGGCTATCGGCCAGGGCACCGGCCATAATGTCGGCTGCCTCGCAGGGCTCGACCATATCTCGACGGTCCAAACCGCCCGCGTAGGCACGCAAAAGCTCAAACACACGAGCCTCGGCATCGCTTTTTGGCTCAGGCTGGCAATTGTTGCCACCGCATCGCTCGGCCGTCGTCCCCGCCGCACCCGGCAGCACATCGCGGGCCATGCGTGCGAGCATGCGCACCGTGCCCTGGCTACGCGAAAGCGGCTGCAGGTCGGCATCGTCGCGGCGGGCAATCATATCCGAAAACAGCATCTGACGTTGCAGGTTGTCGACGAAACCGCGCCCGTCGCCCAAAAGCTCCCAAAGCGAGCGAAGCCACGATGCGGGTGTCTTGTAGTCGATACCCAGCGAAATGCCGGCTTCCGCCGCATCATGGCGGCACAGATCGAGCTCGGCAAACGTTGGTGCCAGCAACACGGCACGCCCGTGACGGGCAATAAGGTCGGCAAGCAGCGCCGACTCGGCATCGCTCAAATCCGTGCCGGCATTGGTGGTATAGATTCGAACAGGCATGGTCCTCCGCTCAAACCGTTCGCAATAATCAATGCATCCATCCTACCCGCCCAAGCGGACACATTGCCACCGCAGTTCCATCTTTTGGTACAAAGCAACCTGAACCCAACGCACCAGCCGATTGCAGGCATATAAAAACCGCCCCCGGAGGGACGGTTCTTCGTAATTCAATGTTGTCGCTGGCCTACTCGCCATCCTCCAACTTAATGAGGATCTTGCGGTAGCCACCGTACTCGCCGTTCAGCGCCTTTGAAACGCGGCTCACCGTGGTGGACGAAGCGCCGGTACGGGCCTGAACCTCAACATAAGGCTCGCCCTCGTCCAAATAGCGCGCAACCTGCAAACGCTGAGAAAGGTCGCAAATCTCGCGCGGCGTGCAGATATCGGTCAAAAACGCTTGGATATCCTTCTCGTCGTCCAAAAGGCTAAATGCGTGGACCAGCTGCTTGACATCAGGCTTGTCAAACATGTTCTCGATATTCATCGATCACCGCCAAACCCGCCAAAAGGCATCGAAGTTGATACTGACATCGGGCATCGTTCACCCGTTCTATGCAATAGGGCAACGCCTGTGGCTTTTGCCCGTAGCAGTGTAGCACACCACCAAACTAAAGCGACAAGACTCTCTGCCAGCGGCGCGTTTTTCAGGACGAACGCCGTTTAGAAACCGAATGCGCACGTAAGCTCCACGAATATTTGAGACAATGGGCGCCCAAACACCGCGGCGCGCCCGCGCAACCATCCAGGTCGCCGCCGCAAGCCGCTTCACGCGACGCCAGCAACCCCGGCGCAAGAAAGGATTCACGCCATGCGCTTTATGCTTAACTGGCTCTTCACCTCGATCGCCATCGCGATCGCCACGTTCCTCGTCCCCGGTATCCAACCCTTCGGCTTTGCCGAGGCCTGGGTCTGCTTTGCCTTCGTGGGACTGTTCCTCAACATCGTCGACTCGCTCGTCAAGCCGTTCCTGACGGTCATCTCGCTGCCGCTCACTATTATCACGCTTGGTATTTTTCAGCTCGTAGTCAACAGCTTTATGCTCGAGCTGGCCAGCTACCTGTCGGTCAATCTGCTGGGCGCGGGTATCTCCATTGCCGGCTTTGGATCGGCCTTTATGGGCAGCATCCTGGTATCCATCATGCGCAGCATTCTCGACAGCATCGCCGAGGGCTAGAACTGTTCAATACGAACCGTCATATCGACCCAAAACGAAGGCCGCCCATCGCAAAAATGGGCGGCCTTCTTATTTGTCAAGTCTCAAAGGACGAGAGAGTCTACCATTTCCACCCCGTCCCCAAACGCAGGTGTGGGTTAGATGACGTAGTCGTAGCCATGGTTGGGAGCAACAAGTTGATCGAGCGTCACACCGTCGAGGTAGTCGTTGATGAGCTTGTCAAGGTTCTTCCACACGTCAAGCGTGGGGCACTCATCCGAACGCGAGCAGCCTTTGCAGTCGCCATCCAGGCAGGCGACCGGCGCCAGACTGCCCTCGGTCAGGCGCAAGATCTCGCCCACCGTGTATTGCTCGGGCGGGCGCGTGAGCACATAGCCGCCGCCCTTGCCGCGCATGCCCGAGAGCATGTTGGCGCGCACGAGCGTAGCCAAAATGTTCTCGAGATATTTCTCGGAAATCCCCTGTCGCGCCGCGATCTCTTTGAGCGGGATGCGACCGGCTGCCTGGTGCTCGGCCAGATCGACCATAACGCGCAGGGCATATCTGCCCTTAGTAGAAACCAACATGTATAGTGCTGCCTTTCGGTCATTTAGTCCGTAGAAATTCTAGCCGAAAAATTGGTTTTGAAAATACCCATTCCCGTCAAGATGGTTAATCGACTCGTCATAATCTTCTATTTCCTATTGCGTTACTAGGCTTTAGCGTCTACTATGCTTGCCAACAGCAAAACGAACAACCTATAAGGTTTGTGGGTTTCGCTGCTACACACACACCGTAAAACCACACGGCATCCAGTCATTTGAACACTTTGGAGGTTCACCATGAGCAATGTTTATACGTCCATCGATCAGCTTATCGGCCACACCCCGCTTCTGGAGCTCACTCACTTTGAGGCCGATGAGGACCTCAAGGCCCGCGTGCTCGTCAAGCTGGAATACTTCAACCCCGCCGGCTCCGTCAAAGACCGCGTCGCCAAAAACATGATCGACGAGGCCGAGAAGGCCGGCAAGCTCGTGCGCGGCGGCGACTACACCATCATCGAGCCCACGAGCGGCAACACCGGCGTCGGCATCGCCTCGGTGGCGGCTGCCCGCGGCTACAAGGTGATCATCACCATGCCCGAGACCATGTCCGTCGAGCGCCGCAAGCTTATGCAGGCATACGGCGCACAGCTCGTGCTCACCGACGGCTCCAAGGGCATGAAGGGCGCCATCGCCAAGGCCGAGGAGCTGCAGAAGGAGACCCCCAACAGCATTATCGCCGGCCAGTTTGTGAACCCCGCCAACCCCGCCATCCACAAGGCCACGACCGGCCCCGAGATCTGGGATGACACCGACGGCGAGGTCGACATCTTCGTCGCCGGCGTTGGAACCGGCGGCACCGTGACCGGCGTGGGCGAGTTCCTCAAGGAGCAGAACCCCGAGATTAAGGTCGTCGCCGTCGAGCCCGCCACCTCCCCGGTGCTCTCCAAGGGCCAGGCCGGCCCGCACAAGATCCAGGGCATCGGCGCCGGCTTTGTGCCCGACGTCCTCGACACCCAGGTCTATGACGAGATCATCCCCGTCGAGAACGACGACGCCTTTGCCACCGGCCGTGCCGTGGGCCACAAGGAGGGCGTGCTCGTGGGCATTTCGTCCGGTGCCGCCGTGTGGGCCGCACTGCAGCTGGCCAAGCGCCCCGAGAACGAGGGGAAGACCATCGTGGCCCTGCTTGCCGACACCGGCGAGCGTTACCTGTCCACGGCACTGTTCCAGGACTAAGGGCCTGTCGCCCATAGGTTGAGCCCACGGACGAGCCGGTCTCCTCTCTCCCGGCAGCCTGAGCCCATCCAATCAGGGTGTCCCACGAGACGTCCGAACTTGCTACAATGTCTGCGGCGCGGAACCAGCCTCCCGCGCCGCTTTTCTTTTTTGGCCACATGCCACCAAGGAGAACCTCCCCATGCACAACAAGCGCGTGCTCGTCGCCATGAGCGGCGGCGTCGATTCCAGCGTGACCGCGTACCTGCTCAAAAGCCAGGGCTACGAATGCGTCGGCGCCACCATGCGCCTCACCTGCCCCGCGCCCGATCCCGTCACGGGCATGAGTAAGGTCGACCGCGACATCGCCGATGCAAAGGCTGTCGCCGAGCGCCTGGGGATGCCCCACCATGTGCTCGACCTGCAGCAGGCCTTCGACCGCAACGTTATCGAGCGCTTCGTGACCGCCTATCAGGAGGGGCTGACGCCCAACCCATGCATCATCTGCAACCGCCACATTAAGTTTGGCGCATTGCTGGATGCGGCGCTGGATATGGGCTGCGACTACATCGCCACGGGCCACTACGCCAAAACGAGCCAGGCGTCCGACGGAACCTGGCAGCTGTACCGCGGCGAGGACCCCAAAAAGGACCAGAGTTACTTTTTGTATTCGCTTACGCAGGAACGCCTGGCGCACACGATCTTTCCGCTGGCTGGGCTGGACAAAGAGCGCGACGTGCGCCGCATTGCCGCCGAGCAGGGCTTTACCAACGCCAAGAAGGCCGAAAGCGAGGACATCTGCTTTATTCCAGACGGTGACTACGCGGGCTATATCGAGCGCCGCTGCGGACATCCCGCTGCACCGGGCGACATTGTGTGGCGCGACGGCAGCGTGGTCGGGCGCCACAACGGTGCGCTGCGCTACACCATCGGTCAGCGCAAGGGCCTGGGCGTCGCGATGGCGCATCCCGTGTACGTAACGGGCGTCGACGCCGACAGCAGCACCGTGCATCTGGGCGAGGCCGAGGACCTAACGGCCACAGCGCTCACGGCCAACGACTGGATCTGGAGTGCCCCTGCCGACCGCATGAAGGCAGAGCTCACGTCCGGTGGCATTCGCGTAGGTGCCAAGTACCGCTATCGTCAGAAAGACCAGGCAGCGACCCTTGCGCGCGGCGAAGACGGGCAAATGCTGCTAACTTTTGACGACCCGCAGCGCGCCATCGCCCCCGGCCAAGCCGTTGTAGTCTACCGCGGCGACATCGTCCTCGGCGGCGGCACGGTAACCGGCGCACTTAAGTAGCCCCATCCCCTTCATAAATTGCGGTGAAATAAGGACTGTTGGGGGTGCGGACGATTTCTTGGACCGCGCCTAGGCGTATCCAAGCTTCCTGCGGT
>CAJLAV010000026.1:0-19876 GCA_905204735.1 uncultured Collinsella sp. | reverse complement strand
GAGGAAGAGCTCGACCTTCTCCCTGCTGTACATGCGAACCTCCAGTCCGGACCGCCCCGCGGTCCAACTTTCTGTCCGCACCCCCTTTTGATTGGACTTCTCGATGTAAAGCCGACGTCGGAGGCTCCACTACTCCTTCGCTTTTTAGCTCGGTATGTGAACGTCCGTTGAACTCCCAGAGGGGAGCGTCTTCATAGATTATCGAGAGGAGCTTGGAGACTTCGGCTGTTTTCTTGCGTTCGTAAAACTCGGGCCGTACGACAATCAATAAGAAAGCTGCGTCTTCGGTAATTTGCTGTGCTGTCGGCATACCGTTGAGTCCAACGGAACGCAAAAGCTTTGTCATGATGAAATCGAACTCATCTTCTCTTGCATGGAGATCGGATGCCTTAATCTCAGGGTCTCTCAGGACGTACTGCTTGAGTCGTTCGACAGATCGACTGCACTTTATATGCCCGCAGATGACTTCGTCATAGCTGAGCCTTTTGATTGGAAGACGTTCGTGACCGGCGAAGATGGCTGCCACTCTGATGCCAACGCGCCGTTCGCGCAGCGCGCGCATCTCACCGGTGTATTCGCTGCGTCGTTCATATTTTCGATAGGAGTATCCGTAGTCATCGTAGTAATAAGGGGCTTCATCGACAGCGTCATCGAGCTCAGGCGCTATGAGATAGAGTTTTCCATCTCTGGATATGACGCAGGGATTGTCGATTTGCCCCGATTCGTTCCTGATTTGCCAAATAGTTTCATTTATCTCAAATCTCGAGACTGGATTGGGGGCACAGGAGTTGTAGAGCTCAATAAGTTCATCGAGCGAAATGATTCCACAGACATCTGTGTAGGCGCGGGCGAAGCGCCGTACTTCTTGATTTGATTCAAGCGCACGGCGCTCCCAAGCATCCAAAACGTCCTGCGGACTTCGATAGCGGGCATGACGATCGATGCGCGATGCGCTCCAACGGTTATCAGCGGCAACGTTCATCAGATCCAAGCGCAGATCTTTGTCGGCGATGCGAGCGAGCGACTGATAGTGTTCTAGATCAAGCTCCGGTCGAAAACTCATGTCTTCCGGAACAGTTCGTGCGAGCTTTATACAACGCTTGAGATAGGTCGGGCCCAGGCTTGGGCTAAAGTGCTGCTTGAGGTGGCAAGCGATGGGCGAGAGTAGGCCATTTAGATTGGAAATGGGGTATCCGGCAATCTCTTGCTCGAGACGGCGCCCGATGAGCAGAGCCCCTTCCGAAGAGGCCTCATGGTCGGTGCCTTTCTGGCCGAGGTGTTTGGCCTCGACAATCCTGCTGATATCCGAGCAGGTGTTTGAAATAATGTCGGGTGAAAGGGTTGGAATCTTTTTTGCCATAGCGATGCACTCCTGTGTGACTCACGGACAACGGAAACGTTTGGTTGTGAGCGCCGTTCTTTGATGGCGACGGCGAACAGGAGCGCAGCCTGTCTGAGATGGGCGAGTGCGGTAACCACCGATCTTACTTACCGAGCATGCTCTAGCGTGTCATTGGGGACCTCCGCAGGAGCTCTCGACCAGTCTCATGCCTTGGGATGAGTATAACACAGAGAGCAAACATATGTTCTATAAATTTGAGAAACTGAATCCCTACCTACTCATTTAAGTGCGTCCCCAATGAGTACGTCCCAGAGACGTCAGACGGCCTCAAACAACCATAATCCAAAGGCCATCTCAAACAACTAGTCATTTAAGAACGTCCCCAATGACTACCTCTGCAAAAAACTGTACACCAGCATCCAAAGATGTCGAAAAATGTCGACTTTGGATGTTGGTGTACATGTTTAGGCCGTATGGGGTGGGGCCTTGGACGGACGGGATGCGCGTACTAGAGCAGGTTCTTCTGTACCCATGCGATGATGTCGCTCGATTCGTAGAGTGGCTTGCCGTCGATGAACAGGCAGGGAACCTGGCGTTTTCCGCCGACGGCGATGAGTGTCTGCTCGGCTTCGGTATCGGTCGTGATATTGCGCTCGGGAATGGTCACACCGTTATCGGCCAAAAAGCGCTTGACTTTTATGCAATACGGGCAGCCGGTCATAACGTAGAGCGCGAGCTCGTGATCAGTAGCCATAGGTCTCCAATCGGTTGAGGTTTCGATTGAAATACCCAAAGCTGCCGCGGTCTATGCGCGGACCAGTGACGACTCGATGGCTTGGACCAGAAACGCCGTGGCTCCGGTGCCGCAGGGCTTGTCGTAGTAGTCAACAAAGCGCTGATCGGCAAGATAGCCGTGGGCGAGGCCCAGGTATGCTTCGTCTTGGGGCTCGTGTCCCCAGTTAAGGGCAATCCATCGACGGTGCATTGCGACAAGTTTGTGGGCCTCGTTGCTCTCTGGGTCGCCAATGCCCATGGCAATCGAGAGCTGGCCCAAAATGGCGCGTTCAAGTTCCTTCATGTCGTTCCATGTCTGAGGATCCATATCCAGTAACGTTTCGTTTGCTGCATCGATAGCCTCATTGCCATAGCGAGCTCGAGCCTCGGCGCCGTAGCGCTCCTCGTTTTCCTGCACGGTGCGCCAGCGCTCCAGTTGCGGCAGGACGGCGCCCATGAGCGAGACGGCTTCGTCGAGCGACATGCCGGTGTTTTGCGCCAGCCGCGGGGCGCAATCCTCGATCATCGCCTCCATGGTGGTGTCGTAGGTGTACTTGCCGTGGTCGTAGCACCACTTGCAGTAATGGTCGGTCGTGGCGCCCGTGGCATCGGTGCCGCAGTCGTCGGGCGTGAGTATCATGCCGCAGCTCTGGCAATAATGCTCGGGCATTTCGAGCAGGTGGGACAACGGCTCTCCGGTTACGGCGGCAATGAGCTTCATCATGTCGATGCCCGGGGTGACCTCGTCGCGCTCCCAACGGCTGACGGCTTGGCGCGTGACAAAGAGTTTGGCGGCGAGCTGCTCTTGGGTAAGGTGATGGGCGCGACGGATGGCAATGAGCTTTTCTGCAAAGGCCATAGCGGCTCCTTTCTGCTGGTTGATGGCTTAAGCATACGCGGCGGCAGGCGCCCTTCCAAGCAACCGTTGGTTGCATGACAGGAGTCCGCGGCGAAGAATTGCGCGCAACGCCCCACGCCTCCATGCCGTACAATGACCGGCATGGAACCTATTTCACACATACATACCGACCTGCCGCAGAAGTTCGGCATTCCGCGCAACAGCTTTTTGGCGCCTCATCTGCAGGGACACATCGTTTTTGAGCCGGAATTTGCCTCCAACGCAGTGGTTGAGGGTCTGGACTCCTTCTCTCACCTATGGCTGCTGTGGCGTTTTGAAAACGGCACGCCCGGCGGCACAGCCAAGGATATTGCTGCCGATGCCAAGTCGCAGGACAGGTCCGGCACCAACGTCAAGTGGTCGAAGACCGTGCGCCCACCGCGTCTGGGCGGAGCCGAACGCGTGGGCGTGTTTGCCACGCGCAGTCCGTTTCGCCCTAACCCCATCGGGCTCACCTGCGTTGAGCTCGACCGCGTGGAGCTTACTGACGACGGCCCCATCATCCATGTGCTGGGGGCCGATCTGCGTGACGGCACGCCCATCTACGACATTAAGCCCTACATTCCATTTGCCGACTGCCACCTGGATGCGACCGGCGGCTGGATTGAGGGTGCTCCGTGGCAAGAGCTCGATGTTGAGTTCCCGCAAGCGCTGCAGGATATGGTCCCGCCCGCAAAGCTCCCCGGCTTGGTCGAGGTCCTTTGCCAAGATCCGCGCCGCGCGGGCAGCAAGCACGAGCCAAACCGCGTTTACCATTTGGCTTACGCTGGGCTTGACATATCGTTTACGGTCGACGGAACCAGGTTGACGATAA
Source organism: uncultured Collinsella sp. (assembly GCA_905204735.1). Classification (GTDB taxonomy): domain Bacteria; phylum Actinomycetota; class Coriobacteriia; order Coriobacteriales; family Coriobacteriaceae; genus Collinsella. Next base: position 16,048 of record CAJLAV010000026.1, on the reverse strand, counting down.
CCGCCATCAACGACGCGCGAGACTAACCAGCCATTCGTCCGCACCCGTCAAATTAAGCGCCAAACTCCGCTCCAAAACCGCCCACGCTGGTGGACAATAACGCCTACCGAAACAATCCGCTTTGCACGGGAGCTCAGCATGAAATACGACTTTACCTCGCTTATCGACCGCCACGGTATGGACGCCATCGCCGTTGACTCCTGGGGAGAAATTCCCGACATGGCTCCGAACGCACCCGACGAGGGCTTCGACCGCATCCCCATGTGGGTGGCGGATATGAATTTTGCCACGGTGCCCACGGTTCAGGAACACATCATTCAGCGCGCCCAGCATCCCATGTTTGGCTATTTCAATCCGCGTGACGAGTACTTCGACCGCATCATCGAATGGCAAAGCCGTCGCAACGGCGTTGAGGGCTTGGCGCCGGAGCATATCGGCTACGAAAACGGCGTGCTGGGCGGTGTCGTGTCGACGCTGCGCGCATATGTCCAGCCGGGCGATGCGGTACTGGTCCACAGTCCCACCTACATCGGCTTTACCAAGTCTATCGAAGCCGCGGGCTATCGCATTGTCCACAGCCCGCTTAAGCTCGACGATCGGGGCGTGTGGCGCATGGACTTTGAGGACATGGAGCGAAAGCTCGCCCAAAACCACATCCATGCCGCGGTGTTCTGCTCGCCGCACAATCCCTGCGGCCGCGTATGGGGGCGCGACGAGATCGAACGTGCCATGGACATCTATCGCCAGCACGATTGCGTGGTGATATCGGACGAGATTTGGTCCGATATCATCCTGCCGGGTCACAAGCATATCCCGACGCAGTCGGTGAGCGAGGATGCCCGCATGCGCACGGTTGCCCTCTACGCGCCTAGCAAGACGTTTAACCTGGCGGGTCTGGTCGGCAGCTACCACATTATCTACAACGAGACGGTGCGCGACCGCGTGTGCGCCGTGTCCGACAAGACCCACTACAACGAGATGAATGTCCTCTCCATGCATGCGCTTATCGGTGCCTATCAGCCGCAAGGCTACGAGTGGGTTGATGAGCTCAACCAGGTGCTTGCCGGCAATATCGAGTACTTCTGCGATTACGTGGACGAGCATTTTGAGGGCGTGAGCTATTCGCGTCCGCAGGGCACCTACATGGTGTTTCTGGACTGCACCGAGTGGTGCCGCGAGCATGGCCGCGATATTCAGTGGCTGCTCGACGAGGGGGCGCGCGTGGGCGTGGGATATCAGGACGGCCGCCCGTTCCACGGGCCCTGCCACATTCGCGTGAATCTGGCGCTGCCGCTTTCGCGCGTAAAGGAAGCGTGCGACCGCCTGGACCGCTACGTTTTTAATGCACGGTAAGTGAGCACTGCATGCGGGGCCTTCTGCCAAGTCGGCTAGAAGGCCCCGCATGGTAATGCGTCTGTAACCATTGGGCGCTCGAGTGGTTTCATTTGCTATTTTTTTTACCATTTCAGTCTGTAAACAGGATCGTATGGAGCTCGATGAAAAGGTCCCGTCGCTCGGTTGCCATTTCGTTGTTTGTTGCGCTTGCGGTAGCGTGCGCCTTTGTCGTAGCGATAGCCGGCTGTTCCGGGTCGAATGGCAGAGCCTCGACGTCTGCATTAGAAGGCCTGGATGCCTCGCAGGCCAAAGACGACAACCTTAAGACGCTCAACGTCGGCAGCGACCTCTATCCACCGTTTGTGTATACCGACGAGTACGGCGATATCGTTGGCCTGGATGTCGAGATATTGACCGAGGCTTTGACTCGCATTGGTTACAAGCCAAAATACCAGCTGATCGACTGGGAAAAGAAGAAGGAGCTGCTGGCGAGCGGCGAACTCGATTGTGTCATGGGCAGCTTTAGTATGACGGGTCGCGAAAACGAGTATCGTTGGGCTGGCCCGTACCTTGCGAGTCGCCAGGTGGTCGCGGTCGATCCCGAGAGCGATATCTACACGCTTGCCGATCTTGAGGATAAGATCGTGGCGGTTCAGTCCACCACCAAGCCCGAGGGCATTTTGCTCAATCGCACAAATGAAAACGTTCCGCAGATCAAGGAGCTCTATTGCTTTTCGGACCGTTCGTGCCTGAACCCGGCGCTCGTCGAGGGCCTGGTCGACGCCATCGCCGCGCATGAGTCCTTGCTGCTCACCTACGAAAAAGACTATGGCGTAACGTATCGCATTTTGGATGAGCCGCTGCTAGAGGTTGGTTTGGGCACCGCTTTCGATATCAACGATACGCGCGGCATCGACGTCAAGCTCACTCATGCCTACCAAGAAATGCTTGCCGATGGCACCATGGAACGCCTAGTGTCAAAGTACTTTGATGACCCTTCACCATTTTTGAATGTGGAGGGCCTGTCATGATCGATGCGCTCGACCACGCCGCTCAGGAGCGGGGCAATCGTTCGGCAGGGGCATGGCTCCTTGTCGCTCTGCTGGGGATAGCGCTCTCGGTTGCTGCCGGCATGATGAGCTACGGTTACATGACGGCCCAAGCCGAGCAGCGCTTTGCCGACGTTGTCGATTACGTGGCGACGCAGAGCCTTTCCTACGATGTATTCAACAGCGCCTATACGACCAAAAACCTGATTCGCGTTATGGAGATCGCCGGAGAGGCTGCCCGCGATATGGAGCGCGACGGTTCGGTGGATAGCGCCATGCTGGAGCAATATGCCGACCAGTTCAACGTGAGCACGCTGATCGTGACGGACGCATCGGGCAATTTGGTGTCCGAGTCCTCGACGGGCGATGTGGGCTACGAGTCGCTCGCTGCGTATCTCAAAGAATCGCCCGTGCTGGAGGTGGCAACTCATCCGCTTAAGTCCTATACCGCCCGCATCACGCTTGCGGATGATTCGGTCGCAGACATTGGCTGCGTGACTCGGCAGGATGGCGAGGGCATCGTTATCGCGGTAAGGCATCAGAGCGCGAAGGCGGTTGCAAGCAATACACTCAAACTGCAGAGCTTGCTTGATGGCTATGAAACCATCGATAGTGGCAATATCGTGATCGAAAGCGACGGCAAGGTCGTTGCGACCAATGCCGTTGAACCCACCGTATTGGGCGTATTCGATCTGCCTGCGACGGACGTCTTCATTGTCGACGGTATTAAGGATCGATGCCTGGCTGGTAAGGTCAGATTGGTTAACGCCGACGGCGAGTGGTATTTGGGCACATTTGGAAAAGCGCACAAATTCTATGTGTACACCTATGCCTCGGCGCGGCGTTACTTTGAGGTTGTCGCGGCTGTTGCTGCCGGCGTGCTGGCGCTCTACAGCGGTGTTATAGCCGTTGTTGTGACGGTGCGTCGCCGCGCTGATCGCCGACGTTTGACGGACTTGCTGCAGCAGGAGCGCGACTATGGCGACAAGCTGGCAAAGGCGGCGCGTGAGGCCTCGTCCGCCAACTCGGCAAAGACGGAGTTTCTGCGTCGCATGAGCCACGATCTGCGCACGCCCATCAACGGCATTCGCGGCATGGTCGAGGTTGGCGATGCCAATGCGGACGATTTGCAAAAGCAGACCGAGTGCCGCTCAAAGATCTGGACGGCGTCGGGACTGCTGCTCGACCTTGCCAACGAGGCACTCGATATGAGTCGCCTGGAGAGCGGGCAGGTCGACCTGAACCTCGTGCCCATAAATTTGGTGGCCCTCAACTGTGAAGTGCGCGATATTCTGGAGCGCCAGGCCGAGGAGCGTCTGGTGACAATTATCTGCGACCAGCAGACGCTTAATCATCCCTATGCGCGGGTGAGCGTGACGCACCTCAAGCGCTTGTTGCTCAATATTGCCGGCAATGCCGTCAAGTACAACCGCCAGGGCGGCTATGTCCGCCTGGTGTGCCGCGAGGTGGAGCCAGCGGATGGCGTCCCCGTCTATGAATACACGATCGCCGATAACGGTATTGGCATGAGCGAGGAGTTCCAACAGCACCTCTACGAGCCGTTTTGCCGCGAGGAGCAACAGGTGGAAGGCGCCTCATCGGGGACTGGCCTGGGCGCGCCTATCGCAAAACAGTTGGTCGAGCTTATGGGTGGAACCATGAGCTTTACGAGCGTCTTGGGGCAGGGGACGACGTTTACCATCCGTCTGCCGTTCGAGAAATGCAAACGCTCCGAGATTCCTCAGGCAGTTCGCGCGGATGCGGGCGATGGCGATGCGCTCCAGGGCTTGCGCGTTTTGCTCGTAGAGGATAACGATCTGAATGCCGAGATCGCGCAGTTTACGCTCGGCCGTGCCGGTGCCGTTGTGACGCATGCTAAGGATGGCGAGTCTGCCGTTGAGGCGTTTGCCGCGAGCGCACCGCACGAGTACGACGTGGTGTTGATGGACATCATGATGCCTGGCATCGATGGCCTTGAGGCCACGCGTCAGATTCGAGCGCTCGATCGCGAGGATGCCGCGACCACGCCGATTATCGCCGTGAGCGCCAACGCCTTTGCCGACGACCGCAGGCTTTCGCGCGAGGCGGGCATGGACGCGCACCTGAGTAAACCCGTGAGCTCGCAAGAGCTCGTCGAGGCACTAGCGCACATTGCCGCCGACGCTTCATAAGCATATGGCCCGGTTCCAAGGTGGGTTGGAGCCGGGCCATATTGCTATTGATGGGGCCTGCTGAGGGGCTTACTTTTCCTGAATCTGCTTACCGCAGAGATGCTCAATCGCAATTTCGTAGAGCTGGACGCCCTTGATGGCTTTGGCGATTTCCTCTTCGACTTCCTCGGCGGAAGGGTAGTACTTAAGGGCGAGCTGGCGGACTTTGTCTTCGATAAACGCGGGGGTGTCGTTCGCCAGGCGACAACGGCCAAAGACGACGGTGCTCATAACGTAGGGAGCCCAGTCGCCGTCCTGGTACCACTCGTTTCCGTAAACGGTAAAGCAGACCTTGTCATCGCGCTTGAGTGCGTCGACCTTGTGGCCGGCTTTGGCGCCATGGAAATAAATCTTATCGTGCTCGGTGTCAAAGAAGTAGTTGACGGGAATGGCGTACGGGTAGCCATCGTCGCCGTTGACTGCAAAGACGCCGCGCTTGCAGGTAGCGAGCAGTTCGCGCGCTTCCTCGTCGGTGATGGCGCGTTTCTTTCGACGTAAGGGCCTAAACATCGTTGGCTTCCTTTCTGGTCGTGCGTGGTGGTTGAGCACAAACTATAGCGAAACGGATCCGTTTTTCTTGATGCGGGCGAGTATGTTTTTGAGCTTGTTAAAGTCGAGCGGTTTGGACAGATGGGCGTTCATACCGGCATCGTGTGCCGCCTTGGCGTCCTCGGCAAAGGCATTGGCGGTGAGCGCGATGATGGGGATATCGGCTGCATCGACCTTCTCGCTCAGACGAATCGCGCGGGTTGCCTCGTAGCCGTCCATGTCCGGCATCATAATGTCCATCAGGATCGCATCGAAGCTGCCGGCGGGATGCGACAGGTACAGATCGACGACCTCGTTGCCGTTGGCGGCGCGGGTGACCACGACGCCCTCGGATTCTAGCAGCGTCTGGGCAATTTCGGCATTCAATTCGTTGTCTTCGGCGAGCAGCACGTTCATGTCGGCGAGCGAGCAGTCGGGCGCACTCTCAACCGTATTCGCCCGCGCCTGGGGATTCTCGTCGATATCGAGCGGAATCTCCACGTAGAACGAGGTGCCCACATGGAGTTCACTGGTGACTTCGATGGTGCCGCCCATCAGTTCAATAAGCGACTTGACGATTGGCATGCCCATGCCGGTTCCTTGGAACTTGCTGCGCGCATCGTCACCTTCTTGGGCAAACGGCTCATAGATATGCTTTAAAAACTTGGGAGTCATGCCAATGCCGGTATCCGAAACGCTAAAGCAAAAGAGCGCGCGCCCGTTATCGAGTGGCTTGGTCTTTGAACTAAAGGTGACGGAGCCGCCGTGCTTGTTGTACTTAATGCTGTTGTCTAACAGGTTGATCATGATCTGTCGGATATGGGTGGGACTGCCGATCATGTATGGCCCCGTGGCGTACGGCAGACTATTGTCCTGCATGGTGATGCCGTTACTGGACGCGCGGAGCTTGCACAGCACCAGTGTATCGTCACAGAGCTCTTTGAGGTTAAAAGGCGTATGCTCCAGTGTTAGCTTGCGGTCTTCGATTTTGCCCATCTCGAGGATGTCGTTGATCAGCGAGAGCAGGTGATTGGCGGCAACGCGCGCCTTGGCACGGCTCTCGCGGGCGACCTGGATATCGCCTTCCTTCAATTCCTCGATCTCGATAAGGCCCAGGATACCGTTGAGCGGCGTACGGATGTCGTGGCTCATACGCGTGAGGAATGCCGTCTTAGCGGCGTTGGCAGCATCGGCTTTTTTGCGCTCGGTTCGAGCGCGCACGAGTGCCCAGATGAGCAGGACGATGCCGACCGACAACATACCGATGAGGGTAGCGGCAATGGCGGTGCGGTTGCGAAAAAGGAATTGAAGCGTGTCTGATTCCTGGGTCGTGTACGACGTGGATGAGTAATTGCTTGCGGAGAGCGATTCTCCGGCATTGATGATGCCCTTGTTGATGATTCCCAGCAGCTCGGGCTTTCCGCGCGAAATCCAGCACGAGAGCTCACAGGTGTCAGGGAGCTCGACCGTCTCGTAGTCCTTGAGATCATGACGGTCGCCTATGGTTTTTATGCGTGAGCTGGGAGCGACGATGCAGTGCGCCGTTCCCTTTCTGAGGGCGTCGAACGCTTCATCGTCGGATTGGTATTCGGTCACGGTCGCTGTGGGGAACAGGCTTTCAAGTGCATTTTTGTTGACAAACGATGATTTGGTACAGGCGATGTTCTGAAGGTCTTTGTTCAGGTCGCTGCCGGTGTGGATGGCGGTGAGGGATATGGTCCCCAACGATACCGACTGCACAACGCCTGATTGCTCGGCAAACCAGTAATCTCGGTATACCGGCAGCACAACGTCTATGCTTCCCTTTGACAGGGCCTTTGACATCATCTTGTAGCTATCAAAGGCGACGGTTTTGACCGTAATGCCAAATTTATCGTGCAGCGTCGTCGCAAGCGATGCGAGCGAGCCTTCCATTTCGCCGTTTTCGTCTTCGTTGCAGTAGGGGAGTCTGCCCGTAATGTAGCCGAGCGTGATGGTGTTGTCATTTGTTTTGAGCCAGGAACGTTCGGGGCCGTTGAGCGATGATGAACCGCTGTTTTGGGCCGAGTAGTTAGATTTGACTTCGTCGATATAGCGTGGGTTGACGCGGGCGATTGCCGACATGGCGGCATTGATGTCGTCCATCAGGTCGGGGCGGCTTTTGGGGACGGCAAAAAAGTAGTCGCTCGAACCAATGTAGAACATGGGGGAGGCGCTGGGCGACGAGGTCGTGTCGTTCATGATGATGGCATCGACCTCGTTGTTTGCGAGCGCGTCAAAGAGGGCACCGCCAGTGTCGATTTCTTTATAGGTGCAGGTAATGCCTTCGTTGGCGAGCCACTGCTGGCCAACGAAGGTTTGCATAACGTCGGGGTTGCAGCCGATGGTAAGGCCTTGGAGCGCTCGGGGGTCACCCTTGGCCAGATCGTCGCGATCGGGCTTGGCGTAGATGAAGTAGCGCTCGGTGCCCTCGGGGTTCGAGGAAAAGAGCAGCTTTTGGGCGCATTCCTCGGAGTAGGAGATGTTTGGCATAAGGTCGATTTCGCCTGCCTCGAGCATGTCCATAAGCTCGGTGAAGGTGCCGGAGACGTATTCGTACCGCCAGCCGGGCGTGTAGTACGACAGGGTCTGGAGGTACTCGTAACCCCATCCCGAGAGACGCTCGCCGGGGGTGCCGTCCTGGAAGCCCTCGTTGTTGACGAGCCAGCCGACGCGGACCGTTTTGACCTGCTGATCGGAGTCGGCGGCAAAGGCAGGGGCGGGCGCGACGGCGCTCAGTACGGCGAGCGCGGTAAGCGCGGCGGCCAGGGTGCGACATATAACTGAACGAAGGACAGTGGCAGCTCTCACATGCAATCCTAACGAATCGAGACATTACCGCATAAGGATACCAGCTCAGCCTGCCCAGCCGGCAGCGGCACCGCTAAACGGTTCCGCCCGGCAGTTGGGGACAGTCCCTTTCTGCCGGCACAAAAGGAACGTCCCTAGCTGCCGGTTGTGGGACAATACCGAGCGAACGTGATTGGTTGTCCGTGGAAGGGGTCGCGATGAAAAAGCTCAGGACGCTTGCCGACGTGTTGCGCCAGGCGGGCTTTGTGCGCATTACGGAGCTGTTCCTCGTCTTCTATCTGCTGTGCTCGACGGCCGTCTGGCTGTCCGAGCCCACGACCCTCACGTTTGGCGATGGCCTGTGGTTTAGCTTTGAGACGGTCTCGACCATCGGCTTTGGTGACATTCCGGCCGAAACACCGGTTGCCCGCGCCATTACCGTCATTCTGAGCGTTATCAGCATCTTCTACATCGCCATGCTCACGGGTGTGGCGGTGAACTACTGCAATACGCTTATCAAGATGCGTCAAAAGGACACCATGGCGCGCTTTATGGATGATCTGGAGCATTTGGAAGAGCTCGATTGCGACGAGCTTGCCGATCTTTCGCGTCGCGTGCGCGAGTATCGTCGACGCCAGCGCTAAGACGAGCGTCGTGCGCCACAACAGGGAGACAAATATGAACATCACCGTGTACCTGGGTGCCAACACTGGCAATGACCCGGCGTTTCTGCCCGCGGTGCAGGAGCTGGGCAACTGGATTGGCGCCAATGGACACGCGCTGGTATACGGCGGGTCCAAATCGGGCCTGATGGGCGCGCTCGCCGATAGCGTGCTCGATGCTGGCGGACACGTGACGGGTGTGGAGCCGAGCTTTTTTATCGAGGCCGAGTTTCAACATGACGGTATCGACGACCTCATCGTGACGAGCGATATGGCGGAGCGCAAGGCCAAGATGATTGAGCTCGGCGATGCGTTCATCGCCTTTCCCGGTGGGACGGGCACGCTCGAGGAGATTGCCGAGGTCATGTCCGCGGTGTCGTTGGGGCACCTGAGTGCTCCGTGCATCCTGTATAACCTGGACGGTTACTACAACGACCTCAAGGCGCTGCTCGGGCACATGATCGATAAAGGGCTTTCGAGCCCGAGGCGCCAGCACGGCATCTACTTTGCCGACGATTTGCGCGAGATTGTCTCGATTATCAACGGATAAGTCTTGAGCCTGTCCCATAATGGCTCCCAATGGTGCCGTTTGCGGCGCAGACGGTTGGCTCGTTCGGGCAACGCTCGCTCTACAATAAAACATAACTATGTCGACTTTGACCGCGGGAGGACCCGATGGATAACCTTGCCAAACCCACAAACCGCGCGCTGTTTTTAGTTAGCGTTGCCGTGACCGGTGCGTTCGCAGGTGCCGCGGTCTGGCTGTTCTTTTTTGCGATGGAGCACGGTATCGACTATCTGTGGACCGAGATTCCGCACGCGCTGGGCGTCGCTTCGCCCGAGCTTGCCAGCGGCCCGTTTGGCTTTTTGCCGTACCCGTTTTTTGTCTGCCTGCTGGGCGGCCTGTTAATCGGTCTGTACGAAAAGATGACAGGCACCAAGACCGATGACCTCAATCAGGTCATGGCCAAGGTCAAGCAAGACGGGCGCTACCCGTACGACAACCTGGGCAAGCTTTCGCTCGCGGCGTTGCTGCCGCTGCTGTTTGGCGGAAGCATTGGACCGGAGGCCGGCCTGACCGGCGTTATCGCCGGTCTGTGCAGCTGGGTCGGCGACCGCATGCGTCGCTTTGGCGCCGAGTTTAGGGAGCTCACGCTGCTGGGTACCCAGGCTGCCCTGACGGCGCTCTTTACCGCGCCCGTCTTTGGCTTTGTGGCGCCGCTTGCCGGTAGCGCCGACGGCCAGGGCGAAGACGCCGACGATGAGTCCATGTCCGGCGAGATCACCATCAAGCTGCCCAAGGCGCAAAAGACGGTGGTCTACGGCATTGCGATTGCCGGCGGCCTGGGCACCTACCTGCTGCTCGGCCAGCTCATGGGCGGCGGCATGGGCATGCCCAGGTTCGAGGCTGCCGTGGTGGGCAACTTGGAGCTTACCTGGCTCGTCCCTCTTTCGTTGATCGGAACAATCTGCGGCTGGCTGTACTTTGTCTCTGAGCACACGAGCGAAGCGCTTGCCCATGCAATAAGGGAGCGTCCTATCGTCAAGGCCATGCTAGCCGGTCTGGCGCTCGCCATCTGCGGCACGGTCCTGCCCTACACCATGTTTGCCGGCGAGACTCAGGCCGACGCGCTCATGGAAACCTACCTGACCATTCCCGCTGGCGTGCTTATCGCGACCGGTCTTGTTAAGGCCATGCTGACGCCCGCCCTCATCAACCTTGGTTGGCGCGGCGGCCACTTCTTCCCGGTTATCTTCTCGGGCGTAAGCTTGGGCTATGGCCTTGCTATCCTCACCGGCGCAGATCCGGTCTTTTGCGTCGCCGTCTGCACGGCATCGACGATGGGTGCGGTCATGCGTCAGCCGGTCATGGTCGTGGGCCTGCTGCTCATGTGCTTCCCGCTCAAGGGTATCGTCTGCATGATCATCGCGGCCGTTATCGCCGCCGGCATTCCACTGCCCAAGCCGCTGCGCAAGTAGCGCGGTTTTTCACGAGTCAATTCCAGGGGTACGAGATGATCCTGTACTTTAGCGCGACAGGGAACAGCGAGCATGTGGCGCGTCGCATTGCGGCGGCGACGGACGACAGGGTTATGTCGATTGAGCGTTTTGATGCCGAGGCCTTTCGCCTTGCCTTGGCGGAAGGTCCCCGCCAACTGGGATTTGTTGCTCCGGTGTATGCCTGGGGTCTGCCGACACCGATGATCGAGTTTTTGAAGACTGCCGACCTGTCGATTGTTGCCGGTACAAAGGGCGGCGAGCGCCCCTATACGTTCTATGTTTCGACGTACGGTTCGACGACCGGCCAATCGGCCAAGTTTGCCCGCGATCTGCTACACGAGCGTGGGCTCGAGTTAGATGCGGCGATGAGCGTCAAGATGCCCGATACCTGGACGCCTGTTTTCGACCTGTCTGACCCTCAAAAGGTTGAGGGTGTCAATAGAGCTGCCGAGGCGCAGATTGATGCCGTGATCGAGGCGGTGCGGGCACGCCGCACGGGCAACATGATGCGCCATCGCGTGCCTCTGTTTGCATCGTGCGCGTATCACGCAATTGGGCTGCCGCGCATGCAACAGACGAGCAAGTTTGCCGTCGATGCCGATCGCTGCATCGGCTGCGGCCTGTGTGCCAAGCGCTGCCCCATGGCGGCGATTGAGATGCGCGACGGCCTTCCCGTCTGGACAAAGCCGGAGTGCGCAGCCTGCCTTCGTTGCCTGCATTGTTGTCCCAAATTTGCCATCTCGCACGGTAAGCGCACGGCATCCCACGGTCAGTACAGGCATCCCAAGCCAGGTGTGAGGATGTAGCGGCTGCTGGCCGCGCTACTTCCAAACTGCGAGCGCGGCGGTGCCCAGTACGATGAGGGCGAGACCGATGACGCTGTGTCGTGAGAGTTTTTCGTTGAATGTCAGGCGCGCAAATAGTACTGATACGACAATCGATAGTTTGTCGATCTGCACCACGACGCTCACCTGGCCTGTGGCGATGGCGTAGTAATAGAGCAGCCACGATGCTCCGGTCGCGATGCCCGATGTTGCGAGAAATGTGAGTTCGCGCCGGTCAGCGTGCGCGACCTGATCCAGTTTTCCCTTGGCTGCCACGATCGCCCATGCCATAACCAGTACCACGCAGGTGCGGATTGCCGTGGCCAGGTTTGACTCGACGCCTTCGATGCCAACCTTGGCAAGGATGGACGTGAGCGCCGCGAACACGGCAGCGCCGAGGGCGTAAGCGAGCCAGGTCCGGTCTTGCTGCTGCTCGGGTCCGGCAGACTGCTTCTTCTCGATCATTAAAAACGTGCCGAGGGTGATGACAGCGGTTCCCACGAGCTTAACCGCAAGGTTGCTCGTCTCGCCAAAAAGCACGATGGCGATCAGTGCGGCGAGTACGGTGCTCATCTTGTCGACCGGTACGACCTTATTGACGTCTCCGATGCCCAGCGCCTTAAAGTAACAGATCCACGAAGCGCCGGTAGCGAGTCCCGAGAGGACGAGAAAGAGCCAAGATCTGGGTTCGATGCTGCCGATGGTTCCAATGGATCCAGAAATGCCCGCCATTGCCCAGGCGAAAACGAGCACCACGCAGGTGCGAATGGCCGTCGCGACATCGGAGTCGGTCTGCTTGATGCCGCATTTGGCCAGGACAGATGTGACGCCGGCAAAGAAAGCCGACACAAATGCTGCTGCGACCCACGACACGGGTGAAATGCCTCCCCAAAGAACGACCGCGCCAGATTTACGGCGCTCGTCCGATGATACCGCCCCGCCATGAAGCTTTGGTATCGCTGTGGTGAGACAGGGGCCATAGTTCGAGAGGGCATTTGGTTAAGGCTCGAATCGAAGGTGAATGGTTTTCCGCGAAGTGAACGAGTAAATCTGGACCCCTGGAACATACACACTTTTTACGAACAAAACTGCAGGATTCTTAGACAAAAACCGCAGGAATTGAGTTCTTAAAAATGTCGATGCTACAGGGCACTGTTTTTACTCGTTCACTTCTCGGAAAAATATTCACCTTCGATATGCTGACGGTGTCTTTTTGGTTGCCAAGAACTAGACGGCCTGCTGTGAAGGGCGGTGGTGACGCTATGCCGCCTCGTTACATTGAAAAAATAAGCGGGGTACCACCTAAGCTTTTTTAGCCGTCGATTACAGATCGCGTGCTCGATAAACCTTGGTGCTGACAGCGCAGCTGATTACACATAGTGCGAGCGCCAGTACGGCAATTCCTGCACACAGACAGCCAAGGACGGCAGGATCGGGATTCGCCCCGGCAATCGACATAAGCCAGTTGCTGATGGGGTTGGAGGAGCTCAGCGCTGCCATGGTAAGGCATCCGAGTAGGGCAAACAGGCCAACGGATAGGCGCAGTGCCTCCATGTGTCCAAATCGGAAGAACAGCGGCTGTGCCAAGAACACCATCATGAGGGAGATGAGCATCGATGCTGCCGAGGCAATTGCGATCTCAAAGATGGTTTGTCCTGTCGAGGCCACGCCCGCGCTGTTGAAGAACGGAAGGGCGATGATGTTCAAAAGCACGGCGGCGCAGGCCATGATGGCCGAGAAGACAACGATGCACAGGTAGCGTGCGCAAATAATGTCTTTGCGCGTGAGAGGCAGCGTTGCCCGATAGCGCTCCCATCCGTTTTGATTGTCGAAGCCGGCCAGCGAGCTCATGACCATGATGGGCGACATGGCGCTGACCGCGCAGGCGCCGGCGCTCATGCCGGAATCGCCATCCGACGCGATGGCAAGGGTTAGCACGACGAAGATGAACAGGCCGACGCCCGCGATGCTCGGGGTGAGCGTGCGAACGATGGCGAGCTCGGACATAAAGGCGCGTTTCATTTCGAAGCCCCTTTCAGCATGAGGCGCAGATAGTCATCAATGGTTGCCCGATCGCAGGGAATCTCGGGAAAGGCTTCGAGCGTTTCGCGACGGTTGGGCACGAGCACGTCCACGCTATAGGCGTGGTGGACGGCACGGGCGCCTTCGACGCAAGCCATAAGCTCGGCGGCCTGTGCTTGGGTACAGTGGGCGATGCCGGCGCGGTCAGTAATGTCCTCGCGCGGCAGGTCAAAAATAATCGAGCCGTTATCGATGCAGATGACGCGGTCGGCGGCGCGATCGAGGTCGGACGTAATATGGCTCGAGAGCAGCACGCTGTGCAGGCCGTCGGAAACAAAGGCGAGCAGCTCATCGAGCAGCTCCTCGCGTGCCATGGGATCGAGGCCCGCGGTGGCTTCGTCCAAAACGAGCAGCTTGGCCTGGTGGCTGAGCGCGCAGGCAAGCTGCAGCTTCATGCCCATGCCGCGGGAGAGGTCCTTGACCTTTGCCTTGGGATCCAAGCCAAATCGGTCGATGAGGCTGGCGAAGGTGTCGTGGCTCCAGGTGGGGTACGCCGGGCCTACGAGTGCCTCGATCTGGCCCGCCTTGAGCGTTGAAGGGAAGGGGCATGTGTCCAGGACGAGACCGACGCGGGAGCGCAGGCAGCGCTGTGTCTCATCGGGCGCGTCGGCGCCACAGCGCTGCCCAAACAGGTGCACCTCGCCGGCATCGAGCTTGATAAGCCCGAGCGCGGCGCGAATCGTCGTTGTTTTGCCGGCACCATTGGCACCAACAAAGCCGACGATCTGGCCGGGCTCCACGGCAAGCGTGACGTCGCGCAGCGAAAAGCGGTCGCTTACAGTGCGTGAGATGCCTTTGAGTTCTAGCAAGTTTTGCATGGTATAGCCTTTCTTGCAGATGGCTACTGCATGGTTTCGGGGGCCACCAGGTCGAGCATCTCGTGCAGTTTGTCGCGCGTGACGCCCAGGGTTTCGGCTTGGCTCGCCGCTTTCGCAAGTAGCTCTTCGATATGGCAGAGCTGGTTTTCGCGCAAAAGCTCCTGGTTGCCCTCGGCGACAAAACAGCCCTTGCCCTGCACGGTGCAGATAAACCCGAGCTGCTCCAGGTCGGCGTAGGCGCGCTTGGTGGTGATGACGCTCACGCCAAGATCGCTCGCGAGTGCACGGATGCTGGGGAGTTTGGCGCCCGCAGCGAGCGTGCCCGATAAAATCTGAGCTTTGACCTGCGAGGTTATCTGCTCGTAGATGGGCTTATCGCTCGAATTGGATAGGATGATGTCCACAGCGGCTCCTTAGCTGATGGGCTACACGTGTATATAACCGGTAAGCACAGTATATATACACTATGCACAGTTACGCAAGAGGAAAATCGGAATGATCGGCCACCGTTTGTCTAAATCTGTAAAACCAAGTCCCGAATTTCCCAGCTAGTTGTTACAGATTAAGATGCTGTTTGTCCGCCGGTCCTTTTGTCTCGATTTGTAACATCTGGAGCGGTTTTGGGCGGCTAGATGTTACAGATTGAGATTTTGGCGGCAGGCCCATCTGTTTGTCTCGATCTGTAACAGGTAGAGGCTCAAAACCCGTCTAGATGTTACAGGTCGAGACAAACTGCTGCGGAGTGCCGCCGCCGACCGGTATCCAAGTGCCAACTGATGAATTTGTCCTGATAGGTGCCCTGTAACGGCATTTCGCGGCTACAATAGTGCGGTTACATCGACGTAATGCACTCAATGCAAGAAAGGATCCGCATGGCAAGCCTGTCGGATGAAATCTCGTCGCGCCGCACATTCGCGATCATCAGCCACCCGGACGCCGGTAAGACCACGCTTACCGAGAAACTGCTGCTCTATACCGGCAGCATCCAGACCGCCGGCTCGGTCAAGGGCAAGAGCTCGGCGAAGCACGCCGTCTCGGACTGGATGGACATCGAGAAGGAGCGCGGCATTTCCGTTACCTCCTCGGTTCTGCAGTTCACCTACAACGGTGCCTGCGTCAACATCCTCGATACCCCCGGCCACCAGGACTTCTCGGAG
The DNA here is from genome assembly GCA_905204735.1 of uncultured Collinsella sp. Lineage (GTDB taxonomy): Bacteria > Actinomycetota > Coriobacteriia > Coriobacteriales > Coriobacteriaceae > Collinsella. Next base: position 574 of record CAJLAV010000026.1, on the reverse strand, counting down.
GATACCTACCGTACCCTCATGGCTGCCGACGCCGCGGTCATGGTCATCGACGGCGCCAAGGGCGTCGAGGCCCAGACCAAGAAGCTCTTTAAGGTCTGCACGCTGCGCCATATCCCCATCTTCACCTTTGTGAACAAGCTCGACCACGAGGCCCGCGATCCGTTTGAGCTCATGGAAGAGATCGAGAACGTTCTGGGCATCAACACGTATCCCATGAACTGGCCGATCGGCAGCGGTCGCAACTTCCGCGGCGTGTTCGACCGTCAGGCCCGCCGTGTCATCGCCTTTGAGGGCGACGGTCACGCCAACGCCACCAAGAAGGTCGCCGAGGTTGAGGCCGAGCTGGGCGATCCTGCCATGGACGAGCTCATCGGCGAGGAGAACCACAAGAACCTGATGGACGACATCGAGCTGCTCGATGGCGCCGGCGACGAGCTCGACCTGGATGCCGTGGCCTGCGGCAAGCTGAGCCCGGCGTTCTTTGGCTCGGCACTCACCAACTTTGGCGTGGAGCCCTTCCTCAAGGAGTTCCTGCGCCTGGCCCCGACGCCGCGCGCCTATACCGATACGCTCA
>CAJLAV010000025.1:0-20547 GCA_905204735.1 uncultured Collinsella sp. | reverse complement strand
CCCGCCGGCCCGTAAATTGTATCATCCAGTGTGGAACGAGGACGCCCGTTGCCGCGTGCGATGGGCTTGTAATAAGAGGAGAGCCATGTCGAAGCAAGCGGTCGTCGGAATCTTGGCGCATGTCGATGCCGGCAAGACCACGTTGGCCGAGGCCATGCTGTTCAACGCGGGTCGCATTCGCAAGCGCGGCCGCGTGGACGATGGCGATTCGCATTTGGACACTAACGCGATCGAGCGCGAGCGTGGCATTACGATTTTCTCGTCGCAGGCCGTGCTCGATCATGGCGACACCCACGTCATGCTCGTGGATGCACCGGGGCATGTCGATTTTTCTGCCGAGGCGGAGCGCACATTGCGCGCGCTCGACTACGCGATTTTGGTTGTGGGCGCCAACGATGGCGTGCAGGGGCATACCGAAACCCTGTGGCGTCTTCTTGCGCGCTATGACATCCCAACGTTCATCTTTATCAACAAGATCGATTTGGAGAATCCCGGCCACGATGTTTTGCTGGCACAGCTTGGGCAGCGTCTTTCTGAGGGCTGCCTGGATGCTAACGAACTGTTGGCGGGCGGTGCCGTTCAGGAGGACGCTGCTGCGTTGGACGAAGCGGCGCTCGAGGAGTTTCTTGAAGTGGGTGGGCTTTCCGTCGCAACGCTGTCACGCATGGTTGCCGAGCGTAAATTGTTTCCCTGCTTTGCTGGCTCGGCGCTCAGGGACCAGGGCGTGGACGAGCTACTGGACGACATGTGTACGCTGATGCGTGAACAGGCGTGGCTCCCGGAGTTTGCCGCACGCGTCTACCGCGTCAGCCGCGGGGATCGCGGTGAGCGCTTGGCTTGGGTTAAAGTGACCGGCGGCACGCTGCGCGCAAAACAGACGATTAACGGACGTTCCGGTGCCGAGGCATGGGAGCAGAAGGTCGATCAGGTGCGCATCTATAACGGCGAAAAGTATGAGCTTGCCCAAGAAGTTGCCGCTGGCGGTATTTGTGCCGTGACGGGTCTTGCGCACGTTCGCCCGGGGGACGCCCTGGGCGCGGAGCCTGCGGGCGATGCACCTGTCATTGCGCCGGTCCTCACCTATACGGTGCTTCCGGGCGAACACGATGTCCATGCGGTGTTCAAAGCGCTGACTGAGTTGGCGGACGAAGATCCCATGCTCGGCGTAAGCTGGAATACGCATCTGGAGCAGATTCACCTGCAGCTGATGGGCGCCGTGCAGCTCGAGGTCGTGCAGCGGGTGTTGGCAGATCGCTTTGGCCTTTCGATTGATTTTGAGTCTGGCGGCATTCTCTATAAGGAGACTATTTCGCAGCCGGTCGAGGGCGTGGGGCACTTTGAGCCACTGCGCCATTATGCCGAGGTGCATCTGAGCCTGGAGCCGTTGCCAGCGGGTTCGGGCGTGCAGTTTGGCACCGTGACCTCGACCGACGAGCTCGATCTTAACTGGCAGCGTCTGGCACTTACTAACGCCATGGAGCGCGATCACCTGGGCGTGCTGACCGGCTCGCCCATCACCGATGTACGCATTACGCTCACAGGTGGCCGTGCGCATGCCAAACACACCGAGGGCGGCGACTTTCGCCAGGCCACGTACCGCGCGATTCGCCAGGGTTTGATGCAGGCGCGTGAGGCCGGCGCGGCGGTGCTGCTGGAGCCGTGGTATCGCTTTGAGCTCGAGGTGCCGGGGGAGTGCGTGGGCCGGGCGCTTTCAGATGCCACGCGCATGGGTGCCGAGTACGAGCCGCCGACGATGGCGGGGGACCGGGCGAAGCTTGTGGGTCGCGTACCGGCGTCTGAGGTGCAGGATTACGCGCTGGAGGTGGCTGCCTACACGAGTGGTCGCGGACATCTGTACCTAGAGTTTGCCGGCTATGCGGCTTGCCATGATGCCGAGCGCGTCATCGAGACGGCCGCCTATGAGCCAGAAGCCGATCTGCCCAACACGCCCGACTCGGTCTTTTGCTCTCACGGCGCCGGTTACACGGTCAAATGGTACGACGTACCCGCCGCGGCGCACGTAAAGATCGATCCCGCCACCTTCCGCCCCTGGCGAGCAGCAGACGCCGAGTTTTTCGGCCACATGTGACAAAGGGACAGTTCCTTTGTCACATGCTATTGGTATAACTCGGTATAAGTTGGTATAACTATTACCAGGGTTTGCCAATCCGAGGAGGCCGACATGAATCCAAATCCCTTTAAGCCCACGGCTGGCAAGCGGCCTCCGATACTCATCGGTCGCGAGTCGGTCATCGAAGATTTTGAGGAAGGGCTCGATAACGGCGCCGGAGCGCCGGGTAGGCTCATGCTCATTACGGGAAACCGCGGCTGCGGCAAGACGGTTCTCCTGCGGGAGCTGCAGCGTTTAGCTAGCGAGCGCGGATGGGCGGTTGTCTCCGATTCCGCTTCGCTTGGCTTATGCGACCGATTGGCCGACGCGCTTCGCTCGAATAAACCCGTTGTGACGTCAATGGAGTTCGGTCCGTCGTTTGGTCGGATGTCAGTCGAGGCGGCGCGGGCAAAGGGCGAGATGTTGCGAGGGCTGGTCAACGAGCGCCTTAAGAAGCTCGGTCCAGGCAAAGGCATACTGTTTGCGATTGACGAGGCGCAATCGGCGTCTATCGAGGAGCTGGCGGCCCTTGCCGTTCTCTATCAGCAGGTGCTCGGAGACCAGGATGCCAAGGGCTTGCCCGATAGCGAGCAGCGCGGTCTTGCGCTGGTGTTCGCCGGCTTACCCAGTATGGTTGACGACCTGCTCGAAGAGCCGAGCGTGACGTTTTTGCGGCGTGCCCAGCAGCGTACGCTGGGGGCGATATCCTTGCCCAAGGTGCGTGATTCATATATCCAGGCGGTCAAAGATGCTGGTCTTTACGTTGACGCGGAGACGGCGGACCTTGCGGCGCGCAAGAGCATGGGGCATCCCTATATGGTTCAGCTGGTGGGATATTACATGTGGCGGTCTGCTGTCCGGCGTTGCTCGCAGGTCATCGAAAGGCGCGATGTCGAGGATGGCCATGCGGATGCCGTCTCCGAGTTCTACGAAGCGGTTGACGCGCCTCTGTATTACGGGCTGCGCAGTCCACAGCGCCTCTTTATCGAGGCCATGGCGGTTGACGAGGGCAAACCGACGCGCATGGCGGATATCATTGAGCGCTGCGAGCGTACCCAGAGCTGGGCGAGTAAATATCGAGCAAGCCTGATTCGCGAGCGCGTCATCGAAGCTGCCGGATACGGCCTCGTCCGGTTTACCGTGCCCATGCTGGGCGCGTACATTCGCGATCGAGTTTTATGGCATGAGTAGGGTGATAAAGGTGACGGAACAGAAGATGAGCCCGCAGGCTATCGAAGTGCGTGGCGCACGTGTACACAACCTCAAGGACATCGATATCGATATTCCGCTGGGAAAGCTCGTGGGTATTGCCGGCGTGTCGGGCTCGGGCAAGAGTTCGCTGGCGCTGGGGGTTCTTTATGCTGAGGGCTCGCGTCGCTACTTGGAAGCACTCAGCACCTATACTCGACGTCGCCTGACGCAGGCCGAACACGCCCAGGTGGACGAGGTACTGCACGTGCCGGCGGCGCTCGCATTGCATCAGCGCCCCAGCGTGCCGGGCGTGCGTTCCACCTTTGGCACCATGACCGAGCTCAACAACAGCCTGCGTCTGCTCTTTAGCCGCTGTGCCCATCACGTGTGCCCGCATTGCGGGGCGCGTGTGGAGCCGAGCCTTAATGTGGCTGCGGGCCTGTCGCTCACGTGCCCCGCATGCGGCCGCGAGTTCTACGCGCCGGGTGCCGAGGACCTTGCCTTTAACAGCGGCGGCGCGTGCTCTACCTGCGGCGGCACTGGTGTCATGCGCGAGGTGGACGAGGCGAGCCTGGTGCCCGACGAGTCAAAGACCATCAACGAAGGCGCGGTGCTTCCCTGGGGTACGCTCATGTGGGATCTGATGAAGCAGGTGGCCGGCGAGATGGGCGTGCGCACCGACGTGCCGTTTAACCAGCTCACGCCTCAAGAGCGCGACATCGTGTTTCATGGTCCGGCGGTTAAGAAGCACATCCTCTACGTGCCCAAAAACGGCGAGGGCGCTACGCCACTCGACTTTACCTATTACAACGCCGTCTATACCGTCGAGAATGCGCTCGCCAAGGTCAAGGACGATAAGGGCTTAAAACGCGTTGCGCGCTTTTTGCGCGAGGGGCCATGCCGTGACTGCGGCGGCACGCGTCTCTCTGAGGCCGCACGCCAGCCCCAGGTGCGCGGTATCAATCTGGCACAGGCCGCGGCCATGACGCTGGGCGAGGCGGTTGAGTGGGTGCGCGAGGTGCCCGCATCCTTGCCGACCGAGATGCAGCCCATGGCGACGGATATCTGCGAATCGTTTTTGGGTGCGGCCCGTCGCCTGGTCGATTTGGGCCTCGATTATCTTTCACTCGACCGCGCCGGTGCCACGCTCTCCACGGGTGAGCGCCAGCGCGTACAGCTTGCTCGCGTGGTGCGCAACCGATCGACGGGCGTGCTTTATGTGCTGGACGAGCCTTCGATCGGCTTGCATCCCACCAATGTCGACGGCTTGGTGGGCGTGATGCGCGATCTGGTGGATGACGGCAACACCGTGGTTGTTGTCGACCACGATACGCGCGTACTGGCGGAAGCCGACTATTTGGTCGAGATGGGCCCCGTTGCCGGAGCAGGCGGCGGTAACGTGATCGCTGCCGGTACGGTAGGCGAGGTCGAGCAATCGCAGAGCAGTCGCATCGCGCCGTTTTTGCGCGCAGACCCCAAGCGCTTGCGCCCGCAGGTGACTGACGAGGAGATGTTCGACCAGGGCCACATCCGCATGGCAACCGATGCCATCCATACCGTCAAGCCGCTCGAAGTCGATATCCCGCGCGGCCGCTTGGTCGCGGTGACGGGCGTTTCGGGTTCGGGCAAGACGACGTTGGTGCTCGAGACGCTCATTCCGGCGCTTAAGGCCCGGGCAGCTAGCGAGCGCCTGCCAAGACATGTGCGTTGGGTCGATGCCGAAGGCATTGCCCGTGCCAACCTGATTGACGCCACGCCCATCGGCGCCAACGTGCGCTCGACGGTCGCAACCTATGCCGACATCCATGATGAGCCGCGCCGCGCCTTCGCCCGTACGCCCGAAGCCAAGGCAGCTGGCTACAAGGCGGGCGCCTTTAGCTATAACACTGGCGCCTTGCGCTGTCCTACGTGCGACGGCACGGGATCGATATCGCTCGACGTGCAGTTTTTGCCCGATGTCGAGATCGTCTGCCCGGCATGCCGCGGCTCACGTTATGCAGACGCGGCTTCCCATATCCATCGCGAGGGCAAGGACGGGAGTCTGCTTACGTTGCCGCAGCTCATGGACATGAGTGTGGACGAGGCCCTCGACGCCACGGTGGGACTCAAGAAGGTTCAGACGCGCTTACAGACCTTGCACGACTTGGGCCTGGGTTATCTCACGCTCGGTGAGCCCACGCCGGCGCTCTCGGGCGGCGAGGCACAACGCCTTAAGCTCGCGAGCGAGATGGGCCGCGTGCAGGACGATGCCGTATTTGTGTTCGACGAGCCCACGATCGGCCTGCATCCGCTCGATGTCCAAGTGTTGCTGAGTGTGTTCGACGGCCTCGTTGCCAAGGGCGCCACTGTTATCGTGATCGAACACGATCTCGACCTTATCCGTAACGCCGATTACGTGATCGACATGGGCCCGGGCGGTGGCGACGCGGGCGGGCAAATCGTCTGCGCCGGTACGCCGGGTGACATCGCGGCCTGCCCCGCAAGCATCACCGGTCGCTACCTATAGGCGATGCGACAAAGGGACTGTCCCTTTGCCTCATTGATGCCTATTTCACGCATTGAGCCGCGAGATAGTCGCGGAAGAATGGCAATTCAAATGCGACGAGCCCTCGTCCTCGTTCCCCGATGATGCCGGCATCTATCATGCGGCGTCGGTAGCGGGAGACCTGCTGCGGCGAACGCTTAAGGCGCTCGACAAGGTCGGCGGTGGTGGACTCTTCCTCATCATCGAGCATGGCGATGAGGAATCGCTTGTCCTCTGCAGTGAGTTCCCGATAGGTTGCCGCGAGGATTCGGTCGTCCATCTCGTCGCGTGCGATTTTGATTCCCAGGTCAAAGTCGCGCGACGAGATTTCCTTCGAATCGCTTGTGAGATCCCAGGCACGGTAGCCTACGAGTTGCAATAGGAAGGGAAATCCAGAGATTGAGCGAACGGCTCTATCGATTCCCTCAGCATCTGCCAGGCGATCGTTTTCCTGGATTGTGCGAATTAGGGCCTCGCGCACGTCATAGTCGGCAATGCGACCCAGATGATATTGTTGGGCGCGGCGAAGGAACGAGACCGTCTTGTGGTTCAGTAGCGTCGAGACGTTGTTGGGAAGTCCCGCCATGAGCAGGGCGACGCGTTTCCCATCGGTCACAAAGTGCTGGTACGTCGCTGCGAGCTGAATCATCTCGTCAAGTGTCGGGTCCACCTCGTCAACCGTGACGAGCAGACCGGTGCCCGCCTCGTTGAGCTGGTCGATGATGTCGCTCATGCGATAACGCCAGGTTGAGGCATCGTGAACGCGATTGACCTCGATGCTGCCGAGCGGTGCAATTCCGAGACCGGTGACTTCGAAGTGGTTGGACGAGTCGATGAGATGACTGGCAGCACGTTTCGCCCCGAACTCGATTTCCTCAAGCATTCCCGGGAGCGCGGTCGTCTTTACGGCAATCCAGCCGTGGGATTCCGCCCTTGTCGCGAGCGACGACATGAGAGCGGTTTTACCGGTTCCACGCGCGCCTGAGAAGATCGAGGTCAACTCGGGGCGCCTGCGCTGGCTCAAGAAGGCACGGTCCAAATCCCGAATAATCTGCTGTCTGCCAGCGAGATGGGCAGGAACCTCACCAAAACTGGGGGTAAACGGGTTCTCGAGATATTTCACAAGGCTCTCCTTTCACACCGCCGTTTAACTTCATTTTACTTTAGTTAATTCTGATTAAAAGTGAGGGCTCTTTATCTAGAGCATCAATTAGGCGTGTGTGCCATCGGTGTGGCGCTCGAATGTGACAAAGGGACTGTCCCTTTGTCACATTCCCGGAAAGCCTGTTTGGCGCAGGGCCTCGTAGAGGACGATGGCGGCGCTGTTGGAGAGGTTGAGGGCGCTGATGCGGTAGTCGTCCGGATTGACGAAGTTGCCGCAGATATCCTGCCGAAGGATGGCTTCGTGGTCATCCTCGGTATGCCCGAGCGATTCCTCGTGGGCTTCCCATACCTCGGCGTTATCGAGTGAGTCACAATCGCGCAGCATCGGGATGCGCTCGCAGCGCTCGGGCGCCGCGGCAAGCAGTGGCTCGGGAATGCCTGAGCTTTCGCTGCCAAAGACCAAGTAGTCGCCATCGCGGTAGGTACTCTGCGCATAGGTGCGGCGTGCCTTTTTGGTCAGCAGATGCAGACGACCATCGGCGGGGGAGAGACCGTTGCGCGCGAGGAAATCTTCCCAGCCGGCATAGGTCGTCACGTCCAAGTTTTGCCAGTAGCCCAGACCGGCGCGACGCACCGTCTTGTCATCGAGCGAAAAGCCCAGTGGCTCCACCAGATGCAGACGGGTACCGGTGACCACGCAGGTACGGCCGATATTGCCCGTATTGGCCGGAATCTCGGGTGCATACAGCACGATATTGAACATGAATCTCCTTGGCTCAGAACGAAAAACCACCACGAAGGGCACCTTCGTGGTGGTTTGGCAGTTGCGTAGGCGGAAAAATGCCCGCTTCGATAAACCTAGGCGCGGTGCCAGTCGGTCAGGCAGGCATCGAGGGAGGCGATGAGCGCGTCCTTGTCCATGTGACGGCCGATGATGCACAGGCTCGTCATGCGGTCGCCCGTCTCGTCGTCCCAAATTTGCATGATCTCGGGGTTCTCGTCGATGATCTTCTGCTTCTCGCCCTCGGGCGCGGAGTCAACGAACAGACCGTTCTCCATCAGGCGCATCTGGTGGCCGGCCTGCTCAAACATGTAGCACATGTCCGGATTGCCGGTCTGCCACAGCGGACCCTTGACGCGAATGACCTCGTCGGGCCACTCCTGCTCAACAAAATCGGTGAACTTCTGCAGGTCAAACGGCTTGCGGCGCGAGTACACAAAGGTCTCGATGTCGTACTCGAGCACCTCGGGGTCGTCGTGCTCCTCGGGATGCTCCATGGCCTCGATCCAAGCGGCGGAGTTGTAGGCGCGCATAAAGTCGAAGCGGTCGGTATCGAGCAGCTCCTCCATGGGGACCTCGCCGTTTTGGGCCTCGACGATCACGGCGTCTTTCTGCAGGCTGCGCACGATGGCCTTGAGCTCGGCGATCTGCTCAGGCGTCACGGTGTCGGTCTTGTTGAGGATCAACGTGGAGCAGAATTCAATCTGCTGGATGAGCAGGCTTTCGATGTCGTCCTCGTCGATATCCTCGGCCAGCAGGTCGCGACCGCCGTTAAACTCGTCGTACATGCGGGCGCAGTCGACCACGGCCACGATGTTGTCGAGTGCGAGCTTGGGCTCGCCGCCCACCTTGGCCTCGTCGCAGAAGCTCGAGATGGTGTAGGCGATGGGGATAGGCTCGCAAATGCCCGATGCCTCGATGATGATGTAATCGAAGTCGCCCGAATCGGCGATGCCCTGCAGCTGGTTGGCCAGGTCATCCGAAAGCGTGCAGCAGATGCAGCCGTTGGTGAGCGGGATGAGGTCATCGGTCTCGGAAAGGCCGCCGTCGGCGATAAGGCTGGCGTCGACGTTGATCTCGCCGATATCGTTGACAATCACGGCGGCGCGGATGCCGCCGTCGTTAGCGAGGATGTGGTTGAGCAGCGTGGTCTTGCCGGCACCGAGGTATCCGGTAAGCATGATGATCTTCACGGGTTTGTTGGGCATGTGCCCTCCTTTGTTAGATATGGCTTACAGTTGAATCTTATGCCAAACGCCTGCTCTTATACCCACGCGCCGGCAAATAACACAGGCTACTCCCAGGCTCCCCATACATCGGGGCAATAACCGACGGTGGCCTTTTTGCCGTTGCGCACGATGGGCTCGGCTAGAACCTGCTGATTTTCGAGCAGTTTATCGAAGCGCTGGCTAGGGGTGAGGTGCTGGATGAGCGCGAGCGTCTCCTCGTCCTTAGCCTTGGGGTTGAGCAGCTTGTCGATGCCGCCGACCGCCTGCATCACGCTCGTGAGCTCGCCCTTGCTCATCTCCTTTTCCTTAAGGTCGATAAACTGCACCTTAATGCGGCGCTCCTTAAAATAGCGCTGGGCCTTTTTGGTGTCGAACGACTTCTTAGTCCCGAAGATTTGAATATTCATGGTTCCGCCGCTCTATCGAATGAAGTTGGTCGTTGCTCGATCTGCCTCGGGTGCGTTGATACCGGCGGCCTGTCCTGCCTCGATGCAGCGCAGGAGCCAGGCCATATTCTTGCCGATGTTTCGCATGGTGGCAAGGCCCTCGGCGTCCCCATCGGCGTCGCCGGGCACGCGGCCAAACACGTTGTTCCAGTAGGTGGAGGCAACTACGGGCATCTGGTTGATGGTGAAGTACTTGTTGAGTACATCGAACGTGGTCGACGTGCCGCCGCGGCGGGCAACGGCGACAGAGGCGCCCGGCTTGTGCGCAAAGGCCTTGCTGCCAGCATAAAACGCGCGGTCGAGGGCCGAGAGGATGCGGCCGCTGGGGTGCGCGTAATAGACGGGCGAACCAAAGGCAAAGCCGTCTGCCTGCTCGGCGGCGGCAATGAGCTCGTTGACCACGTCGTCGTCAAAGGTGCAGCGTCCGCCAAGCTTGCCGCACTGACCGCAGCCGATGCAGTCGCGAATGGGCTTGGCGCCTAGCTGAAACACCTCGGTATCAATGCCTTCCGCATTGAGTTGCTCGGCGATCTCGGCGAGTGCGCGGGCGGTGTTGCCGTTTGCCTTGGGGCTGCCATTGACCAAAAGAACCTTCATCATAAACTCCCTCTGCTTTTGGTGACTTCTGCTGAGAATTATCTCACGTTGCGTGCGATGACGTCGGCATGGTGCGGGCGATGTTTATCCCGCAACGTTCTTAAGGGCGTTCATGCCTAAGGCCATCTAGGGGCATTGCGGTACGGCATGGGGAATGCATTGGGAAACGTTCGATAAATGCTTATAAACACGTTTTTGACGGCATACGTTGACAGATATACTTGTTGAGTTCAAAAGCATGGGAACGGAGATGGTTGCATGACACAGCCGGAGACATCACACACGGTGGGGCTTGCGCTCGAGGGAGGCGGCTACCGCGGTATGTATACGGCGGGCGTGCTCGACGTTTGGATGGAGCACGGTTTGACCTGCGACCATATGGTGGGTGTCTCGGCGGGTGCGGCGTTTGGCTACAACTTTAAATCGCGCCAGATCGGCCGCGCCATTCGCTATAACAAGGCCTATTGTGCCGATAAGCGCTATGCGGGTGTAGCAAGCTGGCTGCGGACCGGCGATATGTTCAATGCCGATTTTGCCTATCACGAGGTGCCTATCGAGCGCGATCCCATCGACCTGGAGACATATCGCGCCTGTCCCATGCGGTTTACGTGCGTGTGTACCGATATCGAGACGGGCAAGGCTGTCTACCACGACCTGCCCTATGGCGATGAGCGCGATATCGAGTGGATCCGGGCGTCGTCGGCTATTCCCGTGGCGACGCGTCCTGTTGTCATTGAGGGACACAAATATCTGGATGGTGGCGTGGCTGATTCTATTCCCAGTGCATGGCTGTTTGCGCAGGGCTACGACCGCAACGTGGTGGTGCTGACGCAACCGGCGGGCTTTGTAAAGCAGCCCAACAGCGTTATGCCCATGCTGCGGCGCGTGTTCCGTCACTACCCGGAGTTTGTCGCGGCGCTTGAGCATCGGCATGAGGTCTACAATGCCACGCTCGATGACCTGGCGCGTCGCGAGGCTGCCGGCGAGGTCTTTATGGTGCGGCCGAGCGAATCGGTGAAGGTGCCGTCGCTGTGCCGCGAACCGGATGAGCTCGAGCGCATCTATCAGATCGGTCGTCGAGATGCGGAGGCGACTTTGCCGGCGTTGAAAGCGTATCTGGCGGGGTAAGGGTCGCATGCGGAAAGCGCATCCCGGAATGGAGGCTCAAACTGGGATGCGCTTTCCATTGCTGAAGATATGAGGCTGCGAATCAGCTGCTCGGCCTAGACTTACGCCTGCTGCCAGGTGTCGACGAGCTCCTTGGCCGCGGCGTAGGGGTCATCGGCGCTGCAGACGGCACTCACCACAAAGAAGCCGTCGACGCCGGTGGCCTTGAGCTGTGGCAGGTCGGCCGTCTTGACGCCGCCGCCCACCACGATGGGCACGGGGCTTGCCGCGTGGAGGGCGGCCAGGTCCTCAAAGCTCTTGGTGATGATAGAGCCGTCGGCCGCGCGTCCGCAGTCGCGCTTGGTCTCGGTCTCGTGGAGTGGGCCGATGCCCAGGTAGTCGACTAGGCTCATGTCGGCGGTCTTGACGTACTCGAGCATCTCCTCGCAACGGGCGGAAAGGCCCACGATGGCGTTGGGCCCCAGCAGCTTGCGACAGACCTCGACGGGAATGTCGCTCTGGCCCACGTGCACGCCGTCGACAGCAATACCCTGCTCGCGCGCGGCGAGTACGCAGTCCAGGCGGTCGTCGATCAGCAGGGCAACCTGACCGGTTTTGCCGGCCTGTGCGATTGCCTGCGCGGCGTCGCCCGTCAGCGCAATGATCTCGCGGGCGCTTGCCACCTTGGAGCGCACCTGGATGCAGGTAAAGCCGGCGTCGAGCGCCTGGGCCACCACATCGCCCACGGGACGCCCGAGCGTGTTTTCGGGGCCGAGTACCAGATAGGCCGAGATATCAAGGTTGTCGCGGATGCTCATCGTGCTTCCTCCTGCTTTTTGATCTGCGCTTCCATGCGTTCGAGCTTGCCGGTCATGGTGTCGGTAAATCCGGGTCGAATATCGGCTTTGAGCACGACTTCGGTGCGGATGCCCTTGCTCGCCAACACAAAGGTTGCGTCGCGCACGACCTGCATGACCTCGTCCCAGTCGCCCTCGATCTCGGTGAACATGGAGGTGGTGCGGTTGGGCAGGCCGCTCTCGCGAATGACACGCACGACCTCGGCGACCTCGGCGGATAGCTCATCGCCGGTGCCGCACGGGGCGATGGCCACGGCGACGAGCGTGTTCATGCCGGCATTGGTTGCGGGCTCGGACATGGCCTATGCCTCCTCGAGCTCGAGTCGGTTATCGGCGATGTCTTGGGCGGTTGCGCGGTAGAGCTCGTCGATAAAGGCGACCTTAAAGCTTGCCGGGGCGTCGGCGACAGCGGCGGCACGCGTGCCGGCCACGTTGTAGACGGCGGTGCCGCAGACGGCTGCCGTAAACGGGTCGGCGGCGCAGGCGTACACGGCCAGCACGCCGCCCTGCGAGCAGCCGCAGCCGGTGATCTTGGACATGAGCGGGCTGCCGCCGTGAGACTTGGCCACCGTCGTGCCGTCGGTGATCAGGTCGACTTCGCCCGAGACCACAACGGCGCCACCGGTGTGGCGAGCGAGCGCCACGGCGGCACCACGGGCGGCGTCGACCGTGTCGGTGGTATCGACACCGCGCACGCGGCTCAGATCGGCCGCCTCGCCCTCAAGACCCCACAGGCCGGCGAGCGCGATAATCTCGGAGGCGTTGCCGCGCACGATGGCGGGCTTGTACTGCTTGAGCTCGTTGACCAGCTGGGTGCGCAGGCTACCGATACCCAGGCCCACCGGATCGAGCACCCAGGGCTTACCGGCGTCGTGTGCCGCCTTGGCCGCGCGGGGAATCGTTTGCTCGTAAATGGGGAAGAGCGTGCCCATGTTGAGATAGATGGCGCCGCCGCCGGCAACGAGTGCCTCGCCCTCGTCGGGCAGATAGACCATGGCGGCCGATCCGCCCACGGCGAGCTGCGCGTTGGCGACAAAGTCGATCGTCACCGTGTTGGTGATGGAACCGGCCATCGGATTGGTAGCGCGAATCTCCTCCACGGCCTTGACCATATGTTGCTTAAGCTGTTCCGAATCAATCACTGCACATGCCTCCTTGGCATAGAAAAGGGGCGCTGTGCATAGACAGCGCCCCTGTAAAGGCGGCATGCTCCCTACGCCAGCATTAACTGACAGGTTCAAAGGATTGGGCCCATTGCCCTCTCAGCCTTGTGGTTTGCACCGCCGGCACTCCCGCATCGAATCTGTTGTTCCCTATACTAGCGCACCTGCCAAAAAGGGACAGGTTTATTTTGGCAGGTAACAACTGGGACTTTGCGTTTTCCCAGATGAAACCTGCCGAAATAAACCTGTCCCTTTTTGGCAGGTCGGTACAATAGATGGGATTAAGAATGACCGAGGGGACCTTATGATCAAACTTGTGCTGACCGATATGGACGATACACTGATTCCAGCCGGGCATGACGGCGCCAGCGACTACGCCATTGAGGGTATTCATGCCATGCAGGCGGCGGGTTTGCACTTTGGGCCGGTTTCGGGTCGTCAGCCGTCCGCGATGGGCTGGATGTTCCGCAATCGCTCCGAGTGCTTCTCGACCGGTGCGTTTTGCAACGGCCAGGTGATGTTTGTCGATGGCGAAGTAGTCGCTTCGCGCGCAATCGATAACGATGTCCTTATGCGCTTAGCCGATTATTTTGAACAGGAGACCGACGATACGTATTTGAAGGTCTACCGTCTGGGTGATGACTTTTGGAATAACGATGCCTATTGCGTGACAAGCGATCCCGAGCGTGTGCGTCGCGCCATGAAGTCAGGCGGCAACGCGTGGCTCAAGGGCGAAGAGGCTCCCTGTCGTCCTGTCGTTGACGATGCCCCGGTATACAAGGCGAATATCTGGAGTGCCCGTTCGCGCGAGGAGCTCGCCGAGCTGCGCGAGCGTGTTGCCGCTGAGGTGCCGGAGCTCTCACTCGTGTTTCCCAACAACCGCGTGCGCCTGTTCGACGTTCTTCCGACCGGCTGGGACAAGGGCTGCGCTGCGCTGGAGCTGGCGCGCGCTTTGGGCCTGACGCCCGACGAGGTGGCCGTATTTGGCGATTCCGATAACGATTTGCCCATGATCGATGCCGTTCCTAACTCCGTTGCAGTCGCCAATGCCAACGAGGCCGTCACGGCTGCCGCACGCTGGCATATTGGCGCTGCGGCAGATGATGCGGTTGCCGGGGCTCTGCATCAGATTGCCGCCTGCGCCGCGACGGGGGAGATGCCGTCGTTTATGAGCCAAATGGACACGGCGGGTTTTGACGTCACGAACGTCTAGGGAGAAAGCCATGAAGCTCCAGCAACTCAGATATGTCGTCAAAGTTGCCGAATGCGGCAGCATCACCGAGGCCTCGCGCCGGCTCTTTGTGTCGCAGCCTTCGATTACCGCGTCGATCCGCGATCTCGAAAACGAGATGGGTGTGCATATCTTTGAGCGCACCAACAAGGGTGTCATTGTGTCCGAGGAGGGCGAGACCTTCTTGGGGTACGCGCGCCAGGTGCTCGACCAGGCCGACCTGCTCGAGGGCAAGTACAAAGGTACGTCCGAGCAGGTGCCGCACTTTAGTGTGAGCTGCCAGCATTATTCCTTTGCCGTTAATGCGTTTGTCGATGTGATCCGCGAGTTCGATGCCGCGCGCTACGACTTTACCCTGCGCGAGGAGCAGACCCACGAGATTATCGAGGATGTCGCGCATATGAAAAGCGAGCTGGGCATCCTGTATCTGTCGGAGCACAATCGCGAGGTCATCGAGCGCATGCTGGTGGCCAACGAGCTCGTGTTCGAAGGGCTCTTCTGCGCCACGCCGCATGTCTTCGTCTGCGCCGACCATCCGCTGGCGGGCCGCTCCAGCGTGACGCTCGAGGATCTGGAAGACTACCCGTTCCTGTCCTACGAGCAGGGCAGCTATAACTCGTTTTATTATTCCGAGGAGCTGACCTCGACCTTTGAGCGTCGCAAGAATATCCGCGTGCGTGACCGTGCGACGCTGTTCAATTTGGCCATGGGCCTCAACGGCTACACGGTATGCTCGGGCGTGATCAGCCACGAGCTCAACGGCCCCGGCATTATCTCGATTCCGCTCGACGTGGACGAGTACATGGAGATCGGCATTATTACGCGCAAGAACACGACGCTCACGCGCTACGGTCGGGCCTATATCGACGCGATTCGTCAGCATATCTAGGCTGCTGTGCTCCGCACGGTTCAAGTCTCTTTATGACAGTCCAGACTGATATAGGAAGCATCTATATCAAACTGTTATAAACGTATATTTTACGATGGCCATATGAGCGCTCATACTCTGTCCCAGTAAAGCAACCAATGCAAAGGGAGATATCTATGAGCACTTCGATTCAACCGAACGCGCCGTTTCGCGCCGATATCGTCGGCAGTTTTCTTCGTCCGCAGGCTGTAAAGGATGCCCGTGCCGCCTATGTCGCGGGTAAACTTGACGCTTCCGGCCTTAAGGCCGTCGAGGACGATGCTATTCGCGATTTGGTGGCAAAGCAGAAGGCCGCCGGCCTGCAGGTCATCACCGATGGCGAGTTTCGCCGCAGCTACTGGCACCTCGATTTTATGTGGGGGCTGAACGGCGTCGAGCGTCGCACCTCGCGTACGGGATATATGTTCCACGACGAGGAGACCACGGCCGATACCGCCGTGGTGACTGGCTCCATCAGCGGCGAGAACCACCCCTTCGTCGAGCACTTTAAGTTTGTCAAGGCACTTGAGGGCGAGGACCACGTTGCACGCCAGACCATCCCGGCGCCTATCCAGACGTTCTCTGAGGTCACGCTCGACCGCTGCGATGGCCAGCAGGAGAGCCTGCGCGCTGTCTATAAGACCGATGAGGAACTTGCCGACGCCATCGCAGCCGCTTATCGTACGGTGATCGCCGACCTGTACGCTGCAGGCTGCCGCAACATCCAGTTTGATGACTGCACCTGGGGCATCTATTGCGATACCGACTTTGTGTCCAAGACCGGCATGAGCCCGGTTGATCTGCAAAAGGTGAGTGAGCTGGGCGTGGCGCTCAACAACGCCGCTATCGAGGGCAAGCCCGACGACCTGGTCATTAACACGCATGTGTGCCGCGGTAACTACCACTCTACCTATGCCTTCGAGGGTGGCTATGACCCCATCGCGCCATACCTGTTCGCAAACGAGGATGTTGACGCATTTTACCTGGAGTTCGATACGCCGCGCGCCGGCGGTTTTGAGCCGTTGAGGTACGTTGCCCCTGGCAAGAAGGTCGTGTTGGGCCTGGTGACCACCAAGGCCGCTGAGCTTGAGGACGAGGATGCCATCGTCGAGCGTATTCACGAGGCTGCAAAGTATGTTCCGCTCGAGAACCTGTATCTGTCTCCGCAGTGCGGCTTTGCCAGCTGCGAGATTGGCAACAAGCTGACCGAGGACGAGCAATGGGCAAAGATCGCGCTGGTCAAGCGTATTGCCGAGCGCGTTTGGAAATAGCGGTAACGTTCGCAGGTGACGGCGCGTGCGAGACATGGCGCATCGCGTACAATGGTTCGGATCGTATCGTTCGGGCAGGTAATCCGCTATGCTCGAGCGCCCTTCCATTTTGAAAGGACTCTCATGTCCCAGTCCTCGACGCCCGCCGCCAGCGATGCCATCTACGACGCATCGTCGCTCGGCCGCCCGCGCATGTTTTTGCTCGGTCTGCAGCACCTGTTTGCCATGTTCGGCGCCACCGTGCTGGTGCCCGTGCTCACCGGTCTCTCGGTTTCGGCAACGCTTTTGTTTGCCGGTTTGGGCACGCTGCTGTTCCACTTCCTGTCGCGCGGTAAGGTGCCGGCATTTTTGGGCTCATCGTTTGCCTTTATTGCCGGTTATGCCGCAATCGCGCCCAACGGCGAGACCGAGCTTTTGCCCTACGCTTGTCTGGGCGTTGCTTGCGCCGGCCTGCTTTATCCGGTGCTTGCGGCGCTCTTCCGCGCCTTTGGCGCCAAGCGTGTCATGCGTTTCTTCCCGCCGGTGGTGACTGGCCCCATCGTCATTTCGATCGGTCTGATCCTGGCGAGCTCCGCTATTGCTAACTGCCAGACCAACTGGCTTGTGGCTGTCATTGGCGTTGCCGTTATCGTCATCTGCAACATCTGGGGCCGTGGCATGGTCAAGATCGTGCCGATTTTGCTGGGCGTTGTGGTGAGCTATGCCGTTGCGGCTGCGCTCGGCGAGGTTGATTTCTCGGGCGTTGCCGCCGCTCCGTGGGTCGGTCTGCCCATCGTGTGGGACAACACCGTGTTTGCACTCTTTGGGCCGCAGTTCGATAACGGTCTTGCCACGACGGCCATCATCACCATCATGCCGCTGGCCTTCGCGACCATGATCGAGCATATCGGCGATATCTCTGCTATCGGTTCGACTTGCGAGCGCAACTACATTGCCGATCCCGGTCTGCATCGCACGCTGCTCGGCGACGGCCTTGCCACGATTCTGGCTTCGCTCTTTGGCGCTCCGGCCAACACTACGTATGGCGAGAACACCGGCGTGCTCGCCCTGACGCGCGTGTTCGACCCGCGCGTAATTCGAATTGCCGCGTGTTGCGCCATCGTGCTTTCGTTCTGCCCCAAGTTCGCCGCGGTCATCGCCGCCATGCCGGCATGCGTTATCGGCGGTGTGTCGCTCGTGCTCTACGGCATGATCAGCGCTGTGGGCGTCCGCAACCTCATCGAGAACCAGGTCGATTTCCAGAACAACCGCAACGTGCTGGTTGCCGCGCTGGTGCTCGTGCTTTCGCTCGGCATCGCGTACAGCACCGCCGGCGCCATCGTGTTGGAGCTGGGCGGCGTGACCATTTCGCTGTCCGGCATTGCCGTGGGCTCACTGGTGGGCATCGTGCTCAACGCCATCCTGCCGGGTAACGACTTTGAGTTTGATGTCTCCGAGCTTGAGGAGGCTGCTGAGTAGCAGCTGCGTTCAGCTAAAACAAGATATGGTGCCCATGCGTATATGCGTGTGGGCACCATTTTTAATGCGTCAGTATCCAGTGGATGCCGCGGGCCATGCGTAAGTCGGTTTGGGCAAAGTGATTGCCGGGGTTGAGCTCCAGCGTTGTTGGAATGCCGCGCTCGACGAGCAACGCTTCCATCGCGCGTGTGTCGTCGAGTACATGCCGCATCATGCGGTTGGGCGTCTTGGTTTCCTTTTTGCCGAGTGACAGGTAGACGGCTTGCGGGCTGCCGGCAAAAGGGGCCGTGCTGGCACGGTCGACAAAGTCGGGAAACCATAGCGACCCCGATGCGCTCGCGGCGCGGTCAAAGGCGTCGGTTTGCCAGAGGGACCAGAGTGCGAAGAGGCCCGCGAGCGAGTAGCCGGCAATGCCGCGCCAGGTGGGCGGCTGAGGAAGCGACGACTCGACCTGGGGGATTATCTGATTCAGCAGCTCATCAAGAAAATCGGCAGCTTGGCCGCCGAAAGGCTCGGCATCGCGTACGGTCCCGTCGCATGCCCAGGGGCTCAGCTCGCGATTCCAATCGAGCCCGCCAATGGTGACGAGGGCGAAAGGCGGACAGTCGAGCTCTCGGCAACACTTATAAACCTCGCTGCCGTCGCCCACGACCACAGGAAGGTAGATGACAGGCGCGCTTTCCGTATGATTCGAATAAACGGTTATCTGCTTTTGATGCGCTTCCATGACGGGCTTCTCTCAGTGTTGTGATATCGGCAGCCCCAATTGTCGCACGCCAGCGTATGCCGGTTGGGCTAGACCAAAGACAATCTCGTGCATCCCCTGCGGACGCATATGGAAAACGCCACCGCCGGAGGGGAGCTCGGCGGTGGCGTTGTTAAACGGTGCTGGGGCTCGGGGCCTTCGCGGGAGCTGCCATGTGCGCAGAGGCGTCTAAGAACGCTTACGGCTCGCCATGGTGCCTGCGGCGATAGCGGCTGTTCCCGCAAGGACGGTTGCCACGATGGCCGCACCTGAGGTGTCGCCGGTTGCCGCGAGCACGCCGGTAGTCTTGGCTTTCGTGGTTGAAGCCGCAACGGCCTTGGTCGGCTTTGAGCCCTCAGGCTTGGGGTTCTGCTTGGACTCCGCGGGCTTGCTTTCTGCGGGCTTGGTCTCGTCGGGCTTGGGGTCTTCCGGCTTGGCTACCTCGGGAGGTGCGATGGTCGTACTTTTGGCGACTGCTTTGATATAGAGGGAGTCGACCGTGGCGTCGCCCGTGCCGATGGCTTGGCCTGCCTCGTAGATGCCGTCACGGAGCTTGCGATAGTCAATGACCTTGCCGCCTTCGGGCGTCTGGATGGCGGCGTTCTCAATCTTGATGGTGCCGATTGTCTTGCCGTCAGCGCTCATGGCACGGGCAAAGATTGCCGCTGTATCTCCTTCGGCCGTTACCTTGCTGCGGATGATCGAGATGACTGCGGGTGTGACGCCCTCGCTGGTCTGGGCGATGATGCCGATGTTCTCGCCTTGGGGTTCGCGCCTCGTCTCGCCATCTTGGTTTTCGCTGTAGGGGATGGGGCCGTCGCCGTTCTCGACATAGCGGGCTATGGCCTTGACAACGGAGTCGCTGATGTAGATGTGGCCGCCCTTCTCGTTGGGTCGATCGTTTCTGGTGGAGAATGCAGCCGAAACCTCGCCTTCCGCAAACGCGTCCACGGTGGAGCCGTTCTTGACGACGATGTCGTCCTGGTAGGTGAAGAGGGCGTTGGCGCCACCGTATCTGCCTTTACTTGCACGGACCGTCACGTTTGCATGATCGAGGGTGATGCCCTTGTGGGCATAGACGCCATATTCAACACCGTTTACGTTGAGGGAGGCGTTTGTGGCTGCGAGGCTGCCCTTGGCCTCGACGGCAGCGTCTTCCTCGGAGCTTGCCTTGACCTGGCTGCCGTCCGAGATGTTGATATTGTCGCCGCTCCAAAGGGCCTCACCATCGGCTGAGCTTGCCTCGACCGTCCCGCCACCCTTGATGGTGAGGTTCTTGTCGGCTCCAATACCCTTGTCCTTGGTAGCCCTGGCGGTGACGGCTCCGCTGTCGTCAATCGTGATATTGCCGTTTGCCCTGATGCCATCCGATGCACCCGTGGCGTTGACGTTGCCCGAACCTTTGATAGCGAGATCACCTCCGGCATTGATGGCATCAAACCCAGTGCTCGTGGCGTTGACGGATCCGGCTCCGTCGATGTTGATATTACCCGTGGTGAGGATAGCGTCCTCAGTAGATGTCACGCTGAGCGTGCCGCCCTCGTCGCCTTGGATATTGAGCTCGGCATTCTCGTTAGTGCCATGAGAAACGTTGATGCTTTCGATCCATTCGGCAGTGACGATGTTGGTTCCCGAGTAATTCACGTTGAGCTTGCCTGCGGCCTGGATCTCGCCGCCGTTATAGTTGTTGAGCTTCAAGTCGTCGGCGCCGTCCCACGACCAGGTACCGGCCTCGTCGCTCGCCGCGGTGTTGTACTTGTTGCCGCCGACCTTGACCCATTCCGCTGCGAGCGAGACGCTCGGCATGAGCAGCGAGCTCACCGTGA
>CAJLAV010000024.1:0-20657 GCA_905204735.1 uncultured Collinsella sp. | reverse complement strand
GGGCCTACGAAATGATCCGTTTTCCTCCGTCCCCAACAGATCACGTGATCCGAAGGGGACGGAGGAAAGCGGATCACAAACAGCGGCGGCGCGTCTGGCCGAACGAGCCCCCATACCCTCGTTCGGTCAGACGCGCCGCCGCGTTTTGTTTTTGTGCCGTATAATGACCACTACCTATGACGCGATACAAAAGAAAGGTGTTTGCCCATGCAGGCACAGAAGGCGGAGGGAACCCGCGACCTTATCGGCGCCGAGATGCGCGCCTGGCAAAAGATGCAGCAGATTGCGGCCGGCGTGTTCGAGCCGTTTGGTTTTAAACCCATCGAGACGCCCGCGATCGAGCAGGTGGACGTGTTTGTTCACGGTATCGGCCAGTCGACCGACGTCGTGCGCAAGGAGATGTTCCGCGTGTTTAGCGGCGCCAACCTGGAGCGCGTCTTTACCGAGGGTACCGATACCAAGCTCAAGCCCAAGCAGCGCCTGGCCCTTCGTCCCGAGGGCACAGCCGGTGTGGTGCGCGCCGTCGTGGAGAACAACCTGGTGCCCCAGGGCTCCACGCCGTTTAAGGCTTATTACGCCGAGGCCATGTTCCGCGGCGAGCGTCCTCAGAAGGGTCGCCTGCGCCAGTTCCACCAGGTGGGCATCGAGTGGCTCGGCGCTCCCGATCCGGCTGCCGACGCCGAGTGCATCATCATGCTCATGGAGTTCTACAAGCGCCTGGGCTTCGATCTGTCCAAGCTCCGTCTGCTTATTAACTCGATGGGCGATGCGCAGTGCCGTCCGGCATACCGCGAGCAGGTCAAGCAGTTCATTCTCGATCACGCCGACGAGATGTGCGACGAGTGCCGCGAGCGCGCCGAGCTCAACCCGCTGCGCGCCTTCGACTGCAAGAACGACCACTGCCGCGAGATCATGGCCGACGCCCCGCTGATGGGCGACAACCTGTGCGACGAGTGCCGCGAGCACTACGAGCAAGTCAAGCGCTATCTGGACGCCGCCGGTATCGAGTATGTTGAGGATCCCACCCTGGTGCGCGGCCTGGACTACTACACCCGTACTGTCTTTGAGGTCGAGGCTCCCGGCGCCGGTGTCGGCTCCATCGGTGGTGGCGGTCGCTACGATGGCCTCGTTGAGCTCGAGGGCGGTAAGCCCACGGCGGGCGTCGGCTTTGCCGTCGGCTTTGAGCGCGCCCTGCTGGCCCTGCAGGCCTTTGGCAGCGACCTGGGTGCCGAGGAAGTCCCGTGCGTCTACGTTGCCAACGCCGGCAAGGAGCTGCGTCAGAACGTCTTTACCATTACGCAGCAGCTTCGCGCTGCAGGGATTGTGACCGAGGCCGACTATCAGGGCCGTTCCCTTAAGGCCCAGTTTAAGCAGGCCGACAAGGTGGGCGCTAAGCTCATCCTAGTCCTGGGTGGCGACGAGCTTGCCGCCGGCAAGGTCAAGGTGCGCGACATGCAGAGCCACGACGAGGTACTGGTCGATTTGGCCAACGTTGTCGAGGCGGTTCGCGAGCGCCTGTAGCGTATCTTTTTGAGCTGCGGGCCTGCTAACGTGCCCTGCTCATGGAGAGCGATTGTTACGGGGGTGTTTCGCATTTATGCGGAATGCCCCCGTTTGCATATGCCGTCCACCGAGAAATACGACCATTTGGGGCAAAAAGCCTTGCAATGCAGAAAATACTTTTGTGTGGTAAAGCGCAATCAGCTTCGAAAGTTTTTGCCGAGTGCCTATAATAAATACCGCATGTTACGTGCATAGAAGGAGGAATGGGAGGAAACGTGGCTGAGAACCTAAGCAACCAGTCTGTACCCGAAGCCGCGGCGCGTGTCGCTGCCGTGGTCAACCGCCTCGTTAACCGAATCGGCTCGAATGCCGAATCCAAGGAGCGTCTCGCCGAGATCGAGATCCCCGAGGAGCTGCGCGACAATCTGGCGCTGTTCTTGCGCCTGGAGCGCCGTGTGCTTAGCGAGTATGATCCCGAGATCGCGGACCTGTTCGACAAGATTTTGACAGCCGAGATTGTGGCCAACGCCGGGAACCCCGGCACGCGTGCTGCCGACGAGTCCGTCGACGAGCAGGGCGTGCCCACTGCCGACGAGCCCACCGCCGTGGCGTTTCGTGAGGTCGTCGATCTGATCGACAGCCTGCCGCTCGATAAGCAGCAGGTTATCGTCCGCGCCTTTACGAGCTTCTTCCATCTGGCTAACCTGTCGGAGGAGAACTACCGTGTCGCGCAGCTGCGTGAGCGCGAGGCCGGCGCATCGACCGATACCGAGGTCGATCCCGCCAACGAACTCACCGTCGCCTATCACCAGTTGGTAAACGAGATGGGCGTCGAGGGTGCCAACGAGCTGCTCGGCAAGCTTGAGTTCCACCCCGTCTTTACCGCGCATCCCACTGAGGCCCGTCGTAAGGCCGTCGAGGGCAAGATTCGCCGTATCTCCAACCTGCTGGAGGAGCGTCCGCGTCTGGGCGGCTCCGACCTGGTGGAGAACGAGCGCCATATGCTGCAGGAGATCGACGCCTTGGTGCGTACGAGCCCCATCGCGCTCAAGAAGCCCACGCCGGTCGAGGAAGCCGATACCATCATCGACATCTTCGATAACACGCTGTTCGACGTCATCCCCGTCATCTATCGTCGTTTTGACGACTGGGTGCTGGGCGACAAGGCCGGTACCGTGCCGCCGCTGTGCCCGGCATTCTTCCATCCTGGCAGCTGGATCGGCTCCGACCGCGACGGTAACCCCAACGTCACCGCAAAGGTGAGCCGCGAAGTCGCCGCCAAGTATTTCACCCATATGGTGCTCAAGCTCGAGGACAAGTGCCGCCGCATCGGCCGCAACCTCACGCTCGAGGCCACCTACAGCAAGCCGTCTGCCGAGCTCATCAACCTGTGGAACCATCAGGTTGAGATGAGCACCCAGTACACCGCACGTGCTGAACTGATCTCCGAGCACGAGCCGCATCGCGCCGTCATGCTCGTCATGGCCGACCGACTCAACGCCACCGTCCGCCGTATCACCGACACCATGTATCACAGCGCAGACGAGTTCCTGGATGACCTGCGTGTCGTCCAGCGCTCGCTGGCCGCCTGCGGTGCCGTCCGTGCTGCCTACGGCCCGGTCCAGACCATCATCTGGCAGGTCGAGTCCTTCGGCTTCCATATGGTCGAGATGGAGTTCCGTCAGCACTCCGTGGTGCATGCCCGCGCCCTCAAGGATATCCACGAGAACGGTATCCATGGCGACCTGCAGCCCATGACGCGCGAGGTCATCGATACCTTCCGCGCCATTGGTTCCATCCAAAAGCGCTACGGCAAGAAGATGGCGCACCGCTACATCATCTCGTTCACCAAGAGCGCCCAGCATGTGGCCGATGTCTTTGAGCTGGCCCACCTGTCCTTTGCACACGAGGAGGATGTCCCCGAGCTCGACGTGATCCCGCTGTTCGAGCAGCTCGAGGACCTCGAGGGCTGCGTTGACGTGCTCGACCAGATGCTTACGCTGCCCGTGGTGCAAAAGCGCCTTGCCCAGACCAACCGCCGCATGGAGGTTATGCTGGGCTACTCCGATTCCTCCAAGGACGCCGGTCCTACCACGGCCATGCTCGCGCTGCACTCCGCGCAGGAGCGCATCGCCAAGTGGGCCGAGAAGAACAATATCGACCTGGTGCTCATGCACGGTCGCGGCGGTGCCGTGGGCCGTGGCGGCGGCCCGGCCAACAAGGCCGTGCTGGCGCAGCCCAAGGGTTCGGTCAACTGCTTCTTTAAGCTCACCGAGCAGGGCGAGGTCATCTTTGCCCGTTACGGCAACCGCACGCTGGCTCAGCGCCATGTTGAGTCCGTTGCCGCCGCAACGCTTTTGCAGTCGGCTCCGAGCGTCGAGAAGACCAACACCGAGACCACGCAGAAGTTCTGGGATATGGCCGAGAAGCTCAACGCCGCAAGCCACGAGCGCTATCTGGACCTGCTGAACACCGAGGACTTTACACCGTGGTTCTCGACCGTGACGCCGCTGACCGAGGTCGGTCTGCTGCCGATTGGCTCGCGTCCCGCCAAGCGCGGCTTGGGCGCCAAGTCGCTCGACGACCTGCGTACCATTCCGTGGATCTTCAGCTGGAGCCAGGCGCGCATTAACCTGGCCGCTTGGTACGGCCTGGGCACCGCCTGCGAGCAGCTGGGCGACCTTGACCAGCTCAAGGCTGCCTACCAGGAGTGGCCGTTCTTCCGCACCTTTATCGACAACATCGAGATGTCGATCGCCAAGACCGACCAGCGCATCGCCAAGATGTATCTGCACCTGGGCGATCGCCAGGATCTGTCCGAGAAGGTCTTCACCGAGATGCAGCTCACGCGTAAGTGGGTCCTTGCCATCGTCGGTGACGAGTGGCCGCTGCAGCGCCGCCGCGTGCTTGGCTGCGCTGTCCGCGTGCGTAACCCCTATGTCGACGCCCTGTCTATCGCCCAGGTCCGCGCCCTTCGCGAGGTGCGTATGAACCAGGACGAGATGGCTGAGGAGAAGAAGGCCGAGTACATGAGCCTGATTCTTTCGACTGTGACCGGCGTCTCGGCAGGATTGCAGAACACGGGGTAATCGATAGCCCTGTAGTCGTCCGGGTCCGCCATCAGCTTACTTTTAGGCACGTCCTCGGACATGCAAGAAGCCCTCGCTGCGCACTTCGTGCGGCGAGGGCTTCTTGCGTCCTGTGGAGTGTGCCTAAAAGTAAGCTGATGGCGGACCCTGCGATGTCCGGTCTTCGACGGATTACTGGCTGGGGAAAAGATGGCGCGCTTCGCGCACTTTGATGGGGTCTGTCCCGGCGGCGCATTTGGCGTTTCTAGCCTTACGACTGTAGCGGCCGCGGTTCCCTTTGGGATCGCGGCCATTTTGTTGTGGGTCAAATATGAACGTTGTGTTAATGAGTCGGTGGACGGTGGTGTTTTTCGGTGAGCGGCGTATCCTTCCAACGGTTTATCTAGTGTGTCAGTTGAAAAGGAAGAGGGCGCTCGTCATTGTTTGAATGTGAACTGCCGTTTGACCACAAGACGTTGCATCTGGAGCTCGAGGATAAGAACTTCGCGGGTGTGATGGAGGGTCATCAAAACGAGTTTAAGACCACGAAATCGCAGGAAGAACTGGTAGAGGAGTCGCTTGCCAACCCTTATGGCTCGCCTTCGCTCGAGGAGCTTTGTGCTGGCAAGAAGGATATTGTCATCATTAGCTCCGATCATACGCGTCCC
The DNA here is from genome assembly GCA_905204735.1 of uncultured Collinsella sp. Classification (GTDB taxonomy): domain Bacteria; phylum Actinomycetota; class Coriobacteriia; order Coriobacteriales; family Coriobacteriaceae; genus Collinsella. The sequence goes on along the minus strand of CAJLAV010000024.1, from coordinate 15,418 downwards.
GTTCCCTCGCGTGTGACGATGCCTATTCTGCTGCATCACATCCATTCCGCTGCGCCCGAGGCTCGCGTGCGTATTCTGGTTGCTACGGGTATGCATCGTCCGTCGACGCACGAGGAGCTCGTCAACAAGTACGGCGAGGAGATCGTTGCCAACGAGGAAATCGTTATGCACGTCGCGACTGACGACAGCATGATGAAAAAGATCGGCACCCCGCCTTCTGGTGGCGAGTGCATCATCAACAAGATTGCCGCCGATTGCGATCTGCTGCTTGCCGAGGGCTTCATTGAGCCGCACTTCTTTGCTGGTTTCTCCGGCAGCCGCAAGTCCGTCCTGCCCGGCATCGCCAGCTACAAGACCATCATGTACAACCACAACGGCCAGTTTGTGAACGATTCTCATTCGCGTGCAGGCAACCTGTGCCACAACCACGTGAGCGAGGACATGTTTGCCGCTGCCGAGATGGCTCACCTTGCCTTTGTGCTCAACGTGGTTCTCAACGGCAAGCATGAGGTCATCGGCTCCTTCGCCGGTGACATCCACAAGGCACACGAGGCTGGCTGCGAGTTCGTGAAGAGCCTTGCCGGCGTTGAGCCCGTCGAGTGCGAGATTGCCATCACCACCAACGGCGGCTACCCACTCGACCAGAACATCTACCAGGCCGTGAAGGGCATGTGCTCTGCCGAGGCCACGCTTCCCGAGGGCGGTGTGATTATCGACGTTGCCGGTTGTGCCGACGGTCACGGTGGCGAGGGCTTCTATCACAACATCGCTGACAACGATCCGGCAGAGTTTGAGCGTGCCTGCATCGATCGTCCCAAGGACGAGACCCTGCCCGATCAGTGGACGAGCCAGATTTTCGCCCGCATCCTGGCACATCACCCTGTGATCATGGTTACCGACCTGTGCGATCACCAGATGATTAAAGATATGCACATGACGCCGGTTAACACCCTCGAGGAGGCGCTCAAGCTCGCCTTTGAGATGAAGGGTGCTGACGCCAAGGTGGCCGTCATTCCCGATGGCCTGGGTGTTGTCGTCGCGCAGCACTAGTGCGCGGCCTAAACGAATCGTTTATAACCGACAAGAAAGATAAGGTTTTATGCTTACCAAACTCCTCTGCGAATTCGGCGCAACTGCCCTCATGATCATCTTTGGCGTGGGCGTGCACTGCGATACGGTGCTCAAGGGCACCAAGTATCAGGGCTCCGGCCACATGTTTGCCATCACCACTTGGTCTTTTGGCATCTCGGTCTGCCTGTTTGTCTTTGGCGGTGCCGTGTGCATGAACCCCGCCATGGTGCTTGCCCAGTGCATCGTCGGCCTGGTGCCGTGGAGCAGCTGCATCCCCTTCATGATTGCCGATATGCTCGGCGGCTTTGTGGGCGCCGTAATCGCTTGGCTTATGTATGCCGATGAGTTCAAGGCTTCCGATGGCGTCGTTGATCCCATTGCCCAGCGCAATATCTTCTCGACCAACCCCACCACCGAGGGCACGAACTATGCCCGCAACTTCTTCTGCGAGGCTATCTGCACCTTTGTGTTCATCAGCGCCATCCTTGCTGCCGCTAACCGCGCCGGCGAGAACGTTCTGATGCTCGCTATCTGCGTCGGTCTGATCGTTTGGGCTGTTGGCATGGGCATGGGCGGCATCACCGGCTTCGCCATGAACCAGGCTCGTGACCTTGGTCCTCGCATGGCCTATCAGGTGCTGCCGATTAAGAACAAGGCTGACAACAACTGGAAGTACGGCCTGCTTGTTCCTGGCATCGCTCCGTTTATCGGTGCCGCTCTGGCCGCACTGTTTGTGCACGGTTTCTTGGGCATGTTCTAGTCCAAGGCTACATAGTTGTCCGCTGGCCGCATGGGGTAACTTCCCAGCGCGTCCTCGGACATGCAAAAAGGCTCGCTGCGCACTTCGTGCGGCGAGCCTTTTTGCGTCCTGCGGAATGCGCTGGGAAGTTACCCCATGCGGCCAGCTGCGGGATCTTAGTCGCGTTGGAACAAGCAACCCAACATATATATCTGAATTTGGATGGGAGGGGCTTGTTGCTGGTAGGAGCGTTGGGCTGCTGTTGACACTTTGGGATGGATTGTGCTTTGGGTTGGGGCGGGGCTTTGAGATGAGGGCGGAACTTTGGGATGAGGGGTTTACTTAGTTGAAGAGGGGCATTATGGCCGAGAGGTAGTCTTTGGCTACGTCGGACTTATCTGCTTGGAAGTTGTGCCAGGCCCACCATTGGATCATTCCTACGAAGCTTGAGGCTATGTGGTGTAGTAGGAAGCTTCGGTCCATGGTTCCGGCGGGGCCTGCGGGGTCGACGGGGACGGTTTCGGCTGCTCGTGACATGATGGTCTTGCGCAAGCAGTCGGCGAAGACGCGTGAGCCGGCGCCGGCTACGAGGGCTCGAACGCCCTGACGGCGCTCCCAGAGGTTGTTGAGGATATGCTCGACCTGCACGAATGGGTCGTCGAGCGGTGTGCCATCGTCGTCGAGGGCGTGGGTGCAGATGTCGCTCACGAGTTCGGACAGTAGGTCATCTTTGCTCTTGAAGAGGCCGTAGAATGTCGCGCGGCCTACGTGAGCGCGCGCGATGATGTCGCCGACGGTGATCTTGCCGTAGTCCTCCTCGCGAAGGAGCTCGGAAAACGCCGTGACAATAGCGGCGCGGCTTTTTGTCTTGCGGGCATCCATGGCTATGCATCCACGTGAACAAGCAGGCAACGGAGCGTGCCGGAGCAGCCCTCGTAGGGGCGCTTACCGGCGCCGTAGCCGACGGCCTCGATGCGGTAGCGGGCCGGCAGGTGCTCGGACGTGCGCAGTGCGGCGACGATGGCGGCGCCCGTGGGCGTCACGAGCTCGCCGGCGACCGGTGCGGGCGTGAGGGCGATATTGCCTGCTTGGCATAGGTTGACGACGGCGGGCACCGGGATGGGCATAAGGCCGTGGGCACAGTGGATGGTGCCGTGACCCTCGGAGAGCGACTCGACGACAATATCCTCGATGCCCAGGTCATCGAGGCAGATGGCGACAGAGCAGATGTCAACGATGGAATCGATGGCGCCTACCTCGTGGAACATGACGGTCTCGGGCGTTTTGCCGTGGGCCTTGGCCTCGGCGGCGGCGAGCGCGGCAAAGATGGCGAACGCGCGACGCTTGGCGCCATCGCTTAGCTGCGAGCCTCCGATGATGGCGTTGACGTCCGTCAAAGAACGGTGGTGATGGTGGTGGGCGTGATGGTGATCCTCGTGGTCATGACCGTGGCCCTCATGGTCATGCTCGTGGCAGTGCTTGTGTTCGTGCTCGTCATGATCATGATGGTGGTGCACATGCTCGTGCATGTGCTCGGCAGCTGCTTCGTTGCCGTAGAGCCAGGCCATGTCGTGGTCGTGGTTCTCGAGCTCCTCTGCCAGCTGAACGTCAAAGTCGCAGGCGTCGATGCCATGCTTGTTTACACGTGTAACGGCAATCTCAAAGCCGCCGACCGGCAGCGTGGCGAGCTGTTCGCGCAGGTGCTCCTCGCTGGCGCCCAGGTCGAGCAGGGCCGCGACGGTCATGTCGCCGCTGATGCCCGAGGTGCCGTCGATGATAAGCGTGTGCTGATGGTTGGACATGGAATGCTCCTTAACGGGCGCGGGGTGTGCTGGCGCTCAGATGATTGATAAGACTTGCCTGGTAGGCGGCGCCGAAGCCATTGTCGATGTTGACGACCGAAACGCCGCTGGCGCAGGAGTTGAGCATGGCGAGCAGCGCGGCTACGCCACCAAAGCTCGCGCCGTACCCCACGCTGGTGGGAACGGCGATGACCGGACAGCTCACCAGACCGCCGACAACGCTCGCCAGAGCGCCCTCCATGCCGGCGATGGCGATGACCACCTGTGCCTGGGCAAGTTCCTCGGCATGCGCGAGCAGGCGGTGCAGGCCGGCGACACCTACGTCGTAGAGGAGATCGACCTCGTTGCCATAGAACTCGGCTGTCAATGCGGCTTCCTCGGCGACGGGCAGGTCGCTCGTGCCGGCGCAGGCGACGACGATGTGTCCGTTGCCGGTGGGGGAGGGCTTGCCACCCACCAGGGCGAGCTGGGCGTCCGGGACATATCCCAGGTCGATGTCGTTGCCAAGAAGCTCAGCGGTGCGCGCGGCTTTTTCGGCATCCAAGCGTGTGACTAGGATGCGCTCCTGGCCGGCATCGCGCAGCGCCTCGATAATGGCGGCAATTTGCTCGGCGGTTTTACCGGCACCGTAGACAACCTCGCCGGCTCCCTGGCGCACTCCGCGCGAAAGATCGAGCTGCGCAAAGCCCAAATCGGCAGTCGGAGCCGTCTGGATGCGCGTAAGGGCGTCGGCGGGGGTGACTGATCCGCCGGCAACATCGCTCAGCAGCTGCTCTAGATCTCGCTTATCCATATATGTTCCCTTCGACGGCGCAAAGTCTAGCACTCAAAGGGTATGTTTCCGAACACTAAGACAAAATTGTTCGGAAACTATAGGACAGACTGATTCTATTGTTAGAAGGATCGACTAGTCGCGCAGAATGATATCCATCGCGAGCATCAGGTTGCGCTCGTCGATGGCAAATGGGGCCGCCTCGCGCGTCTTGGGCTTGGCACAAAACGCGATGCCGGTGCCCGCGGCCTGGATCATGGGGATGTCGTTGGCGCCGTCGCCGATCGCGACCGTGTGGGCCATGTCGACGCCGCACTCAACTGCCCAGTCCAGCAGCTGGATGAGCTTGGACTCCTTGGTCACAATGTCGGCAGCCAACTTACCGGCGAGCTTGCCGTCCACGACCTCCAGGCGGTTGGCCAGGCAAAAATCGATGCCCGCGGCGGCCACGATCTTGTCGGCGACCTCGTGGAAGCCGCCGCTCACCACGCCGACCTTCCAGCCCTTGCTGTGTGCCGAGCGCACAAGCTCCAGAGCGCCGGGGGTAAACGTCACGCGCTCAAAAGTGCGCTCGAACACGCTCTCGTCCAGGCCGGCAAGCAGCCCCACGCGTTCCTCGAGCGCTTGCTTAAAGTCCAGCTCGCCGCGCATAGCGCGTTCGGTGATCCGCGCAACTTGCTCGCCCACGCCGGCCTCCTCGCCCAAAAGATCGATGACCTCCTGGTTGATGAGCGTGGAGTCGATATCCATAACGATGAGGCGTGCAGTCATGACGGGCCTTTCCAAGTGCTGTTTTATTGGGGCATATTGTCGCACGTGACGAGCGCGGGCGGGTGCCACGGTGCGGCAATTGTTTCGTCTCCGTCAAGTCTTTGGGCAGGAGCTACTTTTCCGCGGCACATCGACACAGGTGCGATAAGATAGAACGCCATGTCTGGCTGCGCGGTTTACGCAGGCTGGGCAAATCTGTACGACGCCGCCCGGAACGACACGGGGCGGCACAGATCCATAAAGGAGGATCACTGGTATGAGCCAGACCCGTCCCATCGACGAGCATTCCATGCACACCCGTACCTGCGGCGAGCTTCGCCGCGAGAACGTGGGCGAAGAGGTCACCCTCACCGGTTGGGTGAGCCGTCGCCGCGATCACGGCGGCCTTATTTTCTGCGACCTTCGCGACCGCGAGGGCATCACGCAGCTCACCTTCGACCCCGAGCACTCCGACGGCGACGCCTTTAAGATTGCCGAGACCATGCGTCCCGAGTGGCCTATCAAGATCCACGGCGTCGTGCGCTCCCGTGGCGAGGAGACCACCAACGCCAAGCTCGCGACCGGCGAGATCGAGGTCCTGACCGACCACGCCGAGGTGCTCAACACGTCCGTCACCCCGCCGTTCCAGATCGAGGACGGCATCGAGACCAGCGAGGACACCCGTCTGCGCTATCGCTATCTGGACCTCCGTCGTCCCGAGATGATGGCAAACCTCAAGCTGCGCTCCGACTTTACCTTTGCCATTCGCGAGGCGCTGCACAACCGTGAGTTCATGGAGGTCGAGACGCCCTCCCTGTTCAAGTCCACACCCGAGGGCGCCCGCGACTTCATCGTCCCCAGCCGCATCCAGCCGGGCAACTTCTACGCTCTGCCGCAGTCCCCGCAGCTTCTGAAGCAGCTGCTCATGGTCGGTGGCGTCGAGCGCTACTACCAGGTTGCCAAGTGCTTCCGCGACGAGGACCTGCGTGCCGACCGTCAGCCCGAGTTCACCCAGGTCGATATCGAGATGTCTTTCGTGGACCAGAACGATGTCATGAGCGCGCTCGAAGAGGTTCTTGCCGATGCCTTCGGCCGCATGGGTGTCGAGATGCCCACGCCGCTGCGTCGCATGAACTACTGGGATGCCATGGACACCTATGGCTCCGACAAGCCCGATACCCGCTATGGCATGCACCTGGTCGACCTGACCGACATCTTTGCCAACTCCAAGTTCAAGGTCTTCGCGACCGCCGCAAATGAGGAGGGCTCTGTCGTCAAGGCCATCAACGCCAAGGGCGCCGGTGCCTGGGCACGTGCCAAGATCGATAAGCTCGCCGGCGTGGCCTCCACGTTTGGCGCCAAGGGCCTGGCCTGGATCGCTTTCCGCGAGGACGGCTCCATTAACAGCCCCATCGTCAAGTTCTTCTCGGACGAGGAGATGGCGGCTCTGCGCGAGCGCATGGACGTCGAGCCCGGCGACCTTGTGATGTTCGCCGCCGGCCCGCGTCTGCTCTCTGACGAGATCCTGGGCGGCATGCGTTCTCATATGGCCAACGCACTCGAGATCAAGCGCGAGGGTCACGACTTCCTGTGGGTCGTCAACTTCCCGCTGTTCCATTGGGACGAGGATCGCAAGGCCTATGCTGCCGAGCACCAGCCCTTTACCCTGCCGACCGAGACCGACATCGCCAAGATCGAGGCCGACCCGTTGGCAGCCGGTTCTTGCACCTACGACTTTGTCATGGACGGCTTTGAGGCCGGCGGCGGCGGTATGCGTATCCACAACGCCGAGATGCAGATGTCCATGCTCAAGCTTCTGGGCTTTACCGAGGAGCGCGCCGAGTCTCAGTTTGGCTTCCTCATGGAGGCCCTCAAGTTTGGTGCGCCCCCGATGGGCGGTTTCGCTCTGGGCCTGGACCGCGTGTGCATGCTGCTCACCGGTTCCGACTCCATCCGCGACGTCATGGCGTTCCCCAAGACGGCCAGCGGCTCCGACCTCATGTCGGGCGCCCCGAGTGCCGTTTCCGGCGCCCAGCTCAAGGACGTCAGCCTGCGCCTGATGTAGGCGAGCGGCTACATATTGCTTGCAACGAGGGAAGGACGTGTGCCTTTCCTCGTTTTTTATGCGCCGAGATTGTGAGGGCTTGGGATGACCGGGCGTCGCGGAAAGTGCGTCCCGGAATCTGTGTCCAGAACGGGTCGCGCTTTCCCAAAGGGGGTCCTCTGGGAAAGCGCGACCCAGAATTCGGCAAAATAATGGGGCACAGTTTCCGGTTGAGCCGTCTAACGGAAACTGTGCCCCAGAATGAGCGCTCAAAACGGGGCAGTCTTTCCGCAACAATTGTCTGGCGGAAAGACTGCCCCAGTTTTTTTATAGCGAGTCTCTCTGGATCAGCTGCATGTGCATCACGGAGGTGGTGGGCTCGGCACCCTTGATCATGTCGAGCGCAATGTTGGCAGCCATGTGGCCTTCTTCGCGCAGGGGCTGGCGGACGGTCGTGAGCGCGGGGACGCAGCGCGCCGCAATCTCGTGATCGTCGAAGCCGACGACAGAAACGTCCGCAGGAACGGATAGGCCTGCCTCGTTGAGCGCGGTGATGACGCCAGCCGCGATACGGTCCGATCCGCAGAGCACGCCATCGAAAGCAATCTCGCGCGCGAGGATCTGGTGCATGGCCTGATAGCCGTCTCCGTTGTTCCAGCCGGTATAGATAACGTTTGCGTCTGGGAGGTCTTCGCCCAAGACGGCACGGTAGCCGCGCAGGCGGTCGACAACAGCGGGGTTGTCTTGCGGTCCCAACACGGCGACGATATCTTTGCGCCCGCGTTCCTTCATGGCGAGTGCCGCAAAGTGTCCGCCCTCTTCGTCGTCAGAGTAGACTGTCGAGAACACATCGCGATAGGGGTGGCCCTCGAGCTGGCCGCACAACACGGTGGGTACGCCCAGCTCGCGCAGCACATCGAGCAGCTCGCTGCCCTTGTAGGGGGAGACGTCGATCACGGCGTCGAACGAGCGGCGCTCAAAGTGCTCGCGTGCGCGGTTGCGCTCATGCGTAGAAGACGCCTGCAAGATAACGGGCAGATAGGACGACTCCGACAGTTCCTCGGTAATGCCGCTCAAAAACTCGCTATAGGTGGGGTCGCTGAAGAGTTCACTTAGGGGCTCGGTCACGAGCACGGCGATGATTTCCGTGCGCCCGACAGCGAGCGCTCGGCCACGAGCGTTGGGGACAAAATTGACTTCCTTGGCCGCCGCGCGGACGCGCTTTTTGGTTTCCTCGCTAATGCGGGGCGAATCGTTGAGAGCGCGCGATGCCGTGGAGCGCGACACGCCGGCAGCTGCGGCAACCTCGGCAAGCGTAGGTGCGGTGCGAACTGGTTGGGTCATGGCGTCTCCTGGAGAATGCGGTCGATGTTGTCGCTGATACGGGTTGGTGCGGATACAGCTTACTATAGTGCGCCTGAACAGCGTTCATGGTATCCGGTGACCGGTGTCGTTTTGCAACCAAGCCACAATCGAATACGTCTCGTGTGGGTGAGATATCAGCGGGCGTGGTGGTTGCCTACGAGCTTAAGAACGATGTCTTGCGCTGAGTGTCGATACTCAGGGTGACATAAGTGTCCCGGTTGTACAACCGGTTGCACCGTTAACCCGACCAAATCGACCGTTCAGCGGACAACCGGTTGCACAAGAATCACTACGATGACGAAGGAGCATCACCATGGACGCCATTAACGATTGGGAAAACCAAGCGCTCACCCACAGGAACCGCCTGGCACCCCATGCGTACTTCATGGGTTACGAGACCGCCGATCTCGCCGCTACGTACAGCCGCGAGCTGTCGCGCGGGTTTGTCCAGCTGTCCGGCTCGTGGCAGTTCCGCCTCTTTGAGGGGCCTGCTGCCGTCTCTAACGAGGAGCTTTCCACGTACGAGCCCGAGTGGGATCACGTGGAGGTTCCGCACCTGTGGCAGGTAGACGGCTATGGCAACCTTGCCTACACCGACGAGGGTTTCCCGTTCCCGGTGGATCAGCCGTTCGTTCCCTCTGACGATCCCACGGGCGTGTACCAGCGCATCGTCAATCTTCCCGCCGTGCCTGCCGGCGCTCGCGAGATCATTCGCTTTGACGGCATCGAGAGCTATGGCGAGCTGTACGTCAACGGCAAGTTTATCGGCATGACCAAGGGCTCGCGCCTGTCTGCCGAGTTCGACGTGACCGACGCGCTTGTCGAGGGTGACAACCTGTTTGCGGTCAAGGTTCTGCAGTACAGCGATGGTAGCTATATCGAGGACCAAGACATGTGGTGGGCATCGGGCATCTTCCGCGATGTGTACCTTATGCAGCGTCCCGCCGCACACCTGGTCGACTTTAGGTTCCGCACGCACCGCGAGGGCGATGCCGCTCTGATTACGCTCGATACGGTGGCCGAGGGCGCTTCCCGCATCGTGTATACGCTCAGCGATGGCGAGAACGTGGTGGCTACGGGCGAGTGCGTCGACGGCCATGCCGAGTGCAGCGTGACCGATGCCCACTTCTGGAATCCCGAGGACCCCTTCCTCTATGACCTTACGTTTGAGGTCTACGACGGTGACCAGGTCAGCGAATACGTCCCGCATCGCCAGGGTCTTGCCGAGGTGACGGTCGAGGGCAATCATATCTACCTCAACGGCACTTACTTTAAGATGCATGGCGTCAACCGCCACGATCACGACGATCACAAGGGCCGCGCCGTGGGCCTCGATCGCATGCGCCGCGACCTGGAGCTCATGAAGCAGCACAACATCAACGCGGTGCGCACGTCCCACTACGCCAACGACCCGCGCTTTTACGAGCTGTGCGACGAGTATGGCATCATGCTGGTCGCCGAGACCGATATGGAGAGCCACGGCTTCGAGAATATCGGCAATATCGCCCTGGTCACCGACGACCCGGCATGGGAGCCGGCCTACGTCGACCGCATTGAGCGCCTGGTGATGCAGGAGCGCAACCACGCCTGCATCATTATGTGGTCGATGGGCAACGAGAGCGGCTATGGCTGCAACATCCGCGCGATGTACGCCAAGGCTCACGAGCTCGATGGTCGTCCGGTCCATTACGAGGAGGACCGCAACGCCGATACCGTCGACGTTATCTCCACCATGTACTCCCGTGTGTCGCAGATGAACGACTTTGGTGAGCATCCATTCCCCAAGCCGCGCATCAACTGCGAGTACGGTCACTCCATGGGCAACGGCCCCGGAGGCCTGTCCGAGTATCAGGAGGTCTTCGATCGCTGGGATTGCATCCAAGGCCAGTTTATCTGGGAATGGTGCGACCACGGTTTGGCTGCTGTGACCGAGGACGGCGTTGCCTACGATATGTACGGTGGCGACAACGGCGATTACCCCAACAACAGCAACTTCTGCATCGATGGCATGGTGTTCCCTTGGCAGCAGCCGAGCCCGGGCCTCACTGAGTATGGTCAGGTCATCTGCCCGGTTCGCATGGCTTACGACGACGAGGCGGGCGAGCTGACCGTCACCAACAAGCGTTGGTTTACCACCCTTGAGGATGTCTGCCTGTCGGCGGAGACCCTGGTGGACGGCGACGTGGTCTGCCGCAAGACGCTCATGCCCGGCGCGGTTGCCCCCGGCGAGTCCGTCCAGCTTCCGCTGGTGATTCGCGAGGCCGCGGTAGGCGAGACCCTGCTGACCGTGCGCGCCTACACCATGGCCGCTCACGTCTGGTGCGAGCCGATGTTCCAGTTGGGTGCTAGCCAGTTTGCCATCGCCAACCATCCGGCGCCGGCCATCGCTGCCCCCGCTCGTCCTGAGCTTACGGTCGAGGAGACCGAGCAGGAGATCCACATTCACTCCCTCAACGGCGAGCTGACCTTCAGCAAGGTCAACGGTACCGTGAGCGAGTGGAAGGCATCCGGCCGCGACGTCATGGCCTCTGGTCCCCAGGTTGGTTTTTGGCATCCGCTCGTCGACAACCACGCCCAAGAGTATGACTCCCTGTGGAAGGACAACTTCATCGATGTGATGCAGACGTCTACCCGCAAGGTTACTTGGAAGCAGGACGGCAATGTGGTCGTCGTTACCGTGAGCCAGCGTATCGCTCCTCCCGTCCGCGCGTTCGGCATGCGCGTCGAGCTCGTCTACACCGTGCTTCCGAGTGGCCGCGTCGACCTCAAGGTTTCCGGCGAGCCCTACGGCGATTACTCGGATATCATCCCGCGCATCGGCATCTCCTTCGAGGTCCCCGGTTGCGATCGTGCCGTCGAGTGGTATGGCCACGGCCCGGGCGAGAACTATCCGGACTCTCTGCGCGCCAACCCGGTCGGTCATTACCGCACTACGGTCGACGACATGTTCACGCCCTACGTTATGCCTCAGGACTGTGCCAACCGCGAGGGTACCCGCTGGGTTGCCCTGCGTTCCAGCCACGGTGACGGTCTGGTCGTGACGCGTCCGAGCGACGCCGCTTCCAACCCGTTCTCGTTCTCGGCATGGCCCTATAGCTGCGAGGCCATCGATAACGCCAAGCACGTCTACGACCTTGTCAAGGGCGATACGGTCACGGTCAACATCAACGACCAACTGCTCGGCCTTGGCTCGAACTCTTGGGGTTCCGAGGTGCTCGATTCCTATCGCACCCGTTTTGAGAGCTTCAGCTTTGAGGTGTCCCTGCGACCGCTGACGTCTGCCGATCTGGCTCAGGCGCTGGCACCCATTAAGGAGGCATAAGCCATGCATGTCTTTAACTCGCGCGCCGATTTCGACGCTCAGATGAAGTCCGTCAAGAAGTGGATGCGCACCGGCCAAGCGCTCGATGGTGTTGCCGACCTGCAGCACGACGTGGCTTACTCCATCGGCGACTCGTTGGTGTACTGGTGGGTCTATGCCCGCGAGGCGGTCACTGCCGATCTGGTCGGTCACCGTCGCTACCATGCCGTGCTCGCTCCGCTCGACGGCGACCTGACCGTCGAGGTTGCCCCCAAGGCAGGCCTCACCTGCACCCGCGCCTACAGCGATATCGATGATCGCGAGCGCTTTGAGGGGGCGGGGGAGACCGTGACGATTCCCGCCGGCGGCGTTGCCGTCGTCGAAATTGACGAGGCCTACCGTGTCGTGGCCGATGCCGCGGATCCCCGCGTCGTGGTACTGCACGTGACAGTCGAAGGTTATTCCTTCCCCAACAAGTAGTATTCGTCCGCCTGGGCGTTTGCTTCGCGCCGTTAAGGGGGATGGCTTTGTTGACTCCCTTTTCCCCATTCCCCTTAGCAGGTGCGCCGTCCGTGTTTGCACTTGCAGCTCGGACGGGTTTAGATGACATTTAACAGATGATTGGGAGGGCTTATGAGCTCTGAAAAACGAGGAACGATTGGTTCGTTCGCTCTGCTGGGCATGACGGTCGCCGCCGTGTTCGGTATCAAGAACATCATCAACAACAACGCGGCCATCGGCTTGGCAGCTGCGCCGTCGTTCTTCTTCGCCACGCTTTTGTACTTTGTCCCCTATACCCTGGTTACCGCCGAGTTCGTCGGCCTCAACAAGGACTCCGAGTCTGGCGTGTACGCATGGGTTAAGACCTCGATGGGTGGTCGCTGGGCGTTCCTGACGGCATTTAGCTACTGGTTCGTTAACCTGTTCTTCTTTGCGTCCGTCCTGCCCAACGTCATCATCTACGCGAGCTACGTGTTCTTTGGTGCCAACGTCGAGCTTTCGCAGCTGTGGATCACCATTATCGAGATCGTCGTCTTTGCTATCGCCACGTGGGTTTCGACCAAGGGCGCTAAGTGGATCGGCTCCATTTCCTCCTTTGGTTCGACCGCGGCTCTCGGCCTGACCGCCGTGTTCATCCTGCTGTCCCTGGCTGCTGCCTTTGGCGGCGTTGAGTTCGCTACGGCTCCTACTCCCGCTAACATGGCTCCCGACATGAGCAACTTCGCAACTGCGTGGGGCTTTTTCGGTACGCTTGCCTGGATCATCCAGGGCGTTGGCGGTGCTGAGTCTGTCGGCGTGTTCCTTAACGACCTTAAGGGCGGCGTCAAGGCCTTCGTGCGCACCGTCGTTATCGCCGGCCTGACCATCGGCCTTCTGTATGCAGGCGCTTCGCTGCTGGTTAACCTGTTCATCCCCGAGGGCAGCGTTGCCATCTCCACCGGCATCTTCGACGTGTTCGGCGCTGTCTTTGCCCACTTTGGCATTCCTATGGAAGTGTCCACGCGCGTCATCGGCTTGATCCTTCTCGCCGCTACGCTGGGTTCCCTCATGATGTGGACCTCCGCTCCCATCAAGGTCTTCTTCACCGAGATCCCCAAGGGCGTCTTTGGTAGCAAGATCGTCGAGCTCAACGAGCATGGCATTCCTGCCCGCGTCGCTTGGCTGCAGTTCGCCATCGTCGTCCCCATCCTGATCATCCCGGCCCTGGGCTCCGGTAACCTCGACGACCTGCTCATGATTGTCACCAACATGACGGCTGCCACCGCTCTGCTCCCGCCGCTGCTGATTCTGCTTGCCTACTTTATGCTGCGCAAGAACTTCGACGCTGCTCCCCGTGGTTTCCGCATGGGCTCGCGCAGCTTTGGCCTGGTCGTTGCCGCATTCCTGCTTGTGGTCTTCTGCTTCGTGCTTGTCTGCGGCACCATTCCGCTCGATCAGCCGCTGTGGCTGACGCTGGTCTACAACGTTGGCGGTGTGGTTGTCTTCCTGGGCCTTGCCGTGATGTGGTACAACCGCTATATCAACCGTCTGCGCGAGACCGATCCCGAGGCTGCCGAGAGCGAGCTGCGCCCCTCCGTCCTCGACATGATGGAGTAGCGGCTAGGATTAATCTGCGGCTGTGGAATAAATCGATCCCCTTTCCTAGGGAGGGGCCTTACGAGGCCCCTCCTTTTGTGTTTTGGGGCATGGTTTGGACCCTGTGGGCAAAAAATGCCAAATATGAGTACTGCTGCAAAAGAGGTGTCATATTTTTCGGCCTATTCTGAGCAAAAATGGGCTCAAAATCAATTTATCTAACCCCCTTTAAAGGGCGTTTGACAGCTTTCAACCTCTTCGAATCGCTCAAATTAGGCAATTTGCTCTCGATTTTGCTGCTACTAAATTGGTGGCAGTACTCATATTTGCCACTTTTTGCCCACGGGGTATCCGGAGGGGCACCTCGGCAGGCATCTAACGCTACAATATCTACCACGCGGCTGGGTTTTGCCGGCCGAATGTGCGATGTCGTGGGAGGGGACATGGTCGAGTTTACAAAGACGATTAAAGATCCGTTGGGATTGCATGCCCGCCCGGTTGCGCTGCTCTATGACATTATCGCCAAGCATCGTAGCGACGTGTCGGTTTCGATTGGCAATCGTCATGTCGATGGCCGCGACGTTATAGGGCTCATGGCACTCTGTGGCGAATGTGGCGAGGACATCGTGTTCCGCGTTTCGGGCGTGGGTTCCATTGCCGGCTGCTATGTAACGGACGGCTCCATTGTCCGAGGCAGCAATGTGCGGCTGCTGCGCGACAACGTCGTCATATTCGAGGGTAAGCTCGCTTCCCTCAAGCGTTTCAAGGACGACGTGCGCGAGGTGAACGAGGGCTATGAATGCGGCATGAGCATTGAAAAGTTCAACGATATTAAAGAGGGCGATGTAATCGAGGCCTATATCATGGAGGAGCTGCAGCAGTAGGCCTGCGTCCGCGCCGAAAGGAAAGGAACTGGAAAATATGGCTGGACACAGAATAGAACGCATAAATGCCGACGCGCAGCGGGAGCTTGCCGGGATTATCCGCACCCTGAAGGACCCGCGTATTCCCGTTATGACGACGGTGACAGGCGTTCGTGTGACCGAGGACCTGAAGTTCGCAAAGGTGTATATATCCATTCTAGGCGACGAGGCTGTGAAAAAGGAGGCGTTTGCTGCCCTTAAAGCCGCCGCCGGCCATATCCGCGGCGCGCTTGCAAGCCGGCTCGACCTGCGCCTGACGCCGCAGCTTTTGTTTGAGCGCGACGACTCGATGGACCAGGGCGCGCGGATTGACCGGCTCCTGAAGGATATTCATACGGAAGAATAAATACGCAACATAAGCCGAACAGGGAGGTAAAGCAAATGCTGGTATCTGGAAAAACTGTCAAACCCGCGCCGGAAGTCAGGGACGGCGTGGCGTATTCGTTTATGAACTGCGACACGGGCCGCAAGATTTATGTCGATGGGAAGACGGAATTCACCGTCACCGCGCTCGGCGAAGGGCAGTACGCCCTGCGCCTGGGCGGCGCCTATGTCTCGCTGCCTGAAGGCGCGCT
>CAJLAV010000023.1:0-21099 GCA_905204735.1 uncultured Collinsella sp. | reverse complement strand
CCCCCGCTCTTTTGTAACGGCAGTTACATCAACCGGCTACGAGATATTTCCCAAGAACGCCTTGGTGCGCTCGCTCTTGGGGTGGTCGAAGACCTCGCTCGGCGTACCCTCTTCCACAATGACGCCGCCGTCCATAAAGACGACGCGGTCGGCG
Source organism: uncultured Collinsella sp. (assembly GCA_905204735.1). Lineage (GTDB taxonomy): Bacteria > Actinomycetota > Coriobacteriia > Coriobacteriales > Coriobacteriaceae > Collinsella. Next base: position 20,945 of record CAJLAV010000023.1, on the reverse strand, counting down.
ACATCGCGGGCAAAGCCCATCTCGTGCGTCACGACGATCATGGTCATGCCGTCGCGTGCCAGGTCGCGCATGACACCCAGGACGTCGCGCACGAGCTCGGGGTCGAGCGCCGAGGTGGCCTCGTCAAAGAGCATGACGTGCGGGTTCATCGACAGGGCGCGGGCGATGGCAACGCGCTGCTGCTGACCGCCCGAGAGCTGGCTCGGCATAAAGTCGATACGCTCGGCAAGACCGACCTTGGTCAGCTCCTCGACGGCAATTTTCTCGGCCTCTTCCTTGCTGCGCTTGAGCACCTTCTGCTGCGCGAGCATGACGTTCTTTTTGACTGAGAGGTGCGGGAACAAATTGAACTGCTGGAACACCATACCCAGATGCGTGCGCACCTTGTTAAGGTCGACGCCCTTGGCGCACACGTCCACACCCTCAACGACAATCGAGCCACTCGTGGGATGCTCAAGACGGTTGATGCAGCGAAGCATCGTCGACTTACCCGAGCCCGAGGGACCCAGAACTACGACAACCTCGCCCTTGTGCACATCCAGATCGATATCGCGCAGGACCACGTTATCGCCAAAGGCCTTCTGGAGGTTCTTGATGCTGACGACGACCTCGTTCGAGTTATTGGTTTCGCTCATGATAGGACCTCCTTACAGACCGGCGATGTGATCGGCGGACGTCGCGACGACCTGTCCGGCGCTCTTGGCGGGACGCTTCTTCTTAGTTTCGGCCGTGCCCAAAAGCCTCGCCTCAAGGCCGCTCACCAAGCGAGCGAGCGGCAGGGTGATGACCAGATAGAACAGGGCGGCAACCACGTACGGTGTAATAGAGCCCGTCGTGGCCACGATGGTGCGGGCGTTCATGACGATCTCGACCACGCCCACGGCCGCGAGCAGCGACGTATCCTTGTAAAGCAGGATGAACTCACTGGTCAACGTTGGCAGGACATTGCGGAACGTCTGCGGAATCATAACGTAGAGCAGTGTCTGGAAGGCGTTCATGCCCAGCGAGCGCGCAGCCTCGTTCTGGCCCTTGGGGATCGACTGAATACCGGCACGGAAGATCTCGCACAGGTAGGCGGACGAGTTCATGGCCATGACGATGACGCCCAGCACATAGTCGTCAACCTTGACGCCGGCCAGCGGCAGACCGAAGAACGCGATGTAGATCTGCAGGAACGCCGGCGTACCGCGAATGATATTCACATAGATACCGGCAAGGCAACGCAGGATGCGCGACTTGGAGATGCGCATGAGCGACAGGGCGAAACCGAAGGGAATTGCCAGCGGAAACGCCACGAGCACGATCGAGAGCGACATGAGGAAGCCTTTGAAGACGATCGGCAGGCTCTGGACCAAAATGACCGGGTTCAGGAACAGGCGAAGGAACATGTTGGAATTCCATGCCTCGACCCACGGCTGCTCCTTAAGGTCGGCCAGGAAGTTATCGAATGCCGTCACGCCCTTGATCTCCACCGACGGAATCTTGGAGATCTTCTTGGTCGAACCATCGGCCAAAGTGTAGGTGCCGCTAAAGGCCTCGTCGCCGCCCTCGACGGGGAAGGTCACGCCGTAAACCTCGACACGGAAAAAGCCGCCGGCAGGCGCCGTCTCGCCAAAGTCAATCTTGAGCGTCTGGCCGTCAGCCTTGCACGTGGGTTTCATGGGCGTACGATCCATGAGGTCCTCGCCCGAGAGCATCGTCAATCGCGTGTCATCGGTACCAAACGTCGTGCCGTCGACAAACGTCAAAGAAAGACCGCTCAGCTCCTCGTCGGCATCGGCCTGGACCTCCCAGGTAATGCGCGTCTCGGTGCCGCCGACCACATCGCTGCCCGAACCGGTGTTGGGTCGGGCGGTAATCTTTGCGGTCTCAAGCGCCTGGGCGGTCGTGGGCACGCTGACCCCCGCGCATACCAGGGCAAGTGCCACAGCTAGAGCACAGGCTAGCTTTTGGAGCATCGAGGGCAGCGGAAAGCGCTGGCCCATGGCTCCTTGGTTCAATCGAGACAAGGTGGCTCCTAACGTATAAGTTGCCGATATAACGGGACGGGACGACTCCCTTTCAAGAAACGCAAAGGCCCTCTCCGCCAAAACGGAAAGGGCCCGTGCGCGATCAAGTGGCTATTTTACTTGATATTGTACTTAGCCATGAGGGCGTCGACGGTACCGTCGTCGGTCAGGTCCTTGATGGCCTGGTTGATGTCGTCCTTGAGCTTGGTGTTGCCCTGGTTGATGGCGATGGCGTACTCCTCGCCGGTGCTGATCTGCTTGATGGTCTGGCAGGTGTTGAACTGCTCGGCGGTCAGCTGGCTGGCAACGGAGCGGTTGGTGACTACGGCGTCGCCCTTATCGGACTGCAGGGCGCTGAAGCACTCGGTGGCGTCCTTGTAGGGGACGATCTTGGCCTTGGGGAAGTTCTCCTGGGCAAAGGCCTCGGCGGTCGAGCCAGACTGGACGATGATGGTAGCGTCGGCGTTGTTGAGCTTCTCGCTGTAGTTGTCGGCCGTGATGTCGGTGTTATCGACCTTGGTCACGATAGCCTGATCGTCCATGTAGTAGGAATCAGAGAAAGTGACTTCCTTCTCACGCTCGGGCGTGTCGGTGATAGCCGCGATGGAAACGTCATACTTGGCGCCCGAAGCGACGCCCGGAACCAGCGTGTCAAAGTCATTGTTGACGTACTCGACATCCAGACCCAGCTTGTCACCGATAGCCTTGATGAGCTCAAGGTCAAAGCCCTGGTAGTCGCCGTTGTCATCCTTGTACTCAAACGGCGCGTACTCGGCAGAGGTGCCGACGGTCAGCGTGCCGTCCTTGACGAGCGCGTACTCCTTGGAGCCGTCGACCTTCTCGACCTTAGCGTCGTCAGAGCTGCTGGAACCGGCATCAGAACCAGAGGTGGCGTTGGACGAACCGCAGCCCGTCAGAGCAAGGGCGAGCGCCATAGCACCCGTGGCGGCAAATGCGCCAAGCTTCTTCAGCTTCATAATCAGTCTCCTTCCGGTGACCTCGTTTGATTCAGAGGTCTGCAAAAACTGTTGGCTATTATGCACCCGAAATTACGAATCTGCAATGAGAAAACTGATTGAAACAAACCCATAACGTGAATGGAATACTCTACTTTGTGACAGTCATTACTGCTGCAATGACCTTAATAGTCTAATTTCAGCTGCATAACCTGCAAGTTCGTTCGGAGTCTCCAAAATAAACGGCAGCGAACGCAAGTGGCCATTCGATACAATATTCTGCATAACCTGCATACCGCCACCAAATTCCTCGCTGCCAAGGTATCCCTTGCCGATGCACTCGTGACGATCTTTATGGGCGCCACAAGGGTTCTTCGAATCGTTGATGTGTACGGCGTGCAAGCGATCGATACCCACCACGCGGTCGAACTCGTCGAGTACGCCGTCCAGATCATGGATGATGTCGTAGCCGGCATCGCTCACATGGCAGGTGTCCAAACAAACGCCCAGCTTATCGGACAGCTCTGGGCACTTGGCGGCAACGCCCTCGATAATGCACGCCAGTTCCTCAAAGCTGCGGCCCACCTCGGTACCCTTTCCCGCCATGGTCTCGAGCAGTACCGTCGTCTGCTGGTCCTCAAACATCACCTGGCACAAGGTGTCGACGATCATCTGGATGCCGGCATCAGCCCCCTGCCCCACATGCGCGCCGGGGTGGAAGTTGTAGTAGTTGCCGGGCAGTGCTTCCAGACGCTGCAAGTCCTCGGCCATTGCCTCCAAGGCAAACTCGCGCGCCCGCTCTTTGGCAGAACAGGGGTTATAGGTATACGGGGCATGCGCCACCAGGGGACCAAAGTCGTTTTGCGCCATAAGTTCGCGCAGGGCCGCCACATCATCCATGTCAAGATCTTTCGCCTTGCCGCCACGCGGGTTGCGCGTAAAGAACGCAAAGGTGTTGGCGCCAATGGATAGCGCCGTCTCCCCCATCGCCCGATAGCCCTTCGTCGTCGAAAGATGACACCCGATCGTCAGCATCTCCAGCTCCCTCCTCATCAGTTGCGGTGAAATACGGTCTATTGGTGCCTTATTTTGGCGCAAACAGACCGTATTCCACCGCAAGTTATAAAAGGGGCATCAGGGACAAAGGCCTCCAGGCATTCCAAGCGCTGGTGCCATGCCCCCACGCCCTAAAGTTTCAAACGAATCGCATCGATGATGTGCGCGCAGCGCTGCGTGGCGGCAAGGAGCATGACGGGACTCTCGAGTTTCCCCGCCTGAATGAGCTGCGTCGCATGCTGGATTTCGCCGTAGAAATCATCGACCTCAAACGGGGCATTTATTTCTAGCGTTCGACCGTCGGAATACTTCACATGAGCGCGCTCGGGGCGATGGAGACGCTCGATTTCCAACGAGCCCCGCTCACAGGCAATCGTTAAGCGGCTTTCATATGTTGCTTTGCCGTCGCACGCCATATGAATGGGTATACCGCCGACGCTCATATGGATCTCGTCGGCCCAATCGACGCGGCCGCCCGATACGTCACGCCAGCGAACTTCACGAGACGAAACCTCGCAAGCGCCCGCGAGCAAATCCTCAAACCAACCGACTGCATAGCAGCCCATGTCATATAGACAGCCGCCCTGCAACGGATCAAGCAGATAGTCTGAAGGAGACTCGCCGTAATCGAGCTTTTGCACGCTTTCAATCGAGACAATACGGCCAAGCTCACCCGACGCAAGCAAGTCCTTCACGCGAGTGCGCATCGGGCAAAACCGATTCTTCATCGCCTCCATAAACAGCACGCCGCGCTCGCGAGAGGTGGAGGCAATCGAGAGAGCCTCTTCCTCACTCAAAACGGCCGGCTTTTCGCACAGCACGGCCTTTCCGGCGCACAGCGCGCGACAGGCCCAACGCGTATGCATGCCATGCGGAAGAGCCAAGTAAATTGCGTCGACATCGGGGTCGGCAATCAGCGCGTCATAAGCCGCATCGCCGTTATCGTCGACCGAGGCATGGCCATGCGCAGCATCAATCGAAAACGCTCGGCAAAATTCCTCGACATGTGCAGGAGTGCGGCCGGCCGCAGCCACCAGCCGTGCCCCGTCGACCTTCTTGAGCGACGATGCAAATCGATGAGAAATGTGCCCAGCGCCCAAAATGCCCCAACGAACCTCACGCGAATCATCCCATGAATCCCGATGGCCCACGACAGCCCCCTTCAGTTGCGGTGAAATAGTTCCTGTTTGGCCCCTATTCTGCCGCAAACAGGAACTATTCCACCGCAAGTTATAAAAGGGTCATGAGGAGCGCGTTTTGCCGAAGACTTTAAGCATGGCCGTTACGGGGCCCGGCTGGAAGCGTCGGCGCACGTCATCGAGACGCTCGGGGATATCGATATGCTGCGGGCAGTGGCGCGCGCATTTGCCGCACTTGACGCAATTGCTCACCAGCTTGGCCTCGCTTGTGCGCACCGCGCTCGCCGTAAAGTACTGCGATAGACCCGTAAACCAGCTGTGCGCATAGCTCGCGTTGTAGGCGGCAAAGCAGCCGGGAATGTTGATACCCTTGGGGCATGGCATGCAGTAGCCGCATCCCGTGCAGGGCACGCGGTTCGTTTTCTCAAACTCTTCCAGCACGCGCGCGATGGTATCAAGCTGACCTGTCGTCATCGAGTCCGGCAGCGCACGATCGGCCAGCGCTGCATTCTCGTCCACCTGCGCGGTATCGGTCATGCCCGAAAGCAGCATCGTCACCTGAGGATGATTCCACACCCACGAAAGACCCCAGGCGGCAGGAGTGCGCAAATGCGGGTCACGGGCACTATCGAGCACAGCGCGGGCCCGTGGCGGCAGCTTGCCCGCTAAACGCCCGCCCAGCAGCGGCTCCATCACAAACACCGCGAGCCCGCACTCCGCAGCCGCCATGAGTCCTGCCGTTCCCGCTTGGTAACGCTCGCCGGCATAGTTGTACTGGATCTGGCAAAAATCCCAGTCATATGCGTCAAGCATCGTCAGGAAATCCACCGCGCTGCCGTGGTACGAAAAACCAATCTGGCGAATGCGCCCCGCCGCCTTTTGGCGCGCAATCCAGTCCTCGATGCCCAACGCCACCACACGTTCCCACTGGGCGGGCGAGGTAATGTTGTGCATGAGGTAATAGTCGATATGGTCGGTCCGCAGGCGGCGCAATTGCTCGTCGAAGAACCGGTCGAAATCCTCCGCACACTTGCACGAAGCATGCGGCAACTTGGTCGCCAGCAACACCCGGTCACGCAGCCCCAATCGCTCAAGCGAGGCGCCCACGCACGCCTCGTTACCGGGATAGAGATACGCGGTGTCCAGATAATTAATCCCCTGCTCCACCGCACGGGAAATGATGGCATCGGCTGTCTTCGCATCCGGACGTCCCGGCGCACCGGGAAACCTCATGCAGCCCAGACCCAGAGCGGATATTCGGTTACCACTTTTAGGGTCAACGCGGTATTGCACGGCCCCTCCCTTCGCCATCAGCGCCCCGACAAGGCGAAACACAATGGTCACGCAGCCGAAACATCGTGGAATCGCAATCGAGAACGTATCGTAACGCAGCAGAAATCGAGCCGTCACGGCACCGCTTTAACATCAGCAAAAAGCCCGATGAAAGGAGCCGGGCATGACCACGCGCATGTCTTTGCGGTCTGCCCCGCAGCGTAACGTCCAGACAAACGTTTCTTTTTTATAACAGCCGCCCCGCGCACCCACCAATCACCCCGGCAGCATACAATCCATCAGGCGTCCCTTACGCGGGCGCCTTTTATATGGGGAGATGATTCGCATGCAGATCAACAAGGTCGCCTTTATCGGCAAGGGCGGCGTCGGCTTGCTCTACGGCAGCATGATTGCCAAGGCCCTCGGCAATGACGCCGTCGAATACGTTATGGATGACGCCCGTTTTGAGCGTCACGCGGGCGATGCGCTCACCGTCAACGGAAAGCCTTGCGATCTCACGTCCGTCCGCGCCAGCGAGGCAGCGCCCGCCGATCTGGTCATCCTGACGGTCAAGACCACCGGTCTCGACCAAGCACTCAAGACTATGGAGCGTGTCGTGGAACCCAACACGCTCATCGCCTCGCTGTGCAACGGCATTACGAGCGAGCAAAAGATTGCCGAACGCTTTAGCTGGGAGCATACCGTTCTTGGTATCTGCCAGGGCATGGACGCCGTGTTCCTCAACGGCGCGCTCACCTTTACCAATGCGGGCGAAATCCGCTTTGGCGCGGCGGCCGGCACGGACCCCGCAGCCATCACCGCGATCGACGAGCTCTATACGCGCTGCGGCATCGCCCATACCGTCGAGCGCGATATTGCGCACCGCATGTGGGCCAAACTCATGCTCAACGACGGCATCAACCAGACCTGCATGGCCTACGGCGGGACCTACGGAAGCGCCACGGAGCTGGGCTCCGAGCAGCGTCGCTGCTTTGTTTCCGCCATGCGCGAAACGCTTGAGGTCGCCAACGCCGAGGGCGTTGAGCTGACCGAGGCAGACCTGACGCAGATGGTGCACCTCATCGAGGGAATCGACCCCGCCGGTATGCCCTCGATGGCTCAAGACCGCATCGCACAACGAAAAACCGAAGTCGAGGAGTTCGCGGGCACCATTTGCCGCCTGGCCGCCAAACACGATATCCAAGTGCCGCAAAACGATTGGCTCTACCAGAGGATTCGCGAAATAGAAAGCAGCTGGTAGTGCTCGGCATACTGCAGCCAACAGATCCAATGGCAAAACCGCCGCAAGGAGCACTCCCCTCGCGGCGGCTTCCTTTTTCATCTTTGGCCAAAAATCAGCTTCAGAACGGTTAGAGCTGCGACTCCGGCACCTCGTCCTCGTCATCGCGGCAAAGAACCACGCCCACGCTTCCCAGCAGCGCGGCCGCGATCAGCGCGCCGACCACGATAGGAGCAGCCCCGCATGTCCCCTGCATGCCCGCGACGAGCGCGGCCGTGGGACCAAGGCAACCAAGCATCAACGCGACGGCGGCAACGGCAATATCTCGAGCATTCACAAGACCACTTCCTCCAAGAGAAAGACCTTATTTCTCAAGAACCAGTGTGCCCCGCATCCATACGCCCAGCGTACCGCCACGGTAAGGGCTCTGTTAACTCAAACGCATACATAGAACGGACGTCCTTACGTTGCCCTAAAGCTCGGTAAAGACGCCCGTCCGCCAAATATCCGTGATGCAGAAAAATTACCAACCGGTGTAGTAGTCGGTGGTTCCGGCAGCGCAGCCGGAGTCATAGACCTTGCAATCGCCCTTGGAGCCCGTAAAGGTCGAGCCCTGGGCCATATCGCCCGCGGCAACAACGTAATAGCCGTCGGAATCGCGCCAGAAGCCCTCAGAATCCTGAGTCCATTCGCCCGTGCGATAGTGATAAAGCACATTGCTGCTGTAATAGGTCTCGCGGCGCCCGTTGTAGTTATTGACACCCGCAGAGCGCGTCAGGCCCGATCCGTTCGCGTAGGACGCGGCAGACGCGTAGGACGGAGTGTAACCGGCGTTGTAGTACGAAGCTTGGACGGCCTCGGCAGCCTCCGCCTCGGCGGCAGCCTCGAGCGCTTCGCGCTTGGCATCCTCAAGCGCAGTGCGCAGCTCATCGAGCTCGGTCGACTTGGCGTCGACCTCCCCCATCGTCAACAGGCTACCCGCGCCGTCGATGCAACCCTGCAGCACAGCGCGCTCGTCATCGGTGGCATAGTCACCGTACATGTTCATGATGATCTGAGCGCGCATCTCCAGGGAATCGCGCTTGGCCTCCATCGAGGCGTTCCACTCCTGCATGGAACCATAACCATCGCCGCGATAGTCAACGGGCTGTACCAGCGTCGTCTCGGACGGCGTAGATCCAACCGTATCGGACAGTGTTGCGGCGTGGGCATCAGTTGCACCGGCGCCCGCCAAAAGTGCCACGGTCAGAGCGGCGGAAAGGGCGGCGGCTTTCGGTTTTCGTGAATCGATCCTCATGTAGCTGGAAACCTCCGTAGTGCGTTTTTGCTGCGTTTGAGCTGCGTGTGATTCAATCGCGCTGCATAGTACCCCGAGCAATTCGCGACCTGCGGTTTTACTTAAAAGGTGCACGTCAATTGCGTAAAACTCACATCCTCTCAACAGGAGTTTTCCACAACTCGAATGCATAAAGCGTGTCAAAAACCCTGTTTTTGCACCCGTTCTATGCAAAAAATGTGCCTGTGCAACCATTGTTCGCACAGGCGCCTTGAGCAGGCATTTTATGCAGTTATACCTATCGAGTCGCAAGGGGTCCTTACACAAGTCGCCTTACTCGTCCAGCGCGGCGAAGGCCTGCTTCAGATCCCAAATGATATCCTCGGCGTTCTCGGTACCGATGGAAAGACGGATCGTGGAGGGCGTAATGTTCTGCTCGGCGAGCTCCTCGGCAGAGAGCTGGGAGTGCGTGGTGGTAGCCGGGTGCACGACGAGCGACTTGACGTCGGCCACGTTGGCAAGCAGCGAGAACACCTGCAGATGATCGATGAACTTCCAAGCCGCCTCCTGGCCACCCTTAATCTCAAAGGTAAAGATCGAAGCACCGCCGTTGGGGAAGTACTTCTGATAGAGCTCGTGATCGGGGTGCTCAGGCAGGCTCGGGTGGTTCACCTTGGCGACGTGGCTGTCACCAGCCAGGAACTCAACGACCTTCTTGGTGTTCTCGACATGACGGTCAACGCGCAGCGACAGGGTCTCGGTGCCCTGGAGCAGGACCCAGGCGTTGAACGGGCTGATGCAGGCGCCCTCGTCACGCAGAAGGATAGCGCGGACATAGGTTGCGAAGGCGGCGGGACCGGCAGCCTCGGCAAACGAAACGCCGTGGTAGGAGGGGTTGGGCTCGGCAATCTGGGCGTACTTTCCGCTCGCCTTCCAATCGAAGTTACCGCCGTCGACGATCACACCGCCCAGCGAGGTGCCGTGGCCGCCGATGAACTTGGTTGCGGAGTGGACGACGATGTTGGCACCATGCTCCAGCGGACGGAACAGATACGGGGTGCCGAAGGTGTTGTCGACGACAACCGGCAGACCGTGCTTCTTGGCGATCTCGGAGATGGCGTCGATGTTGGGGATGTCGGAGTTGGGGTTGCCGAGCGTCTCGAGATAGATGACCGTGGTGTTGTCCTTGATGGCCCCCTCGACCTCTTCCAGGTTATGAGCATCGACGAAGGTGGTCTCGACGCCAAACTGGGAGAGCGTATGCTCCAGCAAGTTGTAGGAGCCACCGTAGATGGTCTTCTGGGCAACCACATGGTCACCGGCCTGGGCAAGAGCCTGCAGGGTATAGGTGATGGCAGCAGCACCGGAAGCGACGGCAAGACCTGCCACGCCACCCTCGAGTGCGGCGATACGGTCCTCGAAGACGCCCTGGGTGGAGTTGGTCAGACGGCCGTAGATGTTACCGGCGTCGGCAAGACCAAAGCGGTCGGCGGCGTGCTGGGAGTTGCGGAACACATAGCTCGTGGTCTGGTAGATAGGCACGGCGCGGGAGTCGGATGCGGGGTCGGCGCTCTCCTGGCCAACGTGAAGCTGCAGGGTATCGAAACCAAAGGTGTGCTCGGGGTTGTTGATGAACTGGCTCATGATGATCTCCTTGATCGAACAAAAGTAAATAAATAAGAGAGAAGTAAGTCGCTGTCTCCTGATCACGCCGACGGGCGCAAACAGGAGCCCGGCATTCGTCTTGGTAAGCAATTCATATGCGGGCCTCCTTTCACATCCCGTTTCCGTGGTCGGCTTAATTACCTACCGCCTTTGTGTGTTTTGAATAGTACGAGCATTGTTTCGCTCGGTCAATCACTTAAAAGCGCTAACCTGTTATCGGTTTTATAGATAGCAACCGAAAGGATGGCGTCGATGACCCTTCAGCAGCTTCGTTTTCTGATCGCCGTAGCAGAGTCCGGCTCAATCAACGCCGCAGCTCAGCGCCTCTATACCGCTCAGTCCAACATCTCAAACGCCGTCAAAAGCCTGGAGCAGGAGCTCCACTTGGAAATCTTCACGCGCTCCAGCCGCGGCGTCACGCTCACCAACGACGGCACCGAGCTTTTGGGTTATGCGCGCCAGGTTGTAGAGCAGGCCGATATGCTCGAGGCCCGCTACGAAGACGGCGGCATCCCGCAAGCCCGCCTTGCCATCTCGGCCCAGCACTACGCCTTTTCGGTCGAGGCCTTCGTCAACGTGGTCGAGCGTTGCCGCGACAGCAAGTTCGAGTTCATCATGCGCGAGACCACCACAGCGCAGATCATCGACGACGTTCGCGCGTTTCGCAGCGACATCGGCATCCTCTATCTGGACGACTTTAATACCCGTGTCTTGCAGAAGGCCTTTACCGATGCCCGGGCGAGCTTTCACCCCCTCTTTAATGCGAAAGTCCACGTGTTCGTCAGCGAACGCCACCCGCTCGCCCGCCGCCCGCAGCTGTCGCTTGCCGACCTCACGCCCTATACGCGCTATAGCTTTGAGCAGGGCACCTCTAATTCCTTCTATTACGCCGAGGAACCGTTTAGCTATATTCCCTGCAACCGCAATATCCGCGTATCCGACCGTGGGACGCTCACCAACCTGCTCATCACCTCGAACGGCTATGCGCTGTCGACCGGCGTCCTCTCCAGCGAAATGCAGTGGGGCATGGCCTCGATCCCTTTGGCAGACGCCCCGACGATGCATGTGGGCTACATCATGCATGACGATCGCAAGCCCTCTCCCCTCTTGCAGCAATACCTCGACGAGCTCAACCGCATCATCCATGCCGACCAACTGTCGGAAGACGGGGTAGAAATCGTAGATTGCTAGCCCCTGGCGGACATGGCGCTACAATGGTCACTCACGCGAAACGTACCCAACGAAAGGAACCATGTGAAGGTCATCATCTATACCGACGGCTCGGCTCGATCCAATCCGGGGCGCGGCGGCTACGGCGCCGTGCTCAAATACACCAACCCCGCCGGCAAGACCTTCACCTCCGAGCTTTCGCGTGGCTACGCCAAGACCACCAACAACCGCATGGAGCTCATGGCGGTCATCGTGGCGCTCGAGGCACTCAACCGCCCCTGCGAGGTCGAGGTCCATTCCGATTCGCAGTATGTCGTCAACGCCTTCAACAAGCACTGGATCGACGGCTGGAAAAAGCGCGGGTGGAAAACTGCCAACAAGCAGCCCGTTAAGAACCGCGACCTGTGGGAGCGCCTGCTCACCGCAAAGAGCAAGCACAAAGTGGAGTTCATCTGGGTTAAGGGTCACGCCGGCCATGAGCTCAACGAGCGCTGCGACGAGCTTGCCACCACGGCGGCCGACGGCAGCAACCTCGATATCGACACTGGCTTTAACGAGAGCGACCTGTAACGGCGTTTTCGCACGCTTTTGTGTCCTCCCGCGCTACACTCGTCCTGTAGGCCAAACAACGCAAGGGGGACACATGCTGCGTATCGCAACCATCGGCACATCCATGATCACCGACGACTTTATCCAGGTCGTCAATGCCAACGACCAGGCCGTATTCGTAGGCACGCTCTCGCGCGATGCAGACCGCGGCGCCACCTTCACCGCCAAGCACGGCGGCGAGCGTAACTTCACCGCACTCGACGAGCTCGCGTCCGCCGACGACGTCGATGCCGTCTACATCGGCAGCCCCAATGCGCTCCACCACGAACAGGCGCTCGCCTGCATCGCCGGCGGTAAGCACGTTATCGTCGAAAAGCCCTTCTGCGCCACCGAGGCGCAAGCGCTCGAGGTCTTCCGGGCTGCCGAGGCAGCTGGCGTCGTGGCCCTCGAAGCCATGCGCCCGCTTCACGACCCCGCCTTCCACGCCATTGAGGACGCTCTGGGCGAAATTGCGCCCATTCGCCGCGCCTCGCTGCGCTTTGGCAAGTATTCCTCACGCTACAACGAAATCCTCGCTGGACGCGCCACCAATATCTTCGACTGCAATATGGCGTCGGGTTCCCTCATGGACATCGGCGTCTACACCGTCGAGCCCATGGTCGAGATCTTCGGCATGCCCTCTGGTCTCACCAGCATGACCACGCCACTCGATCCCGCCACGCAACAGCTCACGCACGGGCCCATCGACGGCTGCGGCTCCATCCTCGCCAGCTACGGCGGCGGCCGCATCTCCGTCGAGCTCGCACATTCCAAGATCACGAACGACCTGCTGCCCTCGCAGATCGAAGGCGAGCGCGGCACCATCCAGATCGACCATCTATCCACACCCCGCAACGTCCGCATCGACTATCGCGGCGATGTCGTTCGCGGCTCGGCCACCGAGGTTCCGCGCGAGCAGGGTGACAACGGCCGCGTGCTCGACCTACCCACATCGAGCAACACCATGGAGTACGAGCTCGCCGACTTTATCGCCGCCATCGGCGGCATTGATAACGTTAAGGAAGAGATTTGGGAGACGCCCGCCGGACGCCACGAGCTTGGCCACTATCGCGATGTCACGCTCGTCTCATTGCGCATCATGGATGCCGTGCGTCAGCAGGCAGGCATTACCTTCCCGGCCGACGCAGGCAAGCAGGCCTAGCGATGGGTTTCTTCGATAAGCTCTTTTCCGGTGTCAATCGCGAGCCTCAAAAACCATCAGGCGTCGAGCTCGAGCTGCGCCGCAGGCTTACCGTGCTCGCAAGCGACGAGGCCACTCAAGACACTCCCCTGCGCTATTTCCTGCGCTGGACGGGACAGGTCCAGGGCGTCGGCTTTCGCTTTACCAACACCAATCTCGCACAGGCGCGCTCCCTCACCGGTTGGGTGCGCAATATGAAAGACGGCTCGGTCGAGATGGAGGTGCAGGGCGCACCGGCGAATATCCTGTCTCAGCTCGAGGCGCTTCACGTCTCCTACGAGCGCATGGGGACGCGCTTTCGCCTCGAAGACGCCCAGGCGCGAGCCCCGCTTGCCAATGAAGACGGTTTCAATCCTCGTTATTAGTATTGTGTGCTAAATACGGTATCATTTATCTACAAACCGTTGATAGAGAAGAGGCGAGGCGCATGGCGGTGCAAAGAAGAAATACCAAGCAGCGAAAGCTGGTTCTCGACGCCGTGCGCCAAAGCTATAACCATCCCACCGCCGATGAGATCTACAACGTCGTGCGCGAGCAGGATGACAAAATCAGCCGCGGCACGGTCTACCGCAACCTCAACCTCCTGGCCGATGCCGGCGAGATCCTCTCCATCAAGACGCCGGGCGGCAGCCGCTTCGATCGTACCGTCGAGCCTCATGCGCACATCATCTGCACCTCGTGCAGCCGCGTCATCGACGTACCGCTCCCCTTCGATGCCCAGCTCGACGCTAAGGCGTCCGAGCAAATCGGCTGGCACGTCACGTCGCACTACACCATCTTCGAGGGCCTCTGCCCCGACTGCCGGTAGGCATGTCCCAAAAATCTACTCGGCAAGCAGGCGACGCAGTTCCTCTTCCACCGTACGCACATAGCGGACGCGGTCGTTGATGCCGCGCATGGTGGGGTTGCAGCTTTCCATCAGATAGGGATGACCCACGACGTTGAGCATGTCGCGATCGTTTTCATTGTCGCCAAACGCCATCATCTCATCGGGCGAAATCCCCAGGGCGCGACCGTAGTCGGCAAGCGCGGAACCCTTGCCCGAACCAAAACCGATAAAGTCCGTCCATTCGGTTCCCGACGTCATCACGTCAACACGGTCGCTAAAGAGGCGCTCGAAATACTCCAGGGCCGCCGGCTGATCCACCTCGGGCGTCTGGAAGGCAATCTTAATGACGTCCTCTTCGATATCCTCGGGGCGGTCGACCACCGCCACATCGCAGTGGACCTCATAGCGCAAATGGTCGACAAACGCGTCGTTGCCGCTCATGGTGTAGAGGTGTCCCTCGCACGACAAGGTTACGTCGGCATGAGGATACGCAACCACGGCATTCGCGATATCCATGGCCAGATCGCGCTCCATGGCGCGCTTGACCACGGCACGTCCCTCGCTCATGACCAGGGCGCCGTTCTCGCACACGTAGCCAAGCTCATCGGCCACCGGGGCAAACAGGTAGCGCAGGCTCGCGTATTGGCGACCGCTCGCCGGCATAAACACGATACCGCGACGATGCAGCTCATCGATAAGCTCAAAGGCCTCGGAACGCGGCTCGCGCTCCCCCGGATGCAGCAACGTGCCGTCCAAATCGCATGCAATCAGCTTGATTCCCTCAAGACCCATATGCTTCCCCCAAAGCCTCCTATCAACAGCAAGACGGACCTTGATCGGTCACCCCTCAAAGCCCGTCTTGCGCATACGCGCGCTTAGTCGCGCGTCTTTTTAACGATGGTAAAGTCCGGAGCCATGCTCACGACAACATCGGCCGCGCTCGACGCAAAGCGTCGACCCGCATCGAGCTCGTACGAAACAATCGAGATTCGAGCTCCCTCGACACCGCGAAGCATACGGCCCAAAACCGGCTGCACCGGCGTATACATGCGCACGGTATGCTCATCCGAGTCACCCCGGAAGAGCGGCGCATGCATGTTGCCGATCTCCCAGCACGCATGCGCGAGCGCAATCGGATCCATGCGGTCGACTTCGACCAAATAAACCTCGGCGCTGCGCAGGCGCACGACAACCGCCACGGGCACCATACCCGAACGGTCAATGGCGAGCACGTCGCCATCGGCAAGACGACCGCCGTCGGCAGTATCCAACCGAACATCGATCGTGCGCCCCAGCTCCGTCACGCCCACAAACGCGCATGCATCAGCCTGGTCCCAATCGAGCAACAGCTCGTCAACTTCAAAGACACCGCCCAGCTCCCGGCGAAGCAGGAGTTCATAGGACGGATCGTTGAGATTTCCCAAGCATGTCGTCAAAACCAAGCGTTCAGGCATACTCTAGTCCTCGACCTCGACGAGCTCGATATCAAAGTTGAGATCCTTGCCGGCGAGCTCGTGGTTGGCGTCGAGCGTCACGGCCTCGGGCGTCACGTCTATGACCACGGCGGGGACGGGCATGCCGCTCGGCGTGGACAGGAAGAGCTTCATGCCCTTCTCGATCTGCTCGATATTGGGGACCTGCTCAGCCGGGAAGGTCAGGACCATCTCGGGATTGTGCTCGCCGTAGGCATCGGCAGCGGGAATGTGCACGGTCTTCTTCTCGCCCACCTGCATGTCGACAACAGCGGCGTCGAAGCCCTTGATCATCTGACCGGCGCCGCAGGTGAACTCCAGCGGCTCGCCGCGATCGTAGGAGCTATCGAACTGCGTGCCGTCATCGAGCGTGCCGCGATAATGGGTCTTGACCTTCTTGCCCTGGTTGGACATGGTAACCTCCGTGATAAGGGCGGCGCACAACGCGGGCCGCCGTGAACATATGGCACTAACTATACCCTAGTCATACAATTCAATGACAGTTTGCAAAGAAACGCTGCAACCGGAGGAACCATGGCATATCCCGTATTTGACCTACACTGCGACACCGCCGACCGAATCGGCTGGGCCACGCTCGATCTCGACCTGCGCTTTACCGCCGGCACCGACGGTTATTTCCCCGGCGACGAAACGCATCCGCAAGATTTCGACCTCATCGAGGGCAACGCCTGCGCCATCTCGCTCGCAAAGATCGGCAACACGCCGTGGGCACAGTGCTTCGCCACGTTTGTCCCCGATGAGATTCCCACCGCCCACGCCGCGCGCTTCCAGGCGCAGATCATGGCGCATATGAGCGGCCAGGCAATGCTCAACCACGACCGCATGGTCAACGTACGCAGCGCGGCAGACATTCGCCCCGCGCTCAAAGACGGCAAGGTCGCCTGCATCCACACCATCGAAAACGCCACGTTCTTTGCCGAGGACCCCGCGCTGATCGAGGTGCTCAAGAGCTTGGGCGTACTCATGTCATCACTCAGCTGGAACGCGCAGGGACCGCTCGCGAGCGGCCACGACACCCACGCCGGCCTCACCGCCGCCGGCATCGAGGCGCTTACGCAGATGGAGCACGCTGGCATGGTGCTCGACGTCTCCCACCTCAACGATGAGTGCTTTGACGAGGTCGCCGCCCGCGCCACGCGTCCCTTCGTCGCCAGCCACTCCAACTCCCGTGCGGTTTGCGGCGCCAAACGCAACCTTACCGACGACCAGTTCCGCACCATCCGCGACATGGGTGGCATCGTCGGCCTCAACTACTGCAGCGAGTTCCTTTCCAACGACGCAACCGACAAGACCGCCGCAGACGTCACCTTCGACCAGCTGGCGGCACATATCGAGCACTGGCTCGACCTGGGCGGCGAGGACGTCATCGCGCTCGGCGGCGACTGGGACGGCGCCACGGTGCCCGCTTTCCTCTCCGATGCCAGCAAGATGCCCGAGTTCCAGAACATGCTTTCCAAGCATTTTGGCAAGACCGTGATGCAAAAGCTCTGCAGCGACAACGCGCTTGCCTTCTTTGAGCGTTATTAATTTCACATCCCTTGAGCGGGCCGGCATGCCGAACGGTCGACATGCCGGCCCGTCCCCAATCTGAAGGACCGCTTTTGACGCAGCAATTTACGATTACCGTATCCCGACCGGATGGCACATCCATCCCCGTCGTCGTTACCAAAAAGCGCGTCAAGAACTTCAACCTACGCGTCACATCGAGCGGTGAGGTCCACGCCAGTGCACCGCTCGGCGCCAGCCGCGAGCGTATCGAAGCGTTTGTGAAGCGCAACAGCGCCTGGATTATCAGCCGGCTTGCCCAGCGCGAGCAACGTCAGGCGACGGCGCGAGAGCCGCTCAGCCCCTCGTCCATCATTGCACTTTGGGGCAAGCCCATCACGGTACAAGATGCGCTCGATCACAACTTTAAGTCACCCGCACCGCGACCCAAGCAGGCCACCTTCGCAAGTTTTATAGGTGCCGACAAATCGAACGAACGCCCACAGGCCAAGCGGCGCGCAATCCTCGACGGCCTGACGTCCGATGAGCTCCAGACCCGCATCGACCAACTCTATGCATCCGAGGTCACCACGGCGCTGCGCGATATGGTACGCGCGTACGAAATCGCAATGGGTGTCGCCGTTTCCCGCGTTTCCGTACGTAGCATGAAAACGCGTTGGGGCTCATGCACGCCCAAATCCGGTGCCGTTCGCATCGCACGCGAACTTGCCGCCTATCCCATCGAGTGTCTCGGCATGGTTGTCGCCCACGAGCTCGTCCACCTGCTCGAGCCAAGCCACAATCAGCGGTTTCACGCCCTGCTCGACACGTACTGTCCCAACAATAGAGCTCTATCGCAGCGGCTCAAGCAGCCGCCCATAGAGACGTATTAGAACCGGTTAGCGCACGCGCTCGATCTCGACGCCGCAGCTTGCCAGGGGAAGACCGACGGGAGCCCAAGGCTTATCGAGCTTAACACGCACGCCAAGCAGCAAGGGGTAACGACGCAGCAGCATCTGGGCCACACCCTCGGCTGCCGCCTCGATGAGTTTAAACGTATGCTCGCGCAGATAGCCATCGACATCGTGGCACACCGAGCCGTAGTCAATCGAAGCGTCCAGGTTATCGTGCTCCCCCGCTGCACGCAGGTCGGCATAGAGCACCAAGGACACGATGAACTTCTGGCCCAGCGCATTCTCTTCGGGATACACGCCGTGGTTGGCAAAGACCTCGAGACCGTCGATAGTAATGCGGTCAGCATGGCGCAGATCGTCATAACTCACGTGGGGCACCGCCGTTGCGGTGGATATTTCGCCCCTTCCACGGCGGGCGAGCTCGGCGCCTTCAGTCTTGGTTGCATTCTCGGGCAGTTTCTTGTTGCTCATCGCGATCGTCTCCTTCGTTTAGAACCCCGACCGCGCAAACTAACTACACGCGAATCGACAGGTTCTTTTTATCATCGCTCCAGTTGCAAGCATTGCGCGCGGGGCATGCAAAGCAGGCGCGCGACGCTTTGTCGGCTGCATAGAGCAGACGCTCAAGCGGTTGGCTGTTCACACGCAGCTTTCGATGGCCCAGAATGGCCGTCTTAATGGCTGCGGCATCGGCCGGCTCAAACGCCACATCATCGGGCATGCCGCCGAGAATCGCATCAGCGACGCGTTCGCTTGCAACATCATGGGATATACCCGATTCATACTGTTCATCTTTGCCGATATCGTGAAGAAGTGCCGTGGCGTAGATGACCTCACGGTCAAATTCGAGCTGTTCCTCGAGATTCTTGATCCACATAATGCGAGCGACATCGAGAAGATGGTCAATACCGTGGCGGCAGAAGATGCGCCCCGATTCCAACTGTGCAATGTTACCCAGGTGCCGCCGGAACAGCCCGTTGGCGCAAATGTAATCAATGCGAGGCATGGCACCAAAGGGAGCCAAGCCCGAAGCCATAAAGCCGCGACGCGACGTCCCCTCATCGGTCTTCGATGTAAAGTCGTTGACGACCCTCATGCTAACGGCCCAGCATCCTAAAGAACCGCTCCTCGAGCGCGGGATCAGTCTCAAAGACGCCGCGGCGAGCGAGCGTCACGGTCTTGGTGCCGGGCTTTTGCACGCCGCGCATGGTCATGCACATATGCTCGGCTTCCATGAGCACAATCGCTCCCTGGGGAGCGAGATAATCCATGAGAGCGTCGGCAACCTGCGCACACAGCTGCTCCTGCAGCTGCAGACGACGGGCATAGACCTCAACCGTGCGAGCAAGCTTAGACAGGCCCGCCACGCGACCGTTAGGGATATAGCCGATCGCAGCCTTGCCATAAAACGGCAGCAGATGGTGCTCGCACAGCGAGTAAAACGTAATGTCGCGCTCGATAACCAAATCGTTCGAAGCGACGGCAAAAGTTTTGGACAGGTGCTCCTCGGCACTCTGGTCCATACCGCCGGCAATCTCGCCATACATACGGGCGACGCGTCCCGGAGTCTCCAGCAGGCCCTCACGAGTTGGGTCCTCGCCTATACCTTCAAGCAGCAGCTTAATGGCAGTCTCGACTTTTTCCTGATCGACCATCTGGGCCTCACTTTTTTCGATTTCGCGTTCGCGCTATGGTACCACGCCCTCCGGCATCGGCCACAAGCTACATTGTATGGGTCGAATAGACCGGATCATCCCGCCAAAGCTCCACGGCGTCGCAAAGCGCAACATTCTCACGCTCGGCACGGGCACGCGTGGCGTTCATATCTATCACGCGCTGGTTACTCGAGCCCCTAAAGCGCAACGAGATATCGTACAGATCCTGAACGAACGGACCGTCCACCAACATATCGAGGCAGGCGAGAATGCGGTCCGTCACCTCGGTATGGTGACGACCGCCCGGCATAAGTTCCTCGAGCACGTCGCCGGTAAAGCACCAAATGGTCTTCCCCGACTCCACGGGATAAGCCTCACGAACACGCTCGACAAACTCAACGAGTCCCGCCTGATTCTCAGGTTCCATAGGCTCGCCGCCCAAAATCGTCAGACCATCGATAAAGGGATGGTCGAGGCTCTCAATAATCTTATCCTCGACGGCACGATCAAAGGGCTCGCCCGCAGCAAAGTCCCACGCAACAGAGTTAAAGCAATTCTTGCACCCACGACGGCACCCACTCACAAACAGAGAAGTACGAACGCCTTCCCCATCAGCAATGTCGAAATACTTAATGTTCGCGTAGTTCATAAGTAACCTTCCTGGGGGTCTGGAGTATATCATTCCGTCCTCAAACATTCTCGGCCTTTGGCCTGCGAAACTGCGGGCGGAACGATATACTCCAGACCCCTCGCGAGCGACACTCAATGAACGAAGCGAACATCGAGTATAGGGTTCGAGGTCCAATAAAAAATTTGTTGCAGCTCAATCGTTGCTGCAAGCAAAGCGCTGTTGCAAGTCAACTCAATTCCACTAAGAACTTCGAGGAGTGAGCAGGCCTCATGCTGCATCTCAGCTACGTCAACTTGGCCGCCCCGTAGCGAGGCCCCGGACCTTTGCTCGATATGAGTTCCGCACGAACAGGAGGCGCCAGTGGCG
>CAJLAV010000022.1:0-21567 GCA_905204735.1 uncultured Collinsella sp. | reverse complement strand
GAGCCGCTAAAGAACGGCAGGCCCGCACCGGGACGCCCGGCACCGGCACCGGCGAGCGGACGCTTCTTGTCCTGGTCCTTGGCGGTGAGTTTCTCGATAGCCTTTTTGATGGAGGCGGACGACACGCCCAGGCGCATGAGGATGTCCATGGCCATGCCGTTGCCCTCTTCGACGATGCCGATCAGCAAGTGCTCGGTCGAAACGTAGGTCTGGTTGTTCTCGCGTGCCACGCGGAAGGAGCGCTCCATCACGCTGATGACGAGCGGCGTAAAGGCGAGCTTGGCAGCCTCGGTCTCCTCGCTGGGCTCGGGAACCGTGGTCTGGACCTCTTTGAGGGTATCCATGATGTCATCGTAGGAGATATCGAGCGAGCGCAGCGCCTCGGCAGCGATGCCCTCGTCCTCCTTGGCAAGTGCGAGCAGCAGGTGCTCGGTGCCCACCTTATTTGAATGAAGATCGAGCGCCTCTTGCTTGGCCATGGACATGACCTTACGCGCGCGATCGGTAAAACGGTCTAACATGCTAGTTCCTCTTAGACGAGCTAGTTTTTTCAAACGCAAAGCGCCGCCCCGCGGCAGCGCTTTGGTCTCTTTACCCATATGGAGTATATGTTAACAGCTGGAGGAATATCTATAAACCCGGCTCACATGAATGCAGGTTATGACCGCATCGCGGGACTCACCGCGCGATGCGCGACGGGCGCCCCGCAAGAGAAACCCTAGACGTCTTTCACCACGTCGGGACTCGTCGCACGCGATGCGCGATAGGCATCGGCCTCCTTGGAGACGCGTTCGAGCAGCTCGGATGTATCGACGCCCTCGACTTGCGCGACCGTTTCCACCGTCTGCATGGCGACCGCCCTCAGGTACGCGCACGCGCTGTCCCCCGGCTGCTCGAGGTCTATCTCCTCGCCGCCCTCCCGGGCAAAGCCGACCGCCATCACAAAGCCCATGATGCCCGAGACCAGAAAGCCCACCGCAAAGCTCGAATCTGCCTTGAGCTCTTCTCCGTCGGGGTGGACGATCTCTCTCACGCGGTCGATGATGATCATATGGATGCCCTGCACGACCTGCTCGGCGGCACCCGCCCTCATGGTGATGACGATGCGCCGCAGCAGGCAGCGGACGTCGCGCCGGTCGAACGCCGAAAGGTCGCCCTCGCTCGAAAAATGCCAGAGGGCATCGGTGATGAGCTCGTTATCCTGCAGCAGCTGGGCTATGGCGATGGCGACGAGTTCATCGAAATCGTGAAAATAGTAGTAAAACGTTCCGCGATTGCACTGGGCGGCGCGGGTCACCTCGCCAACCGACAGCTCGAAGATGCTGTTGTTCTCGATGAGCTCCCAAAACGCCTCGATGATACGGGTGCGTGCATCGGGCGCATCGGCGTCCTTACGCGGTCTCGCCATGCGCCTCACCGCACCCCTGCGCCTTGGCGTTCATGATGAGCATCTGAAGACGGTTCTCCACGTTGGCGAAGCTCACGTCGGGATCGTAGTCGAGCGGCAGGAACTGCGCCGTGGGATACTGCTCCTTGAGCGCATGGATGAGCCCGCGCCCCACGACATGGTTGGGCAGACACCCGAACGGCTGCAGGATCACGAAGTTGCGGCAGCCGCGCTTGGCGTGCTCGAGAATCTCCGCCGGAATCAGCACGCCCTCGCCCGCATCGAACGTATGGTGCAGGATCTTATCGCTCGCGCGCACGAGCTCGGGCATGCGCGTCGGCGGCTCGTAGAGCGGGCTCGCCGCGCCCAGGCGGTCGCAACGGTCGTGCGCGAGCTCGAACAGGTTGTCCGCCGTGGCGTACCAGGCCTTTTCGGGCAGCGACAGGTCGACGTGGAACTCGCGCGACTGCGCATGCTTGTAGAAATAGGTCTTGCGGATCACGTCGGTCATGCGCGCCTCGATGACCTCGAGCCCGTTGTCCTCGAGGTAGCGCTCGATCTCGTGGTTGGCGCCGAGATGGAAATTGAGCAGGTACTCGCCCACGATGAGAACGGTCGGATGCGGGTTCGAGCGGTCGTACGGAACGGCGTCCATGATCGCAAGCGCGCGTTTGAAGCCCGTCGCCTGGCCTCTCAGCCCGGAGCGCTCCATGCCCTCGATAACCTCATCGAGCGCGCGGTCGAACGCAGCGTCCGCCGCGCCCTTCTCGAGCTCGTAGGGACGGATGCGCCTAAGCATGGCCTCGAGGGTATCGATCATGGGAAGACCGTAGGCGATCTGGATGCTCGGGCCAAGGCCGAGCTTGAAGCCCGGATGCGCATTGTGGGCATCGACGTCGTCGTTGGTGAGCACCGGGACATAGTCGTATCCCGCGTCGTCGAGCGCGCGGCGCAGCAGGGGCATGTAGTGCGTCAGGCGGCAGTCGCCGATATACTTGCCAGTCACCACGGCGACGTCGTGCGGGTCGTACTTACCGCTCTCGAGTGCCGCGAGCGCCTCGCCGATCACGATTTGCGCGGGGAAGCAGATGTCGTTGTGCACATAGCGTTTGCCCAGGCGGATGGCATCCTCGCGCCCGATATCAAGGGCCTCGGCGCGCACGCCCTGATTGCGCATCGCCGCGGTCATGAGCCTGCAGAACGCATGGGAGGTGTTGGGGACCAGCGCGATCTTGTCGCGCCGGTCGCGCTTGGTGTACTTGACCTTATACGGGTCGTCGAGCGGATGGACCGCGTGCACCCGGGCGCCCTCGGCACGCTCCTCCGCGCGACGACGGTTGACCGACTCGATAAACGAACGCACGCGAATGCCCATGGGACCGGCGACGTCGCTCTCATCGAGCTTGATCATCATCGGAACCTTGGAGCCCATCTCGCCCATCATGCGCGCGATCTCGTCGGTGAGATACGCATCGTGGCCGCAGCCGAAGCTGCCCATCTGCACGAGCTCGAGCTCGGGCGTCGATGCGACGATGACCGCGCACGACAGCATGCGCGCATGGTAGTTGTTCACGATGTCGATGCGGCTGTTGGAAAGATCGACGTTGCAGACCCCCGGCACCGCATCGGGCGTCAGCACGGGGATGCCGCGCTCAGAGAAGAGCTTGGGCAGCCCGTGGTTGACCAGCGGGTCGTTGTGGTACGGGCGCGAAGCGATCACCACCGCGTAGCCGCCGTCCTCGCGCACGTTCTCGAGCACCTGCCTGCCGCGCAGCTGCAGCTGGTTCTCAAACGTCTGCTGCGCGCGGTCCGCCTGCTCGGTCGCCTTGGCAACCAGGTCGGCATCGATATCGAAGGTCTCCTTGCACCACGCCTTGAGCTGGCGGTTTCGGTCGCCCCCGTCGTACCAGTGGAACAGCGGCGTATCGAACGGAACGCCGAAACGCTCCTCCGGGTTATCGGAATTGCGCATCACGTAGGGGTATCCCTTTACGACGGCGCACATCCACTCGCTGGTAGAGGCGGTGTTTTCGGTGGGCACCGTCGTGATGATGGGCATGAAGATGCGGTCGACGCCGGCGTCGACGAGATTGCGGATGTGCCCGTGGACGAGCTTGGCCGGGAAGCACACGGTGTCGGATGTGACGTGCGCCAGACCGCGCTCGTACATCGCCTTGGTGCTGCGTCCCGAGACGCGCACCTTAAAGCCGAGCGTGCTGAAGAACGTCGACCAGAACGGCATGGTGTCCCAGAACTCGAGCACACGGGGAATGCCGATCGTGACATCGCGCCCCCCGCAGACGGGAACCGTGGGGCACGACTCGAACAGCAGCTTCTCGCGGTCGACAAAGAGATTGGGGGCAGCCGCGGTCCGGTCGCGCCCCGTGCCGGGTGCCTGTGCCTCGCAAGCACCCTGCGGACGCAGCTCCTCCGCCGCGGGAACCTCGCGCACGAGCTCATCCCATGAGATGGCGCCGCCGCGCGGGCAGCGATTGCCCGTGACGTAAAGCGAGCCGTCGCCAAATGCCACGACCGCGCGCTGGCAGCGGTTGTTGCACCGACGGCAGGTAACGCCGCCGAACTCGCGATGCTCGAAGCGCTCCACGGCATCGAGCCCGATAAACGACGTGCCGGCGTCGCCCTTGCGGCATTCCTCGCGCGCGAGCAGGGCGATACCGATAGCGCCCATCAGCCCCGGGTGGGGCGCACGCGTGACGGGTTTGCCCAAATACTGCTCGAATGCGCGCAGCACCGCGTCGTTTCGGAACGTGCCGCCCTGGACGACGACTTTGTCGCCCAGACGGTTGAGATTTGAAACGCGAATGACCTTGGTGAACACGTTCTCGATAATCGAACGGCAGAGACCGGCCATGATGTCGCCCGGACCCTTACCGCGCCGCTGCTCGGAAACGACGCTGCTGTTCATGAACACCGTGCAGCGGCTGCCGAGAACGGCGGGGGCTTTGGACGAAAATGCCTCGGTCGCGATATCCTCAACGGCTATTCCGAGGTTTTTGGCAAAACCCTCGAGGAACGAGCCGCAGCCCGCAGAGCACGCCTCGTTGACGACGATATCGGTCAGCACGCCGTGGTTGAGCCAGATGGCCTTCATATCCTGTCCGCCGATGTCGAGCACGAAGGTCGCATCTGGAACGCATGCGCACGCGGCGCGGGCGTGCGCGACCGTCTCGACCGTATGGTAGTCGGCGTGGAACGCGCGCGCGAAAAGCTCCTCGCCATATCCCGTGGTGCCCACGGCATCGATCGCAAGCGTGACTCCCGCTGTCTCCCAGCGGTTCTTCAAGCTGACAAGACCCTGTTGGGCGACGTCGAGCGGTCTGCCGTTATTAGACGCGTAGAACGAATCGACAAGCTCACCCGCCTCATCGACCAGGGCGAACTTGGTCGTCGTGCTCCCCGAATCGATACCGAGCGCCACACGCACCGTCTCTCCGGGCGCATACGCATCCGGACCCTTTGCCGGCGTCTCTTTGCCATGGCGTGCCGTAAAATCCGCCTGCTCGGCAGGTGTGGCAAAAAAGGGCTGGGCAAGACGTCCCTCCCCGCTTGCGGGCGCGACCGTCTCGAGCTTATCCAGCCGGACAAAAGCGTCGGGAAGGTCGATCGGTTGGGACGATGCGAACATGTCGGTCAGCGACAGGGCGGCACCGCGCGCGACCATGATCTGCGGATCGCGCGGGACGATAACCTGATCGTCCGATAGATTCAGTTGCTCCCGGAACACGCGGACCAGCGTGGGGTTGTAGGCGAGCGTACCGCCCTCGAAGATTACCGGCGGCTCGATGTCGATACCCTGGGCCAGACCGCCGATCGTTTGGCGGACGACCGCGTGAAGCGCCGAAAGCGCCAGGTCGGTGGTAGGAATGCCCTCGTTGAGCAGCGGCTGGATATCAGTCTTTGCGTACACGCCGCAGCGGCCCGAGACCTCATGGACGGTCGTTCCCCGGCTTGCGAGCTGCTCGAACTCGCCCGATTCGGTGCCGACCCCCATGAGCTTTGCCATCTCGTCGATAAATGCACCGGTACCGCCTGCGCACGAGCCGTTCATGCGCATGTCGGCAACCTCGATGTCTCCCTTATCGTTGGTGCGGAAGAAGATCATCTTGGCGTCTTGGCCGCCCAGCTCGATGGCGCAGCGCGTCTGCGGATAGAACCTGCTGATCGCGAGCGCGTTGGCGACCACCTCCTGAACGTACGAGGCGCCCAGCGCGGTCGCGATATCGCGCGCACCCGAGCCGGTCACCGCAACGCGCAGTGACTCATGGGGAAAGCGCTCGGCGAGCTCGCCGAGCATGGCGCGCACGCTCGCTGTCTGACACGCCCCGTGGCGGCGATATCCCCACCACGCCTCGGTCATATCCTCGTGCATCGCGTAAACTTTGGTCGTCGTCGACCCTACGTCCAGTCCTACTAGCAACGCCATAATGCTCCGTCTCTCGCATTTTTCCCGCTAGAGATATACCACTCTACGTAATACAACAGACTGTTGTATTTAAACTCCGTATAAAAAGCGGCTGCCGAAACGCTTCAGCAGCCGCCGAATGCACCAACAGATTGTTCTGCGCGCTAGCACGTCGGGCAACGGAGCAGCACGGGCCCTCCGGTCATGCGCACCGCTCACGCCCGCGATGTCGCCGAGAGAGCTATCCACGCTTTGGGCTCCAACCAAGCAAGTCGCCCGCGCTCAGCAGATCCCTAAGCGAGCTACTCGCACTCAGGAGCCATAGCCTGCTCCAAGAGCTCGGCATGCTCCTCCTCGAAAACCGTCCCCACAGGGAAGGCGCGACGGAAGACGAAGCGGGAAATCGGACCGGCTACCAAAAGGTTCCACGGCAGCGCCATCACAAAATTATGCGGGATGTTGATCATCCAGATCGCGGGCACGGAATACAGGTTCGCAAGGATGCCGCCGGGCATGTGCGTCAGACCCTCACAGGCACCGTACAGCGACATGATGATGACCATGGGAACGACCATGCAGGAGCTGACGGCAAGCGTCATGGCAAGCGGCGAACTCTTGCCCGGCGTGACCAGGAATTTAAAGGCGAAACCCTTGGCAAGGGGGCTGGCAACAAACCAGTCGCAGCACATGGCAAAAATGTAGGCAACGGGGAAGCCGAGCCACGCGGCGGCAACAACCTCGCCGTTGATGGCCCCATGCTGCAGGGCAACGTTGTAGATGCTCATCCAGAGCACCATGCAAAAGCACATGATAAAGGTGAACAGCAGGCTCTCTCGTTTGTTGATAGGCATAAAGGGCATTGTCCTTTCTGTGTTACGCCGCGGCACCACGCAACAAAAACGGGCGGGCAAAATGGAGCTGTTGGGACTTCATCTCGCCCGCCCGTGGTACGTGCGTCTGCGACTACTTATGTGGTGGAACTACCCTAACACGAACGGCGCGCGCTTCGTAAGCGTTGAGTTTATGGAGATGCAGGGCACCAATAATCCCCCCCCCCGACCCCATAAGTTGCGGTGGAATACGGACTGTTTTGACCCTTTAAGCAGCAATTCAGTCCCTATTTCACCGCAACTCATTGGGGGTGCAAAGTAACCTGTCCCCTTTGCACCAATTAGCTGGTGTGGCGCCAGCGAGGGTCGGTGAGTGTACGTGCCACACCCAGACCAACGGGCAAAAACGCCACGATGAGCACTGCACGCACAAACCAACCGAGCATATTGACTGTGTCGAAGGTGCACATGTAATACATCGAGCGATACAGATACAAACCCGGCACCATAATGACAATCGAAGGCACCGTGAGAGCGATACGCGGGTAGGTGAGCTTGACTTCGGCCAAGCTTGCCAGCAGACCCGATACCAGCGCGCCGATAAACGCTGCTGCCTCGGGAGGCATTCCCGTGCTGAGGCCCAGGAAGGGAATCATCGTCGGCGCATCGACGAGCGTAAGGCGCAGGGTATTGGAAACGGCGCCAATCAACCCAGCTGCCGCGGCCATCTTTACCGGGCTGTTGAACATCACCGAGAAGCCGAATACGCCAACGAAGCTCATCACCACGCGCAGGAGCGTAAGGGCAAGCGGCGAAAGGCCGAGCGGGGCAAAATCATCCGGTGCCAGCCCCACACACTCGGCAACCATCCAGCCCACAAGGGTCGCCATCACAATAAT
Source organism: uncultured Collinsella sp. (assembly GCA_905204735.1). GTDB lineage: Bacteria > Actinomycetota > Coriobacteriia > Coriobacteriales > Coriobacteriaceae > Collinsella. The sequence goes on along the minus strand of CAJLAV010000022.1, from coordinate 14,028 downwards.
CGACACGGCATACGAAAGACGCTCAATGCCGCTTCGCATATCGAGCTTAGCGATGTCGAGGCCTGCCGTAATGAGGGGAAAGCCGGGAATCACGAAGAGCATGGCGCCGATATAGCCTTCTTGGTGCGACATTGCCCCCGGTACGACCTGGCCAAGGCCGAGCAATGCCAGCAGATACGAAACGCAAGCGAGCGCAACGCCCGTCGTCAGCGCGCTAAACTGGCCAAGACCCTGCTTGAGAATATGGGAGCGAGCAAAGTTACCGACACCAGCGCCTACGAATGCGCAGGCCATCTCGATAGGGCCGCCGCCGAGCAAAAAGACGAAGGCGCCGCAAGCACAGGCTGCCGCAAGGCCCTGTTGCCAGGGAGAGTAATCGGGTTTTGAGCTCTCAACGGTCCTGAGCATCTCGTGGTACTCGTGTACCGTGAAGCGACGACCATAGGTCTCGATTTCCTTGAGGAAACTCTCCATCATCCAAATGCGATGGGTATTGACTCCCGTTGTGGGCAGGCTGACAACCTCGTTAAAGCAGTGGCCATCTTCGATGCAAGTACACTCAAACGACAGAAGGCTCAGGTCGACGTGAATCGTGACGCCGAGTACGGCAGCAACACGATTCATGGTATCGCGCACGCGCCAGGCACCTGTTCCGCTTGCCAGCATAAGCATGCCGGTGCGGCAGATGATGGATGACTTATCGGTGAGCGGCGCATCGACGGCAAGCTCATCGCCTGCCGTCACGATCTGGTGCCAGTCAGTTTTCATATGGAGCGCGCCGGCACGAACGCCGTGGTGCATGGGGGCTCTCGAAAGCAGCGAGTCAAGGCGCGAAGGCTGTGGGGGCTCCGTTAATTCGCCCTCGTCCTCGTCGGGCTCTTCATCGACCAGATCAAATGAGTCAAGCGATGCCGGCTCGCGACGATCGATTAGCTCCTCATCCTCATCATCAAAGTAATTGAACTGATCGAGCATGTCCTCTTCGATTGCGCGCTCGCTCGCATCGTCCATCCCGGTGCTCCCTTCCTATCGACTAACCCCCATCCTAGACAGCGACGGCTAAAGGAAACATAAAAGAGGCGGCTGTCATGCGAACCATGTGCGCAATAGCCATTGAGTAGTCGTTTAAGAACGTCCCCAATGACTACATCGATGTTCTAAGTGTCAACCAAGTCAACGCCGCAGATAGAGGACGGACAGCGAGCGACGTCCAGGGCGAACAAGTTGGCATGAAAAAGGCAAGGCATAGACCTTCTGGTCATGCCTTGCCTTTTGAATGACAAATTGTTCGCCCTGGGCGTCGCGCAGCGTCGGCTGGTCCGCCGTTCGGTAGAACGGCGGAACCAATTAGTACATCTTTGCGCCGGCGGGGATGGAGGCGTCGAGCTGGATCAGGTTGAGACGCTCCTCGCCCTCCTCCTCGTGGACAGCGCTGATCAGCATGCCGCAGCTGGGAATACCCATCATCTTGCGCGGAGGCAGGTTGGTGATGGCGAGCAAGGTCTTGCCGACCAGGTCCTCGGGCTCGTAATAAGCGTGAATACCGGAGAGGATGGTGCGGTCGGTACCGGTACCGTCGTCGAGCGTAAAGTTCAGCAGCTTCTTGGACTTCTTGACGGCCTCGCATGCCTTGACCTTCACAGCGCGGAAATCGCTCTTGGAGAAGGTATCGAAGTCGACGAACTCCTCGAACAGCGGCTCAACGGCGATCTTGGAGTAATCGAGCGTGGGCTTAAGCGACTTAACGAACGGGCTCGCGGCGTTGCCGGCCTCGGCAGCCTTGGCGGCAGCGGCACCGGACTGGAAACCCTTCTCGGGCTTCATGTGCGGGAACAGCAGCACGTCGCGGATAGAAGCCTGGTTGGTAAGCAGCATGACCACGCGGTCGATACCAATGCCAATGCCGCCCGCGGGAGGCATACCGTACTCGAGGGCGCGCACGTAGTCCTCGTCATACTCCATGGCCTCATCGTCGCCGCCGGCCTTCTCGGCCATCTGGGCGGCAAAGCGCTCGGCCTGGTCGACCGGGTCGTTGAGCTCGGAGAACGCGTTGGCGTACTCGTGGCCGGCAATAACCAGCTCAAAGCGGTGCGTCAGGCGCGGGTCGTCCTCAAAACGCTTGGCAAGCGGGCTGACCTCGATGGGGTAATCGCACACGAAGGTCGGGTTGACGATGGTGCCCTCGCCCAGCTCATCGTAAATCTCGGCGATGATCTTGCCAGCAGTCCACTCGGGCTTGATCTCCAGGCCCTTCTCGCGCGCGGCGGCAGCAAGCTCCTCGACCGGCGTGTCGATGGTGACCTGCTTGCCGAGCACGTCGGAGACGATGTCGGTCATGGGACGGCTGGCCCACTCACCAGAAAGGTCGATGGTCTGGCCCTGGTACTCGATGACCTCGGGGTTGCCGATGGCCTTGTTGGCCGCCTTAATGACGCCCTGGGCGAGCGCCTTCATGCCCTCGAGGTCGGAGAAGGCACGGTAGGCCTCCATCGTAGTGAACTCGGGGTTGTGGGTGAGGTCCATGCCCTCGTTACGGAAGATGCGGCCGATCTCGAACACGCGCTCAAAACCACCGACGATGCAGCGCTTGAGGTGGAGCTCGGTGGCAATACGCAGGTAGCACTCCTGATCGAGCGCGTTGAAGTGGGTAATGAACGGCTTGGCGGTAGCGCCGCCCTGGATGGTCTGCAGGATGGGGGTCTCGACCTCCATGTAGCCGTCGGACTCCATAAAGCGACGGAAGGTAGAGAGAATCTGCGAACGCTTACGGAAGGTCTCGCGAACGTCGTCATTGGCGATCAGGTCGACATAGCGCTGGCGATAGCGGGTCTCCTTGTCGGAAAGACCGTGGAACTTCTCGGGCAGCGGACGAACGGCCTTGGCAAGCAGGGTCGCGCTCTTAGGGGCAACGGAAAGCTGGCCGCGCTGGGTACGCACGACCACGCCGGTCACGCCCAGGATATCGCCCAGGTCGAGGGCCTTGAGCGTATTCCAGGCAGCCTCGTCCATGTCGTTGATGCGGCAGAACAGCTGAATCTCGGCAGTCGCATCGCGCACGACGATGAACATGATCTTGCCCTGACCGCGCTTGGCGACCACGCGGCCGGCGATCTTCACGACGTCCTCGGTGTCCTCGCCATCGGCAAGCTCGGCGTACTTAGCCTCGATATCGGCGACGTAGTCCTCAAGCTCAGAGTGCTCGGGATAGGGGTTCTGGCCCGCCTCGAACAGGGCGGCGCGCTTGGCCAGGCGGGTGGCGCGCTCGTCGTTGAGCGTCGATGCCTGATCGGCGGCGTTCAGGTTCTCTGCCATAAGTTAGCTCCTCAAACTAAAACGCTCCCCAGGATTCGGTCCCAGGGAGCGAAAACATACCTTTACGCGGGACCGTGGTCTAGCGTGCGATCTTGGCGATGGTGTAGACGCGAGTCTTGCCGGAAGGCGTAACGACCTCGACGGAGTCGCCCTCGCCGTGACCGATGATGGCGTGGCCGACCGGAGACTCGTTGGAGATCTTGTGCTCGAGCGAGTTGGTCTCGGTGGTACCGACGAGCGTGACTTCCATGACCTCGCCGTTGGGATCAATCAGCGAAACGGTGGAACCGATGGAGACGGTCAGGTCGCCCGTGGTGGCAGCAACCTGAGCGTTGGCGAGGATGGCCTGGATCTCGGCAATACGAGCGGCGTTCTGGGCCTGCTTGTCCTTAGCGGCGTCGTACTCGGAGTTCTCCGAAAGGTCGCCGAACGCGCGGGCTTCCTTGATGTCCTCGACGATCTCCTTGGCGTAATCGCCCTCACGCCAAGCGAGCTCCTCGACGAGCTTCTGGCGGCCCTCAGCGGTCAGTACGATCTGGCTTGCGTCCATACGGATATCTCCCCAACTCTGATCAAACAATCAACTGTCAACAAAACGAAAAAGACCGGCTAGCCTGCGGGCAAGCCGGTCAGGTGCTCACCCCAAAGGGATGGGACTACTCTGCGTCCGCGTCGCTGTCCTCTGCCTGCTTCTTCTTGGCAGCAGCGAGCTTGGCCTCGAGCTCAGCGATCTCCTTGTCCTCCTCGGACTGCTCGACCACGACCTCCTCGGCCTGCTTGGTCTCGGCCTTATCGTCGCCCTCCATACCCTCGCGGATATTCTTGACGGTAGAGCCGAGGGACTTGCCGAGCTTCGGCAGGTTCTTGGGCCCGAAGATAATCAGGACAACGACGAGAATAATGATGAGCTCAGGAGCCCTCAGTCCAAACATGTAGACCTCCACAATACAGCGAGACAAGCTCGAATGAGTATACCGCGGGTATCGCGGTATCACAACAATAGCTAAAAAAAGGGACCGCAAGAAGCGGTCCCTCCTCATGCTCTGGTCGGGTTGACTGGATTTGAACCAGCGACCCCTGCGTCCCGAACGCAGTGCTCTACCAAACTGAGCCACAACCCGTTAGCTCGACTATAGTAACAAAGATTTCCGTCGTGTGCTAGAGAAATTTTTACTTCTTTGGCACTTCGACGCGAACCGTGTTGGGAATGAACTGCGTCGCGCAGGACCACCAGCCGTTTTGCTGGGCAGCGTCGGCAAGCCTTTCGGCCATGGCGGCGGTGCCGCAAATGGCAAACGAGCAGGCACCCGATCCGCACACATCTACAGCAACGGTGCCGTCCTGTTTACGCAGCCAATCGAGAACCGTTTGAATCTGCGGCTCCATCTGTGCGGAAATGACACCCAAGTTGTTATGGATGAGTGCATATGCCGTCTCGGCATCACCAGCACGCAAGGCAGAAGCTATCGCGCCGGGCTCGTCCGCAGGCACCGGGGCCTCGTCAAAACGTCGATAGGCTTCAATTGTCGAAACACTTGCCTCGCGCGGCTTGACCAACACGACGGGCGTTGCGGGCAGCGCGGGGTACTCAGTTGCCAGCACGTCTCCCCCACCTACGTAGAACGCAGGGCTCGCGTGCAAAAAGAACGGGACGTCAGCACCAATGCCGCGCGCGATGTCGTCGAGCACGGGGTCGGTGCGATCAATTCCCCAGAGCTCCGCCAAGGCGACAATGACCGCGGCCGCATCCGTCGAGGGGCCGCCCAAGCCGGCGCGCAATGGAATGCGCTTCTCAATCGTCACGCAGATGTTTGCCTCGCGACCATAATGCTCGGCCATAGCAATCGCAGCCCGATACGCCGTATTCTTTTGCATGGGAAAATCTGATGCTGGAACCGTCTGGACAGTCAGCGCCTGCGCCGGCGTGACCGTCACGGTATCGGAAAGACTGACGGCTGCCATCAGGGAATCGACCCTGTGGTAGCCGCGGTCATCGCGCTCGGTATGAACCCCCAGGTAGAGGTTAATCTTTGCCGGCGCGGAAAGGGTCAGGGACCAATCGGTCACCGCTAGTGCTCCTCGAGCTGATTGCCGAGCGGGGTAAAAATGTGCTCGCCGCTCTCGGGGTCGAACAGCTCGACCTGACCGGTGAGGACATCGATGTACTGGTAGGACTGACGCGACTTGCGGCCACGACGCTCGTCAACCTCGACGATAAAGACGGCGGGGTGCACGCTCTTGATGGTGCCCATGCGCTCGACGACGCGGGTGCGGCCCATGTTGGCCTTCACCTTAACGCGATCGCCCACCATATCGGTCAGCTTCTCGTGGATGTCGTCGACGTGATTGACTTCCATCTCTTCCATGAACAGGGCCTCCAGAAGGTGCAATTCAAAAAGGGGATAATACCCCTAAGATAGACAAAACTCTAATATTATAGCACCCTGCTGCCGTCACACGCAAGTAGCTTAAAAAGCCCGGTCCCAAATTGACTACTTACAGACTATCGGTGTCCAAGACGATGGTGAACGGACCGTCGTTGACAAGATCGACTTTCATATCGGCGCCGAAGATGCCATGTGCTACTTGCTCGACGTCCTCGCGCACAAGCGTCAAGAAGTACTCGTAGAGCTCGTTGGCGACATCGGGGGCGCCGGCATCCGTAAACGATGGGCGGCGACCGTGGCGGCAATCGGCGAACAGCGTGAACTGCGACACCACGAGCACCTCGCCGTCGACATCGGCAAGCGCCAAGTTGGTCTTGCCGTTCTCGTCCTCGTTGATACGCAGCCCGCGGAGCTTGCCCCACAGCTTGTCGGCCTCGGCACGCGTATCGCCATGGCCCACACCAAGCAGCACCAGGTAGCCGCGTCCAATGCGACCCACGCACTCGCCGTCGACCGTCACGCCGGCGTTGAGCACGCGCTGCACCACCGCACGCACGGCCTACTCCTCGCCCGTCAGTTTGGCGGATAGGTGCTCGAGCGCATGGAATCGATGGCTGATGGCGTTCTTCTCGTCCGCCGTCAGCTCGGCCATGGTCTTGCCCGGCGTGTCGACCGGCAGGAACAGCGGGTCGTAGCCAAAGCCGTGATCGCCGCGGCCCTCGTGCGCGATAACGCCCTCGCAGGCGCCCTCACCATAGGTGACCAGACCATCCGTGTCGATGAGCGCGACGACACTCATAAAACGCGCGGTGCGATCCTCGTCTGCCACGCCTTCCAAGTTAACGAGCAGCTTGGCGTTGTTGGCGGCATCGTCGCCGTGAACGCCCGCGTAGCGCGCGCTATACACACCGGGCTCACCGTCCAGCGCGTCGACGACCAAGCCCGAATCATCGGCAATGGCCATAAGGCCCGTCTCCTCGACCGCAGCCTGCGCCTTGATGATGGCGTTCTCCAAAAACGTCGTGCCGTTTTCCTCGGGGTCCTCAAAATCGCCCAGCTGGCCGAGCGCCACAAAGCGCACCTCGGGCATGACCTTGCCCAAAATGGCCTCGATCTCGGTGAGCTTATGGGCGTTGCCCGTTGCCACGACGATGGTCGCCGCCGGGTCGAGGGTGTCGATGTCAATCTTCTCAAGTGCCATGACTGGCCTCCTTGTCTCTATATCAATACCGCGCCGAGGGCAACGAGGGACTCCGCCTCTCCCCTCTCAATCAACGGCAGTCTTGTGTCCAGACGTCTCCACAGGTAAAACCTACCAAAATAAACCTGTCCCTTTTTGGCAGATTAGGCGATGGCTTGGCGCTGAAGCTCGATGAGCTCGGCGATACCTTTGTCGCCCAGGTCGAGCAGGGCGTTGAGGCGCTTACGGTCGAAGGGCGCCTGCTCGCCGGTGCCCTGGAGCTCGATCATCTCACCGGTGTCGGTGGCGACGAGGTTCATGTCGACCTCGGCATGGCTGTCCTCGGAATAATCCAAGTCGAGCAGAGTGTTGCCGTCGACAACGCCCATGGAGATGGCAGCCACCTGGCCGATAAGCGGGATGCGCTCGATCTTGCCCGCCTCGACCCACATGGCGAGGGCGTCGTGCAGCGCCACCCAGGCGCCGGTGATGCTCGCTGTACGCGTGCCGCCATCGGCCTGAATCACATCGCAGTCGACGGTGACGGTGTACTCGCCGAGCGCCTTCATGTTGACGACGGTACGCAGGCTGCGGCCAATGAGGCGCTCGATCTCCATGGAGCGGCCCTTGCGGTTGGCGTGCTCGCGCTTGCAGCGCTTGCCGGTCGACGCCGGCAGCATGGCGTATTCCGCGGTCACCCAGCCGGCCTTAGCTCCCTTTCGCCAGCCCGGCACGCCCTCCTCGATAGTGGCGGCGCACAGCACGCGCGTGTCACCGAACTCGGCCAGACACGAGCCGTGAGCGTGCTTCATGACGCCACGGGTGAGCTTAACGGGGCGCAACTCGTTGGCGGCGCGACCGTTGGCGCGGTTGACCTGCATGTACTCCATAGAAATTTCCTTTCGGCAAAAGATGTGGCGAAGGCTCTGGCAGCTGCCTTACATCTATTTCAGCTCATCGATATCGATATGTTCGATGCTCTTGAGCGGCTGACCAAAGATAAAGCTGCCCGCCACCGCAAACTCGGCAATGTTATCGGCCGTCGTGGCAAAACGATGCTGCGGCTCGGCGGCGTCGCCCGCCAGCTGCTCGCGGCGCGTGAGGATATCGGTCAGCTCGCGCGTGGTCTCCTCGGCGGAACTCACGACGCGCACCCCAGGCCCCAGCGCATAGCGGATAGGTCCCACCAACAGCGGAAAATGCGTACAGCCGAGCACCACGGTATCGATGCCGTGGTCGCGCAGCGGCTCAACCGTGGCACCCACCAGCGCACGCACGGCAGGCGTATCGAAGATGTCCTCGTTCTCAAGCCACTGTTCCTGCAGATGTGCACCCGAGGCGAGCTCGTGTTCGACAACCTCGACAAAGTTCGAGGCTGGACAGCCGTATACATCGACGCCGGCATCTAGATCCTGAATGGCGCGCGTGTAGGCGCCCGAGCGAATGGTGAGGTTGGTGGCGAGCACGCCCACGCGACGCGTACGCGTGCTGTTGATTGCCGCACGGGCACCCGGCGCGATCACGCCGATCACGGGAACGTCGAGCACCTGCTGGGCCAGACGCAAGGCCGCAGCGGTCGCCGTGTTGCAGGCGATGACCATGATCTTGACGTCGTGCTTCGACAGCCAACGGCCCGCCTGCAACGCAAACGAGCGCACCTCATCCTCGGTGCGGGTGCCGTAGGGGCAGCGCTTGGTGTCGCCAAAGTAGTAGACGGACTCGTGCGGCAGCGCCGTCGCAATCGCGCGCGCAACCGTCAGACCGCCCAAACCAGAATCGAACACGCCAATCGGGCGCGTGTCGCCTGCCGGATTCTCGATATCGGACATTACCTCACCAGTCTCTCTCGAAAAGACATGTCCAAGTGCGGCGATGCCGCGCTACGAACGCGCCGCGACCAGCAGCTCTGCCGTCGCCGCCCAACCGTCGACAATTTTGCCGCGCGTAACGAAAGCGTTCTCGCAAGCAGCCAGGAACTCGGGCGCGCCGGCGCTCGTCAGGCCATTCTCGACCAGGCAGAACGTGCCCACGTGATCGGCCATGTAGAAGTCGGACTCGGAATCGCCGAGCGCGAGCGTCTCCTCGCGCTCGATCCCCAGGTGCTCGCAGAAGCGCGCGATGGCAACGCCCTTGTTGAGACCCGCGGGGTTGATGTTGAATGCGCGACCGTCCTCGACGCGATCGAGCTCGAGCGTCGTCGGCTTGGACAGGTGAGTCAGATGGCCGTTGCAAGCCCAGATCAGACCGCAGCCGGCCTCGTCCAGGATGGCCTGAACCTCATCGTCGGGCACATCGCCGCGCATGCCGACGGTGACCTCACGGTATTTGTAGCCGGTCGACATGTCGTTGTGATACTCGATCTTGTGCGGCCAGCGGGCGAGGATCTTCTCGCACACGCCGGTCTGCTCGATCACCTGGTGCGGCGTGAGGCCGCAAGAGGAGTCGTAGGGCATGTCGCCGGTCAGATACTCCCAATCGTTGGCTTTGAGGTCGTACATGACCAGGCCGCCCATCTCGCCGATGTAGGAGTTGAGACCGAGCACGCGCGCGTCCTCGTGGATCATGGTACGGTTGCGGCCCGAGGTGGGAACCACCTGAATACCAGCGCGAGCGAGCGCCACGACGGCCTCGACGAGTTTGGTCGAGGGGTTGCCGTCGTTGTCGCGTAGCACGCACGAGCCGGGTGCGAGCATCGTGGCATCCAGGTCGGTAAAGACGTACTTGACCTTGGCCAAGCGCTCGCGCATCTCGCCCGAAAGCTCGGCAACGGTCGGCAGGGTGTTGTGGGACATGGTTACTCCGTTTACGTAGAAGGGTTTGGACTTGGACGGCATGTTTTGATTGAGGGAACACGCTTATGGCGACAGCGCACTCAGGGCGCCGCCGCCATCATGGTTCATTAGTCAAACTGGGTAACATCGATCAGGCGATTGGCCAACGAAAGGTCGCTCTCGATGGGCACGAACTCGTCGCCCACGTGCATGAGCTCTTCGTCACCCTTTGCCAGCAGCAAGACAATGGTGGGAGCATCGGGGTTGACGTACTCCTCGCGCGCCGCCTTGAACGCCGCATGCACAGCGGCTTCGCGGTCGAGGATGATCTTGTTCGGCGTATCGTCGGGAACATGCTCGGCAAGCTCGCGACAGACCTTCATCGGGTCCTCGTGAGCTGGATCCTCGTTGGCAAAGATCATCAGGTCGGAATACGGTGCGGCCTCGCGCGGAAGCTGCTCGCGGCGCTCCTGCGCCTTGCCGCCGGCAGCGCCAAACAGCGCAATGACGGGGCTAGCGGGAAACGCGCGCTTCACCGACGAGAAAAGCGAACGGAACGAAAGCTGGTTGTGCGCATAGTCGACGACGCAGATCACGCGGCCGTCCTTCGACTCCACGACCTCCATACGGCCCGGCACACGCAGTTTGGAGAGGCCCTTCTTGATAGCCTCGATACCGATGCCGATCTCGCGCGCAGCGGCGATAGCGACCAGCGCGTTTTCCACGTTAAAGTCGCCCGCGATGCCCAGCAGGACCTTCTCCCCCGTCTCGGACTCGTCGGCACACAGGCCATGCAAGTTGAACTCGATGCTAAAGCCGACCATGCGTACGTCGCTTGCCCACAGGCTCGCCTCGGGATGCTCGACCCCAACGGTCACCAAGCGATTGGCCGTCGACGCTGCCTCTAGCACACGGTCAACCTCTTCGGTGCCTAGATTCACCACGGCGGTCTTTGCCTGGTCAAAGATCCTGAGTTTGCTCTCAAAATAATCCTCAAACGTGGGGTGTTCGATCGGCGAGATGTGGTCGCGGCCGATGTTGAGGAAGCACGCCACGTCAAACGGCAGATTCTCGACGCGTTGGTACTTGAGCGCCTGGCTCGAAACCTCCATGACCATGGACTGGCGACCGGACGTGCGGCAGTTGGCGATATGGCGCCAGACCTCGGGGGCCTCGGGCGTAGTATTGGTGCTCTCGTAGCACTCGATGCCATCGTCGGTACTCACCGAGCCGATCATGCCGCAGGACTCGCCCGCCGCTTTGATAATCGACTGGAGCATAAAAGCGGCCGTGGTCTTTCCCTTGGTACCGGTGATACCCACGATCTTGACGTCGTGGTCGGGACGGTCGTAGACCTCCGGCGGCAACAGGGCCATGGCCGTGCGAACACTATCAACAACCAGCATCGCAGCACCGCTCTCCTGCGCCAGCGGCTCCAGAGACTCGACCAGCGACTCCTCGCACACAAATGCGACGGCGCCCGCATCGAGCGCCATGCTCAAAAACGCGGGCTTAAAGGCAGCACCTTTGCAAAAGAATACGTCACCTGCCGAGACCGCGCGCGAATCAAACGAGCAGCCGGTCACGGCACGCTCGTCAACCTGCTCTGATGAGCGCAGCTCGCCGCACACATCGAGAAGCTTGGCAAGCGTATCGACCGTGGTCACGGTCGCGGAATCCGAATGGTGCATCTTTCACCTTTCTCAGCCATTTGGCAGGGACGGTTTTATAGTAACTGAAACGCACCCACGCAAAAACGGCTCCCGGAGGAGCCGTTACGCGCAGGCGTTCGTAAGCCGAGGCTAGGCAGCCTGAACAGCGGGCTGGTCCTCGTCGATAAAGAAGCGCTTGTACCACACCAGGAACACGAGCGGCGTATAGATCTTGCGCTGGAAATCGCCCTTGCCCGCAAAGTGCAGATCGAGCAGGTGCATGAGCTCATCGGTATCGAAGAACTCGCTTGCCCACGGCGCGGTGAAGTACTCCTTGACATAGTCGTACCACTTTTGCTCGCGCAGCCAGTAGACAATCGGCACCGGGAAGCCCACCTTGGGACGGGTGGCCCACTCATCGGGCAGCGACTTGTTGGCAGCGTGGCGGAGTACCTGTTTGTTGCCGTTCTCGTTGATGCGGTAGCGGTCGGGAATGTGCTCGGCGAACTCCATGACTTTGCGGTCCAGGAAGGGCACGCGCAGCTCCAGCGAGTGCGCCATGCACATCTTGTCGGCCTTGAGCAGAATGTCGCCCGGGAGCCACATGTTCATGTCCAGGTACTGCTTCTTGACCAGCTCGGGCTGACCCTTCACGCGCGCGTAGATGGGAGCGGCAAGCTCGAAGGCGCCGTCGCCGGTGTTGTACTCGGGCTTGAGCACGCCGTCGACCTCGCGCTCCGGCCATACCAGAGCCTGTCCCAGGAACGACTTCTCGGGGATCTCGGCACCCTTGACCAGGAAGTTATGTCCCTTGAAGTACGGCATATGCAGCGCCAGGTTACCGAGCGCGCGACGGATGGGCAGCGGCACCATCTTTTTGTACTTGCGCACCGGGACCGTGTCCTCGTAGTAGGCGTAGCCGCCAAAGAGCTCGTCGGCACCTTCGCCCGAAAGCACGACGGTGACGTCCTTGCGGGCCATCTCGGCCAAGAACCACAGCGGCACGGAAGACAAGTTGGACTGCGGCTCGTCCATGTGATACTGGATGTCCTCGAGCGCACCGAAGAACTCGTCGGCGGTAATCATCTTGCGAACGTTCTCGACGCCGAGCTTATCGGAAAGCTCCTTGGCGTAGTTGGTCTCGTTGAAGTTCTTGTAGTCAAAGCCCACCGAGAAGGTCTTGTCGGGCATGAGGCAAGCGGCGATGTAGCTGGAGTCGACGCCACCGGAGAGGAACGACGCGACCTTGACGTCGGCGATGCGATGGGCCTCGACGCTCTCGTGCACGACCTCGTCCAGCTCGTCGACGTACTCCTCGAACGGCTTCTCGACGGCAGAGTAATCGCAATCCCAGTAGCGCTCGATGTTCATCTTGCCGGTCGGGATATCGACGGTAAAGTAGTGCGCCGGCGGCAGCTTGTAGACACCCTCGAAGAAGGTCTCCTCGGTTGCCGAATACTGCAGCGTCATGTACGGACGCAGGGCCTTTTTGTTGACCGCCTTGTGGAAGTGCGGGTAGTCCAGGAAGCTCTTGATCTCGGAACCAAAGAGCACGCCCGGAGCGCCGTCGCCCGCATCGGCCATGGGATAGTAGTAAAGCGGCTTGATGCCAAAGATGTCACGGGCGCCAAAAAGCTTGTTCTTCTTTTTGTCCCAGATGACGAAGGCGTACATACCGCGCAGGCGATCGAGGACAGCCTCGCCCCACTCCTCGTAGCCGTGCAGGAGGCTCTCGGTGTCGGCGCCGCAATGGAACTTGTAGCCCTTGGCTTCGAGCTCGGAACGGAGTTCTTGGAAGTTGTAGATCTCACCGTTGAAGACAATGACGACGCTGCCGTCCTCATTGGCCATGGGCTGAGCGCCGGCCTCGGTCAGGTCGAGGATCGACAAGCGGCGGAAGCCGAGGGCAACGCGGCCGTCGATAAACTGACCGCCCATGTCGGGACCGCGATGGACGATGCGGTCCATCATCTTGGTGAGCACCTCGGATTGGTTATCCGTCCCACCGACAAAACCGACAAAACCGCACATATACTATCCCCTCTGCTGTTGCTGGGCATCAAATCGAATCAGTAGCTTTTGAGTATACCCGAGGGCGTAAAGAGGGGCGGAATGTTCAGGCAATCTCAACTGAATCAGCTCCGCTGCGACACGTGCCAGTTACCTTTAATGGATATGAGATGAATGAGGCGATTGTTTTGCTATACTCTCTCAGCACGGGCGATTGGCGCAACGGTTAGCGCAGGTGCTTTACACGCACAAGGCTGGGGGTTCGAATCCCTCATCGCCCACCACTGATTTGATAGGCTCCCAGCAATGGAAGCCTTTCTTTTTTGGGCCCAGCGCATGGGATTCGAACCCGACAGGGTGCGGAGCTGAGGAAACGCGCAAGCGTTTTCCAGCGCAGCACGCAAGGAGCGAAGCGACGCAGCGAAAGCGGGCGGCGCCAGCCGCACGCGGACATCCCGCTGGGGGCACCATTTGAGATGTGAAGCCCGTTACCAATTCGGTAGCGGGCTTTTTGCTACCGATATGCCGGGATTCGAACCCCGAGGGCATTAAATCACACTGTCATCCAAGGGCCCGTGGGCAAAAAATAGCAAATATGAGTACTGTTACCAATTTAGTAACAGCGATTTCATGCCATCTGAAGGCGATTTAGACGCCAGGGGGTAGCGCGCAGAGATGTGGTGTAAGAGGCGGGGCATGCCCCGCCTCTTCTCTTT